>DASYBM010000008.1 GCA_036500765.1 Candidatus Sulfotelmatobacter sp.
GCGGTCAGTGCAGCGATTGCTTCCGGCGAGTGGTTTTCAAACGCCGCAAGCGGCACCACCTCGGTGTAGAAGCGGCGGACGGGGCCCTCGCCATACGCAAGATGCTGCTGGCGCGTGGTCGCGGCCTGCCAGATCGGGTTCGCGAGTGCCGTATTCGCTGTGATGGCCATGCACCTAATGATGACTGAGGAAAGCCTCTCGATGCGGAACTCGATTGCCAGCCATCGCGCGCGAGGGATTGAGTTACAAACGATGAACCCAAAGACTTACACCTCAGGCAGCCGCATCGCCAGGGAGGAGTGGGCCTCAAGCACTAGCGGAAGTGCAGATAACCCCAACGCTCCGGCACGTGCATGTTGATGACGCCCTGCGGCGACCACACCCAGTTGTCTTCCTTCGGATTGCCGGGCGTCCACTCCACGCGGCTGAAGTTGATGCGCCACACGGTGCCGGGCTGCGGCACGGGGACTGGCTGGCGGGAGTTGAAGGCGGTCAGAGGATAGGCTATCTCGAGTGTCCAGCCGCGGTCGGTATCGCCGGGATTGTTCAGCGTGCCTTGAACGGCGACCTCGGTCTTCAGTCCGGCGATGTCCCAACTGTTGTCGGGCTTGCCGCCCTCGCTGTATGGCTTCGGCAGAAAGAGGTCCCAGCCGGTATTGAGCGCGTTCATCTCGAATTCGTAGTAGCTCTCCGTCTCCGGCAGCGGTTTGATGAAGACTTCGAAGTCGTTGTCTTTGAAGATGACGGAATCATGTTTCGTCAGCGTGGCGGTGACGTTTGGCTCCTCTAACTCCGCGGCGATGTAGAGATAGTGGTCATCCCACAGCATCTTTGCGCGCGTGCGGAAACGCGGCGTGGGCTTCTGGGCATCCCCGGGCTTCTTGGCATCTTCGATGTCGACGAAATTGGAGGTCCACTTCGCCTTCTTCCACGCCGCGTCGTCCAGCTTGCCATCGATGCGGATCGGCGTTTTTGTGCGGTAGCAGTCATACGACAGCGGGGCAGGCGCAGGCTGTGCGTGTGCGGTCGTAGCGAGAAATGTTGCGAGGCAGATGGCCGTAAGTTTACCCATCGTCGGTAGCGTCTTGCCCATGGACCGTTGTTTCCAAAATATAGATCGCTGGCACTACAGGTCCTTCGCTTCGCTCAGGATGACACGACCCGTTGCATTAGGCGATGTTGGCCGTCTCCGCCTTCAGCCGCTCCGCCTGGAAGTGCGCGACAACCGCATCGATCACCGGTTGCAGCCTGCCCTCCATGATCTCGGCGAGCTGGTGCAGAGTCAGGCCGATGCGGTGATCGGTCAGGCGGTTCTGCGGGAAGTTATAGGTGCGGATCTTCTCTGACCGGTCTCCGGAGCCGACCTGCTGCTTGCGCTCCTGCGCGAGCGCAGCCTGCTGCTTCTCCTGCTCGACTTCGTAAAGGCGCGCACGCAGCACGCGCATGCCCTTCTCGCGGTTCTTGATCTGCGACTTCTCGTCCTGACAGCTCACCACGGTGCCGGTCGGGATGTGCGTGATGCGCACCGCCGAGTAGGTCGTGTTCACCGACTGGCCGCCGGGGCCGGAGGAGCAGAAGGTGTCGATGCGCAGATCTTTGGCTTCGATCTTGATGTCGACGTCTTCGGCTTCCGGCAGCACGGCGACGGTGACCGCCGAAGTGTGGACGCGCCCCTGCTGCTCGGTCGCGGGTACGCGCTGCACGCGGTGTACGCCGCTTTCGTATTTGAGCTGAGAGAAGACGCGGTTGCCTTCGATGATGGCGATGACTTCTTTCAGGCCGCCGGCAGACGATTCGGAAGATGACAGCACTTCGACCTTCCAGCGCTGCGTCTCGGCGTAGCGCGTGTACATGCGGAAGATTTCGGCGGCGAAGAGGGTGGCTTCGTCTCCGCCGGTGCCAGCGCGGATTTCGAGGATGATATTTTTTTCGTCGTTGGGATCTTTGGGCAGCAGCAGCACTTTCAAATCCGCTTCAACGGTGCCGACGCGGGCTTCGAGTTGCGTGAGTTCGTCCTGCGCATAGGCGCGCATCTCGGGATCTTTTTCGTCGGCCAGCATGGCCTTGCTGTCGGCGATCCCTTTGGTCAGGTCTTTGTATTCGCGATATTTTTCGACAATGGGCGCGATTTCCGCATGGGCCTTGGCAGTCTTCTGGTAGCGCGCCGAATCGTTGACGATGTCGGGCGAGGCGAGAGCCTGGGTCAGCTCTTCGTAACGGGCTTCGATTTGATCGAGTCTCTCAAACATGGGAAAACGTCTTCGGTCGTCGGTCTTCGGTCGTCAGCAAAAAGTGTCATGCCGCCTCTGAGAGTGCGTTCAGGAGGCCGGCCAAACTCTTGGCGACTTGAGTTGCGGCGCTCTGTAAACTGTGCGACTGCTCCGGCGATAAGTATTGTAGCTTGCCGGCCAGCAGGATTTGCGTTTCAAGCTCCATCAGCGATCCACGCGCGTGAAACAGAAACCGACTGAACTCCTTATCGGACCGGTGTCCCTTGCCTTCGGCGATATTGCTCGGCACCGAAACTGCGGCTCGACGCATTTGGCTGGCTAGTCCATAAAGCTCGTGTTTTGGGAATGCTTCTGTTCCCTGATAAACAACTACGGCCAGTTCCATGGCTTGTTGCCAGACTCTCAATTCTCGGAAAGATGCGCTCATCGGTTTCCTCCGAGTAAAAACGTTACGTCATATAACAATCCGCCGATCGCCGAATCGAAGAAATATTTTGCAGTGGTTCCAATCTGGTCCCATCAGCGTGTAGGGGTTAGCCGACGACCGAAGGCTGACGACCGACGACCCCTAGGCAATCACCAACTCGCCGCCGCGCTCTTTTTCCAGCAACATGGCCTGGTCGAGGGCGGTGATGGCGCATTGGGCCATTTCGTCCGAGGGCGGTTTGGTGGTGATGCGCTGGAGCCACAGGCCGGGGGCGGTCATCAGGGCGAAGAGCGATCCGCGGTGTTTGGCGGCGAAGCGGATGATCTCGTAGGAGACTCCGGCGATGATGGGGAGCAGCGCGATGCGCGACGCGAAGCGAGCCCAGAACGTGGTCCACGGGATCAGCATGTAGAAGGCGATCGAGATCAGCATCACGGTCATGAGAAAGCTGGTGCCGCAGCGGGGATGGTACGTGGAATATTTCTGCACTTCTGTTGTCGTGAGCGGGTCACCGTTTTCGAAGGCGAAAACGGTTTTGTGTTCGGCGCCGTGATATTCGTAGACGCGTCGAATATCTTTCCAGAGAGATACGCCCCAGATGAAGAACAGGAAGAGAACGAGGCGGATGCCGCCGTCGATCAGGTTGAAAATAATTCTGCCGCCCAGGGCGGGGTCGATCTTTTTTAGCTCCGTCGCCGCCAGCAGGGGAAGATATTTGTACATGAAGATGAAGAAGGCGAGGGAGATGAGGAGATTGCCCATCGCCAGCCAGTTGCTGACGGTGGCGGCTTTTTCGCGGGAGTTGGTCGGTGCCGAGGATTTTGCTGCCGGCAGTTGGGAAGGTTCCGCCTTGCTTCGCTCGGCGGGACGGACGAATGCGTCCGTCCCCACGTGGTCCGTCCCCACATGGTCCGTCGTTGCCACATGAGAGTCTTCTTCCTGCATGATGTCTTCGATGGCTACGTTGGCGGAGAAGCGGAGGGCGCGGTAGCCGAGATTCATGGCGTAGCCGAGGGTCATTACGCCGCGTAGGATGGGCCAGGCCATCCACTTATGTTTTTCCGAGGGGCGCTCCAGCGGCTCGCTCATGGTGACGACTTCGCCGGAAGGTTTGCGGCAGGCGATCGCCCAGGCGTGCGGCGAGCGCATCATAACGCCTTCGAGCACGGCTTGTCCGCCGACCAGGGTTTCTTCTCCGCTCTCAAGGGCGGGCAGAAGTTGCACGGCGGCGAGGAATCGCAAGTAATTGGCTAGCTTACGCACGACTGTTGGATGCTCCTGGTATTGGATGCTGCTGGCAAAAGACACGACGCAGGTTCTAGGGTATCACAGGCCTGGGCCGTTTAAGATTGCGATGTGGGCTGGCTAAGTTCAAGAAGCCGCAATAGTTAATGGGGGCGCACAGCGCGTGGGCGAGTCGCCCCCGCTACAGCCGGCGGGACGCCGGCGCTACGGAGATGCATGCTGAAGTTCGCGACTACCTGCGAGGCGATTGCCGGGACTACGAAGAAGCTGCTGAAGACTGGGATCGTAGCGGATTATTTGAAGTCTCGCACGATCGAGGAGGCGGCGGTGTCGGCGGTGTTTCTTTCGGGGCGCGCGTTTCCGGCGTGGGAAGAGACTACGCTGCAAGTTGGCGGGCGAGCGCTGTGGCGGATCGTCGAGAAGTTGTCGGGAAAAGACGAGGGCGTGCTGACGGCGGCTTATCGGAAGCATGGCGACTTGGGAGCGGTCGCGGGAGAGATGCTTTTCCCGCGCGAGGGTCAAGGCCTCGATTTGTTAGCAGTAGAGCGCATGTTTCGTGAGATTGCGGCGGCACGGGGTCCGGCAGCGAAGGCGGTGATGGTTCGCGATCTGCTTTCGCGGGCTACGCCGCTCGAAGCGAAGTACGTCGTGAAGATCATGACCGGCGATCTGCGGATCGGGCTGAAAGAGAGCCTGGTTGAGGAGGCGATTGCGCGAGCTTACGGGGGCACGTTGGCAGAAGTGCAGCGTGCCAATATGCTGCTGGGCGATCTCGGGGAGACGGTGCGGTTGGCGGCGCAGGGCAGGCTGGGCGAAGCGAAGATGCGGATGTTCCATCCGCTGGGATTCATGCTGGCCAGTCCGATTGAGTCGGCGGAAGAAGGGCTGAATTATTTTGCGGAAGCGGCGGTTGAAGATAAGTATGACGGCATTCGCGCGCAGGCGCATGTGGCGGAGGGCGAGGTGAAAATTTTTTCGCGCACGCGGGATGAAATCACGGAGTCGTTCCCCGAGTTGCCGGAGGCGCTGGCTGGGCTGCGGCAGGATGCGATTCTCGACGGAGAGATCGTTGCCTGGGAATATCCCGAACATCTTTCGGATGCGCGGGAAATAGTGGATGGCGCGGTTTCCGACGCCGGCGAGCGGAAGGCGATGAACCCGAATGCGATGGAAATGGATGCGATGAAGCTGGGCCGGGCGCGGCCATTTACTTTCCTTCAACAGAGGCTGGGAAGAAAGAAAGTCAGCGAGGAATTGCTGCGGGAGATTCCGGTGGCGTTCCTGGCATTCGATGTGCTTTATGCGGGCGGGGAGTTGGTGATGGATCGTCCGCTGCGGGAGCGGGCAGGGATTTTGGATGTATTGCTGGCTGAACGCAAAACCCTTAACCACAGAGGGCACAGAGGATCACAGGGGTTGCTCGGCTTCGAGAAGGGAGGATCGAAGTTCGCGGCTCAGGTTATTCGAGCACCCGTTTTCCGCGCGGCATCGCCTGACGAACTAGAAGTGCTTTTCGCCGCGGCGCAGGAGCGCGGGAATGAAGGGTTGATGATCAAGGATCTCGACTCGGTCTATTCTCCCGGCAAGCGCGGCAAGGCGTGGCTGAAGATGAAGCGGGAACTGGCGACGCTCGATGTGGTTGTGACCGCGGTCGAGTATGGGCACGGCAAGCGCATCGGCGTGCTCAGCGACTATACGTTTGCGGTCTGGGACAGAAGGGCAGACTCGAGTGAAGCCAAGCTCGTGAACATCGGCAAGGCCTATTCTGGTTTGACCGACGCCGAGATCGCCGAGATGACGCAGTGGTTTCTGGAGCACGCTGTTGAAGATCAGGGATTCAGGCTCGTAGTCGAGCCGAAGATCGTGCTGGAAGTGGCGTTCAACAATATGATGAAGTCCGACCGGCACGAGAGCGGATACGCGCTGCGGTTCCCGAGGATTGTGCGGCTGCGTCCGGATAAATCGGCGGAAGAGGCGGACACGCTGGAGCGGGCGCGGGAAATTTTCGAGAATCAGTAACTTTCAACCATCTAGTCGACATCTTGGCTTTCGCGCCGCGCCCGTTGAGCGTGAGATCCCTTCGACTTCGCTCAGGGCAGGCTCTTCGCTCCGCCTGAAAAACGGCTGCACTCAGGATGACACCGCAGTCCGGAAAGCCAAACTTCACCACTGCCAATCAATAATCAATGAGACATAGACGTTGCCGACGCGGCGACGCATACCCAAGAACCGCCCCGGCTGACCCAGGTATCGACGAAACGATCGCGCTCAACGTAAGACTTGCCGTTCTTGACTTCCCTTCTGCGAAAGACTCCGGTGGCGACGGCGACGTCGCCGAACACATAGACGGAAATCGATTCAGGCTCGGCTTGTTGTTCGTCGGATGGGGCCGAGGCGTCGATGCTCGCGAGAAATCCCGAACGGGATTGAAGACTGCCATCGTCATTCACGAGAACGATCGAGTCGTGCAGGATTTCAGTCAGCGCTTTCTTATCGCGAAACTTATAGGCCTGATTCCAGGCCTTCTCGAGGGCGATGATTTTGGACACTGCGGCATCCGATTTGTCCTGGGCGGCAAGCGGGGCGACCGGGATTAAAGCGGCGAAGATTAAGCCCAAGGCATAGGGATACATCAGCTTCATAAAACGACTATCGGCTGGGATGGGGATGTGCTTGAGCATTTGAGCTTTCTTGTAACGATCGGATTTCGGCAAAGTCAAAACCGGCGCGGCAGGCGGCACGGGTTCCCACTCTTCGCAAAGAACGCAGTATGCGGCACCTTCAATGTTGATTGCGCCGGTAAAGTCGAAAGCACGCGCCCACGGCATTTTAATGCCTTGCGCTGAATTTGGACAGGCTGTTCGTTAATGGCTATGGTGGTGCTCCTGGCTCTCGCTTACCGGGATCACGCAACCGTGGGCCACTTCGCAGACGGCGTGCTCGAACTGGATGGTGGTGTGGACGATGCGGAAATCGTGAGTGAGGCGTTCTTTCACGTCGCGCAGAATGCGCTCGCTGACCGACGGTGGAATGTCAGCGATCGATACGTGGCAGGAGAGCGCGTGGGATTCCGAGCCGATGCTCCAGACGTGCAGGTCGTGAACGTCATTGACGCCTTCGACCGAACAGATCGAGGCTGCGATTTTATCCAGTTGCATGCCGCGGGGCGTGCCTTCGAGCAGGATGTTGAGCGTCTCGCGCACGATGCCAAAGCCCGACCAGAGGATCAGGACGCCGATACCGAAGGAGAGAGCAGAATCGATCCAATATTGCCCGGTGGCTAAAATCGCCCAGCCGCCGGCGATGACGGCGGCGGTTGATAGTGTGTCGCCGACTTCATGCAGCAAAGCGCTGCGAATGTTGACGTCACCGCTGGAGGCTCCGCTTCGAGCCGAGCGATAAAGCAGGAGCGCGATTGCGCCATTCATCACTACGCCGGCGGCTGCAACCCACATCATGACGGTGGCCTGCACGGGTTGGGGATGCTGCACGCGCCGGAAGGCTTCGTAGAAGATGAAGAAGGAAACCGCGACCAGCGAGGTAGCGTTGACCAGCGCAGCGAGCACGCCGGCGCGATGATATCCATAGGTCTTGGTGGCGCTGGCCGGACGCGCCTGAAAATAGACCGCAACCAGCGAGAGCAGCAGGGCCAGAAAGTCGGAAAGATTATGACCGGCTTCGGAGAGCAGCGCCAGGGAATGGGCGCGGATGCCGGCCACGACCAGCAGCACGATGTAGGCCAGGGTCACACCCAGCGAGGTCTTCAGAACTCGGGTCGTGGTCGCGCCACCTGTGCCATGACTGTGCCCGTGCATGCTTCCAGTGTAAGGGTGCTGAAGACGGGCTTCAAGGGAAGGCGGGCCGTCGTATTCCGCAACGTCCGAAGGAGGCTGGAGGCGTCGCACGCTTAAGTTGTTTCCGCAGGCAGCCGATGTGGAGCAGAGACTCTATGGACGAGATCGTTAAGGATTTTCTTATCGAGAGCGGCGAGAACCTGGACCGACTGGATCAGGAACTGGTGAAACTGGAGAGCGAGCCCTCGTCCAAGGAATTGTTAGACAGCGTCTTCCGGACGATTCATACCATTAAGGGGACGTGCGGTTTTCTGGGCTTTACCCGGCTGGAAAAGCTGACGCACGCGGGCGAGAACCTGTTGTCACGGCTGCGCGACGGCGAAATCGGGCTGAATGCGAAAGTCACCAGTGGTTTGCTGGCCATGGTCGACGGAGTGCGGCAAATGCTAGCCGCTATTCAGGATTCGGGCCATGACGGCGAGGAAAATTATGCGCCACTGATCGCAGCACTGGGACGCTTGCAAGTCGAGCAGGCTGTTGGAGCAATGCCCGAAGCGGACGCAGCCCGCGTGACTGCCGGCGACAACTCGGGTGAGATTCGCATCCTTCCGGCGGGGGAGCCCGATTGCAGGCTTGGTCCTCAAGAGTCGACGGAGCGGCCTGGCCAAATCGCGGCGCGGGGACCGATTGCACCGGTCGTGGTGGAACCCGCTGTGTCGGGGCAGCAAGCGCCGGAAAGCCGCAATCCTGAGCCCGGCAATCCTGAGTCCGGCAATTCTGAGTCGCGCAATCCTGAGTCCGGCAATCCTGAGTCTTCGGTCGAAACCATCCGCGTTGCAGTTACGCTGCTCGACCGGCTGATGAATCTGGTGGGCGAGCTGGTGCTGGCGCGGAACCAGTTGCTGCAACTCTCCGGCCGTTCGCAGGATGCCGGATTTCAGGCGGTCGCCCAGCGGATGAATCTGATCGCCACGGAGTTGCAGGGGGAAGTGATGAAGACCCGCATGCAGCCGATTGGCAATATCTGGAACAAGTTTCCGCGCACGGTTCGCGATCTTGCGCTCAGTTGCGGCAAGGAAGTCCGGCTCGAAATGGAGGGGCAGGACACGGAACTGGACCGAACCATCATTGAAGCGATCAAGGATCCTCTGACGCACCTGGTGCGCAATTCCGTGGATCACGGCGTGGAATGCGCGGCGGTGCGCCGGCGCGCGGGTAAGGACGCCGCTGGTCTGCTCAAGTTGCGGGCGTTTCACGAGGGCGGGCAGGTCAATATCGAGATCAGCGACGACGGCGCCGGTCTCGATGTGGACCGCATCCGGCAGAAGGCCATCGAGCGCGGACTCATTCCGAAGCCAGCCGCGTCGAACCAGACTTCGGCGCAGGCTTCGGCGCAGGCTTCGGCGCAGGTCTCGGGCATGGCCGAGCGGGACGTTTTCAATCTGATTTTCCTTCCCGGATTCTCGACCGCCGAAAAAGTCAGCAACGTGTCTGGTCGCGGAGTGGGCATGGATGTGGTGAAAACGAACGTCGAGAAAATCGGCGGCACGGTCGACATTCAGTCGACTCCGGGGCGGGGCACTTCCGTGCGGGTGAAAATTCCGCTGACCCTGGCCATTATTCCAGCGCTGATCGTGACTTGCGGCGGCGAACGGTTCGCCATTCCGCAAGTCAGCTTGTCGGAACTGGTGCGGCTGGACGCGGAGGAGCGGGAAACAAAAATCGAACTAGTTCATGGCGCGCCGGTGTACCGGCTGCGGGGACGTTTATTGCCGCTGGTGTATCTGGATCGGGAACTCGGAATTGGCCAGGGCGAGCAAGAAGCCAGTTCTCCCGCCGCCATCAACATCGTCGTGTTACAGGCGGAGGAGCAGCAGTTCGGCCTGATCGTGGACGAAATTACCGACACCGAGGAAATCGTGGTCAAGCCGCTGGGCAAGCAACTCAAGGGCATCAGCGCATACGCGGGCGCGACCATTATGGGGGACGGGCGAGTCGCGTTAATTCTCGATGTGCCGGGACTGGCGCAGAAGGCGCGGGTGATCGCCGAAGGACAGGAATTCGGTCATGATGAAGGGCGCTGCGGAGCCGCCGCCCAAGCCTTCCGCGAAGAACATGCTCTGTTGCTGGCCGGGAATGGAATCGAGGGGAGGGTAGCGATTCCACTTTCGATGGTAGCGCGGCTCGAGGAATTTCCCAAGTCGGTGGTGGAACTCGCCGCCGCTCAGGAAGTGATGCAGTATCGCGGACAGATCGTACCGCTGGTGCGCCTGTCCCAGATCTTCCCCAGTTCGAGCGAGGCGGAGATGCAGGAGCCGGATCGTTCCATTCAGGTTGTGGTTTATTCGGAGGGCAAACATACGGTCGGCCTGATCGTGGATCGCATCATCGACATCGTGGAAGAGCGGGCCATGGTTGAGTCGCTCACTCCGCGCGCTGGAATTGTGGGCTCGTTCGTGACTCAGCGCCACGTGACCGATCTGCTGGACCTGCCCGCGATCGTGCGCGCCGCTGTTCCCGGATTACTGGATGGACTTGATTCGCAGGCGGGCGGAATATAGGAGCGATTGCATTGGCGTTGCAACCTGTCTACACATTGTCGCAACCGTTCTGCACGTTACAGTTCTGCACCTTCCTGCTGAACGGATATTTATTCGGAGTGCCCGTGCCCGAGGTGCAGGAAGTGATCCGGTATCAGCCGATAACGCCGGTGCCGCTGGCGCCTCCGGCCGTGGTAGGCATGATCAACCTGCGGGGACAGATCGTGCTCGCCATCGATCTGCGGCACAGGCTGGCGCTGGAGAAACGTTGCGAGGGTGAACTGCCCATGAACGTGGTCGTGCGCACGCCGGATGGCGCCGTCAGCCTGCTGGTGGATGAGATCGGGGATGTGATTGAAGTCGACCACTCGACCTTCGAAGCTCCCCCGGAAACGCTGCGCGGCGCGGTGCGCGCGATGATTCTTGGGGTGCACAAACTGGATCACCGGCTGCTGCATTTACTCGACACCGGGAAAGCCTGCCAGGTACCCGACGCGGGCGACAGCCCGGTGAATGACCACCTCTAGCGGAAGCGGAACTGCCATCCACGAAATTGGAACTGCCGCCACCGGTTGAAGCCCTTTGGCCACGCTGCCGATGAGGAACCTATGTCGGTGAATGGGCTGGGGCGCACTCGCCGGAGGCAAAACCATGCGATTTACACTCGGCAAGAAACTTGGTTTGGGTTTTGGGGCGGTGCTCGGGTTGATGGTCTTGAGCACGGCGCTCAGCTACTACAAGCTGACCTGGATCATGGCCATATGCGAACTGGTCGCGCTCATCGTTGGTATCGGGATGGCGCTCCATCTGGGCCGTCGCATTTCCCGGACGACGCAATCGCTGGTGAACCAGGCGGAGGCCATTGCGGCGGGCGACCTGAGCCAGATCGATCTGGAAGTGCCTGGCGAAGACGAACTGGGAGAGCTGACCAAGGCCATCAACAAAGTGAACCACAGCCTGAGAAGCATGATCCTCGCTATCGCGGAGAATGCCCAGCACGTGGCTTCGGCCAGCCAACAACTCTCCACGAGCAGCCAGCAGATATCGGCTAACTCGGAGGGAACGTCAGCTCAAGCCAATATAGTGTCCGAGGCGACCCAGCAGGTGAGCCAGAATCTGAAGAGTCTGTCGCATGGCGCCACGGAAATGACATCGACCATCCAGTCGATCGCCGCCAATGCGCATGAAGCGGCTACGGTGGCTTCCGGCGCCATGCAGACTGCGGAGGCCGCTAATTCCACGGTGGGAAAACTGGGCGCCTCCAGCGCGGAGATTGGGGAAGTGATTAAAGTCATCACCTCGATCGCGCAGCAAACCAACCTGCTGGCGCTCAATGCCACCATCGAAGCGGCGCGCGCAGGCGAGGCGGGAAAAGGTTTCGCGGTGGTAGCCAACGAGGTAAAAGAGTTGGCCAAGCAGACGGCCAAAGCGACGGAGGACATCAGTCGCAAAATTACCGCCATTCAAACCGATACCAAGGGTGCGGTGGAGGCGATCGGCTCGATCACCACCGTCATCGGCATGGTCAATGACATATCGGCGACGATTGCAACGGCCGTTGAAGAGCAGAGCGCGACCACTACCGAGATGACGCGGAACGTGGCCGATGCGGCCAAAGGATCGGAGGAGATCACGCGCAACATCGAGGGCGTGGCGCACGGGGCTCAAAGCACCTCTGGTAGTGCGCAGGAGTCGCAGCAGGCTGCCAACGAACTCCTGGAGATGGCGGAACAACTGCGCCGTCTGGTTTCGCAATTCAAGATCAACGGCGGCCGCAGCTACCGCGCTCAAGCCGCCTTCAAGAGCATGGCCGCGTCCGCGGGAAAGTAAGGCGCGCGCAGGAACGATGCCGGGCTGAGACTAATTCCCAACGAGGCCATTTGCGCGGAGATCCTTCACTTCGCCTGAACAACGGCTCCGTTCAGGATGACAATCAAGTTGGATGACAACAGCGATCCATTCCTGAGATCACACTGTTGTTCATTAGATTTTCTTGGTCAGGCTGTCGATGTAGCGGTTGTTGAAGTATGTGGTTGTTTTCTGGACGAACTCGAGAATTTTGAACATGCGTTCGCGGCCTTCGCGATTCACTTCGCGGAACTGGACGGCAATGCCGGAACCTGGATCCAGTCGCAGCACCACACCTTCCGCCGACAAACCAGCGTCGTCCATGGAGAATCCCAGCTTGATTTTGCTGCCCGGCGGAAGGATGGTGCTGGTTTCCACGAAACAGCCTCCCATGCTGAGGTCGGTGACATTGGCGAATACAGGAGTTTTTCCAGCTTCGGTTTGCATTTCGATAGTGACCCGGCACTTCAGGCGGGGATGGGAACGGCGGTCTTTATAGGAAAGCTCTTTCTGTTTTTCAAGGTACATGCGGCGGTCGGCTTGAGTGAGCAGTTGCTCGGCGTCTTTGCCGTCTTCGGGATACAGCGCGCGCCCGACACTGAGCGAGAGAATATCTTCGCCGCAGACTTCGCTTCCCGCCTGGCGGGCCAAGGCGCGCATTTGCTCCGCTTTTTTACTCGCGGCCTCGGGGGTGAGCCCGGGCGCGATCACGACGAATTCGTCTCCGCCCATGCGGGCGACGTAGTCATATTCGCGGCAGCTATCTTTGAGGGCCTGGGCGAACAGACGTAATACGCGGTTGCCCTCCAGATGGCCGAAGCGGTCGTTGATCTGCTTGAAGCCGTCCATGTCGGAGACCATTACGGTCAGCGTGGAGTCGTCGCGCTTGCAGCGGGCGAGGTCACGATCCAGTTGCAGAAAGAGCGAACGCGCGTTGGGCAGGCCGGTAAGGTAGTCGGTGGTGGCGGAGCTTTCCGCCTGCTGATACTTGAGAGCGTTCTCGATCGACAAGGCCATCTTGCCGCTGACCGCGAGCAGAATACGCAGATGGTCGGTGGAGAAGGCGTCACGGTCGGCGCGATACAGCGCGAGCACGCCGATGACTCCGGCGATGCCCTCCAGGGGCACGGCCAGCGCCGAACGGAGCGTGCTGAATTTTGAAGGATCGTTCAGGTATCCCGGTTCGACCGACGGGTTGCCGTTGATGATCGGCTTGCGGTTGTGCGCCACCCAGCCCGAGAGGCCGTCGCCGATGGGGATTCGCAGCGAGGAAAAGAGGCGATAGTTGTCGCCGTTTACGTACTCGGGAATGAGTTCGGCGTCGCGTTTGATGTAGATCGCGATCGCGTCATAGGGAACCATGGGCTTGAGTTTCACCGAGAAGACCGAGAGCGTCTCGGTCAGGCTGAGCGATGCGCCGAGGTCCTGGCTTAGTTCGAAGAGCGATTGCGCTTCTTGCCTGGCGGCGGCGATGGAGGATAGGAAAGTCGTTTCACCTCCCGCGTAATCCGGGACATTGGTGGCGTTCTCAAATCCCGCTGCCGGTTCGTGCCCGCGCTCGATCTTGATCGAAGTGGAGAGCGGGCCGTTGGGATCCTGCGCCGATTTGGCTACAGCCAACCGCTCCAGATATTGATAGCGTTTTTGCAGAACGTCGACCACACGCGGATCAAACGACTTTCCGGATTCGGCCGCGAGTTTCTGTATGACTTCGCGCATGGGCAGAGCGCGGCGGTATTGCCGGTCTGAAGCCAGAGCGTCGAGATAATCTACGGCCGAAAGGATGCGGGCGCCGATAGGGATTTCCGCGCCCTTTAGTCCCATGGGGTAGCCGGAGCCGTCCCACTTTTCGTGGTGAGCGCGGACGATCGGCACCACCGGATACGGGAAGCGCACGCGCTCAAGAATCTCGGCGCCGACGAGCGTGTGAATTTTCATCTTCTCGAATTCTTCCGGCGTGAGGCGGCCCGGCTTTGAGATGATGTGCTCGGGTACCGCCAGCTTTCCAATGTCGTGCAGCAGAGCGGCCGCGTGGAGCGCCTCGAGTTCAGGGCCGGTCACGCCCAACTCCTTGGCCACTTCAATGGCGTAGACGCGGACGCGCTGGAGGTGCTCGTGCGTAGTGTGGTCTTTGGCTTCGATGGCCATGGCCAGGGCTTCGATCGTCCGCAGATGCAGGTTTGCCATGTCCTCGACGTGGCGCTTCTCGTCTTCCAGTTTGCCGAGATAAAGGCGATACGAGCGGTAGATGACGTAAACGGCGGGCACCAGCAGCAGCGAGGTTTCCCAGTTGAAGGTGTGATTCAGCCAGGCCACCGAGCCGGCGATTCCAGCTCCGACCAGATAGTAGGGGAACGACCAGAAATAACAGTCCACCAGAATTCGGATGAGCGGCCGGCGCTCGGTCAGCGAGATGACTGTCGCGATGGAGCCGGCGTTGGCGATGAAATAAACGATCGCGGCCAGCACCAGCAAGAGTGGATGATTCGGCAGAAGCCGGTTTGTCAGAGGATGGTGATAGACGACGTAGGCCAGCGCCGTTGAAAGCGAGCCCGCGCACACATTGAACGTCACCTGAATCGCTTTGGGGCGCTCGGGATAAAGGCATTGGGCCAGCATCGAGACGGCGCCCAGAATCAGCGTCTCGCTATAGCTGAGTTCCAGGATGCCGATGAGGATGAAAAGAAAATTTACCGACAGCGTGCCCGTGATGCCGGGCAGATTCACCTTGAGCCGCGAGGCCAGGATGGCGATGCACAGGTAGCAGATGAACTCCGCGATGTTCTTACTGGTCTGGTGAACGCCGCCGAGAATCAGCGTGGCCAGTCCGGCGATCACTACGACACTGATGAACAGCTTGGCCGGTAGAGACAGAGATCTCCACGAGCGCGAGTGCGCGGGCAGAGCTATGGGAGCGCTGGTGACGCCAGTCATCATGCGAGTAAACACACGCTGGCCCGAGGGACAGCCAGCCACTCTGGAAGGTACCAGCTAACGTGTTTAGAAACAATGATTTAGGTTGCCACGGCGCAAACTTCAGTAACCTGCCTGGGTGACTTTGGTCGCAGGTTTCCGGATGGTTTGCGAGCGGACAATCGGCTCGCGGCGAGTAAGTTCAAGCGCTGCTTCGAGTTCAGAGCTTCCCGACGACGCGGCTAGCATACCGTGCCAGAGAGGTGGGAAACTCACACGGAGTGCGAAACGTCTTCTTCGGTTACGTCTGCGCCTGTGCTCGTCGTGGCGGCGGTGGTCGAGGACTTGCCGCGGCGCATGGCTACGATTCCGGTGCGGACCATCTCGAGAACGCCGTAGGGACGCAGGACTTCGAGCAGGCCGTCGATTTTGTCTTCGGCTCCGGTGATTTCGATGGTCAGCGAGTCGGGGGCTACGTCGACGACGCGGGCGCGAAAGACGCTGGCCAGTTCCAGCACGTGCGAGCGCGCATCGTGCGTGGCCGCGACTTTGATCATCGCCAGGTCGCGGATGATCGCCGGCTGGTTGGTGATGTTTTCCACGAGCAGCACGTTGACGAGCTTGTAGAGATTGGCCTCGATGCGGCGCGCCTGATCGTGGTCGGCGTCGACGGTGATGGTCATGCGCGAGACTTCGGGCTTCTCGGTGCGGCCAACTGTGAGCGAATCGATATTGAAAGCGCGACGGCGAAACAGCGAGGCCACGCGGGTCAGGACGCCTGGTTTATTTTCTACGTAGACTACGTAAGTGTTTAGCATGGCGGTCGTTAGTCGTTAGTCGTCAGTCGTTAGCCGTTGGTCGTTAGTCGTCGGTCTTCGGTCGTCGGCCTTCGGTCTTCGGTCGTCGGCTATCTCCTTTCAGTCTCGTTTATTCGTCCCCTGCGGTTTCCACTATTTTGCTGGGGCGGCGGATCATTTCGTGCAGCGATGCTCCTGCCGCGACCATGGGATAGACCGTGTCTTCCTGCTCGACGCGGAAGTTGATGAGCACCGGGCCATCGTGCTGCTGCGCCTGATGCACCGAAGGCACGACCTGCGAGCGCCCGCTCACGGTCATGCTCTTGATGCCGTACGCTTCGCCTAGCTTTGCGAAATCCGGATTCAGGAGCGGCGTCGCGGCGTAGTTGCGCTCGTAGAAAAATTCCTGCCACTGGCGCACCATGCCTAGGAAGCCGTTGTTGATGATGGCGATGTTCACTTTCAACTTTTCCTGGACAATGGTCGCGAGTTCGCACAACGTCATCTGGAAGCCGCCATCGCCCACCACGACCCACACTTCGGCTTCCGGCCGCGCGACCTTGGCGCCGATGGCGGCGGGTAAGGCGAAGCCCATCGTTCCCAGGCCGCCGGAGGTGATCAGACTGCGCGCTTTTTCGTGCTTGTAGTATTGCGCTTCCCACATCTGGTGCTGGCCGACGTCGGTGACTACGACGGTTTCTACGTCGCGGGTCTCGCGCCACAGATCGTTGATCACGTGCGCGGCGTAGAGATGTCCGCTGTCGGGAAGGTTCTGGATGTCGCGCACGGCCGCGTCGCCCTTTAATTTGTCGATGGAATCGAGCCACTCGCTGCGGTCGATGGATTCGACGTGCGGCAGCAACTCATGCAGAACTTCGCGAAGATCGCCGACCAGGGGGACATCCACTTTGACGTTTTTATTTATTTCCGCCGGGTCGATCTCGATGTGAATCTTTTTCGCGTTCGAGGCGTAGGTTTTCAAATTGCCGGTGACGCGATCGTCGAAGCGCATGCCGAAGGCGAGAAGCAAGTCGGCTTCCTGAATCGTATGGTTGACCCAAGCCTCGCCGTGCATGCCCATCATGCCGAGGTTCAGCGGATGCGAGGCCGGGAACGCTCCCAACCCGAGCAGCGTTAGTGCTACAGGAATGCCGGTACGCTCGGCAAAGTCGCGAACCTCATTCATCGCTCCGGAAATGATGATGCCATGACCGGCTAGAATTACGGGGCGCTTGGAGTTGTGAATTAACTCGAGGGCCTGTTCATACTCCTTCTTTTCGGGCGACAGGTCGGGGCGATATCCCGGCAGTTGCGGCTTGGCGGCATCCCAGTCGAATTCGGCGGTGGTCTGCTGCGCATCTTTGGTGATGTCGATCAGCACAGGGCCGGGCCTGCCGGAGCGAGCCACATAAAAAGCTTCGCGAACGGTACGCGCCACTTCGCTCGCATGCGTTACCAGATAGTTGTGCTTGGTGATCGGAAGCGTTACGCCGGTGATATCTGTTTCCTGGAAGGCGTCGGAGCCGATCAACTTGCTGCCGACTTGTCCAGTAATGCAGACGATAGGCGATGAATCAAGCATGGCGGTGGCGATTCCCGTGACCATGTTGGTTGCGCCCGGGCCGGAAGTGGCGACGGCGACTCCGACTTTGCCGCTGGCGCGCG
This sequence comes from Candidatus Sulfotelmatobacter sp., assembly GCA_036500765.1. NCBI lineage: Bacteria > Pseudomonadati > Acidobacteriota > Terriglobia > Terriglobales > Candidatus Korobacteraceae > Candidatus Sulfotelmatobacter > Candidatus Sulfotelmatobacter sp. Next base: position 17,461 of record DASYBM010000008.1, read on the forward strand.
CGTAGCCGTCAGCCATATGGGTCGCGCCTTGCTCATGGCGCACCAGGATGTGATGGATCTTGCTGCCCTTGAGCGCGTCGTAGGCGGGAAGAATGGCTCCGCCGGGATAGCCGAAAACCGTGGTCACGCCTTCGCGTTCCAGGCACTCCCAGAGGATGCTGGCGCCGGTCATATTCTTGGTGGTCATAAATCTTGTCCTTCATTGCACTCTGCGGGGCCGGACGAATGCGTCCGGCCCTACGTGATTCCCTAAAAGCAAAACCCACCGGGCCAGCATTTCTGGCGGGGCGGGATTCGGGAGCCGTCAAGATTTCGCGTTTCTCAGCTCGCTGGTTCCCTCCACACCGGAGAGAGGGGAAAAAATCCCGCTCTCAACAGTACGACACGAAATCGATGCAAATAGCAGTTGTTCATCGCTGTCTCAAATCATTCCTGTATCAAATCATGCCTGTGTCAAGAGGTGCAGTGATGGTATCGAAGGCGGGGATGGGGTGCAAGCGGAAAGTCCGCGACGGCAGTTCGCGAGAAAAGCGCTTCCGTATTGCCGAGGGCGGTTTCGGACCACGATGTGAGCCAGCGTTCTAGAGATTTTCCTGGATGAAGCGGGGACTGAGGTGAATATCGAATTGCACCAGCGGTGAATCGCCGACCGCTTTGAAGCTGTGGATCTCGCCAGCCTTGATGACGAAGATGTCTCCCGCGCCGCCCTCGAAGGTTTGGCCGTTTACGGTCCACACTCCGCGGCCTTCACGAATGAACTGGATTTCGTCATAGGGATGGCGGTGCGGCCCCGGCCCCGATCCGGGTTTTCCGTGGAACAGGAACACCGAAACAGCAGCGTTGCCCTGCTCAGCTCCGATAAACTCGTGCGAACTACCAACAAAGGGCAGGTTCTCCTGGCGGACGTGATACATTGCGTCACTCTCCTGGCCGGATTGGATGACGTTGGACGCGGTTTGGTTCCGGGCGACGTGTGATGTACGGCTAAATCTCAACCAGCCCTTGCTGCACATCCTTGGCAGCTTGCGCCACGCTTTCGGGCCGGCCCAGATCGCGCCAATAATAGTCGTCGGCGCGAAAGGCCAGAATCTTTTCTCCTTCTCGTGCCAGGCGCAGGTAAGAATTGATAATTGAGAACGCCCCGTCCTCGGTGATTCGGGAGAGAAGGCTCGAAGAAATTACGTGCACGCCGGAGAAGGCGAGCGCCTGCATCTCATGCGGATTTCCGGCTAATTCGGCGGCGTTATCGTCTGTACGGCGGCCGCACAGTTGGCGATGCCCGTCGAACAGAAGATAGCGTGAGCTTTTGCGTTCCTGCACGGCCAGCGTAGCGAGCGCGCGCTTCTCTCGATGAGCTTGCAGCATGCGGTTCAGGTCGATGGTGCTGACGACATCTACGTTGTGCACAACGATCGGCTCATTCGAATGGGTGGAATTCTCCAGAAAAAACCACGCCGCCTGCTTGAGGCCGCCACCGGTATCGAGCAAGGTTTCTTCGCGCGAGATTTCAATCCGCATGCCGAAGTTATTGTTCTTCTTCAGATACTCAGCCACCATGTCGGCGAAGTGATGCACGTTGACGATGACTTCGGAAATGCCGAAGGTGCGCAGACGGCGGATCGTGATTTCAAGCATGGTATGACCGGCCACTTCCACCAGGGCTTTGGGACGATCGTCGGTGAGGGGACGCAGGCGCGTCCCCAGGCCGGCGGCCAGAACCATCGCTCTCATCCTCATTGTCGTTGTCATTATTGTCATTGCGGGGATTTCGCCGGAATCGATTTCCCGGCGGCAGCAGCTTCGGATTCCATTCTTTCCAGCTCGCGGTGCTGCACGACAACGGCAACGCCGCTACGCGCGCGCAACCGCTTCGCGACTTGTTCGGCGAGGTACACGGAGCGATGCTGGCCGCCGGTGCATCCAAATGAAACCATCAAATGTTTGAAGCTGCGTTGCCGATAGTTATTCACGCTGGCATCCACCAGCGACATCACGCTGGCCAGAAACTGATGCACGCTTTCCTGCTGGTTCAGATAGTCGATCACCGGCGCGTCGCGGCCCGTGAGCACCTTGAAGCGCTCTTCGCGTCCAGGATTGGGCAGGCTGCGTCCATCGAAAATGAATCCGCCGCCGTTCCCGCTTTCGTCTTTCGGCAGGCCGCGATGAAAGGAAAAACTGACAATGCGCACGACTAGATTATCCGCATCCGAGGCGAGGCCTTGCAGCTTCTCCGAGGCGAGCATGCTGTGAAAAGCGTCCATGAGCGTCGGCAGGGCGATAGGCAGGTTTACATGATGCAGCAGCCAGCGCAGATTTTTCAGCGCGTACGGCACGCTCTGCAAGAAGTGAACTTTGCGTTCGTAAAATCCGCGGAATCCGTAGGCTCCCAGCGCCTGCATGATGCGGATGTAGACGTAAGCGTAATAGTGCCGCATGAAGGCTGCGCGGGTTAAATCGTGATTCCCCCCGGCGTAGCCGGGCAGCACGTCTAGATAATGATCCAGAAGCTGTTGGCGCAGATCCGGCGGCAGATCGGCCTTGGCGTCGTAAAGGAGGGAAGCGACGTCATATTGCAGCGCGCCCTTGCGTCCGCCCTGATAGTCGAGAAAAAACGGTTGACCATCGCGGAGCATGATGTTGCGCGACTGGAAATCGCGATAGAGAAAATAATCCCGCTCCGCGCTCAACAGGAAGCTGGTGAGGTTGTCGAAGTCGTCTTCGAGCGCCTGCTCGCTGAACGGAACGCCCGCCAAGCGAAGAAAATAGTATTTAAAATAATTCAGGTCCCATGCGATCGACTGCCGGTCGAAACTTCCGCGCGGATAGCATACTTTGTAGTTCAGGTCGCGTCCGGCCTCGATTTGAAAACGCGGCAGGATGCCGATGACTTTGCGATAGGCGTCAACCGCGGGGACGGCAATTTGTCCGCCCTGGCGATGTTTCGACAAAAATTCAAAAAGCGTAGTGCTGCCGAGATCTTCTTCGAGATAAGCGCCGCGATCCAAATCTGCGGCGTAGATTTCCGGCACGGGCAAAGAGTGCTTGCGAAAATGCCGGGAGAATTCGAGAAAGGCCGCATTCTCTTCGCGCACGTCGTAGAGAATGCCGATGGCGCTGACTTTGCCGGTGGCCAGACGTACGATTTGCCGCCCCGAGCCGCCCAGTTGCCCTTGCAGCGGCTGGACGTGCTCAACTGGCGAGTGGAAGCGCTGCTCGAATAGCTTTTTGAGAATGTCCATTTGACGCTGCCGAGCGGTTTAGAGATGACGATTCATCCACTTTTATTTACTAAAGATATCATCGAAGGGCAGAAGCAAAATGCCCTGAGCATCCGCAGACGAAACATCGGTAATGGTGAACCTTTCAGCTCCACGTCCCGCATCGGGGGGCAGGGATCCCTTCGAGTTTCGCTCGGAAGGATAGGGCGGCGAAAACAAGCGAAACTGCCCCAATGCCACGAAGTCGCATTCAAGCGGGAAAGATCGATTGCCGATGTACCCCACATGAAAACCCATGCGGCACTGTTCATGTGGATGATGTTTGTCGGGACGGCGGTGACCCCGCTGCGGGCGCAAGTCATTGACGAAGCGGCAACCCGAAGCAAAATCCTGGCCCTCGAACATGCCTGGGACCGGGCGGTCGAGTCCAACGACCTGAAAGGACTGGATTCCCTATTCGACAACGCGCTGGTGTATATCACCCAGGACGGCACGTTGTTGACGAAAGCGGATTTTCTTTTGAGCGTGAGAGCCATGCGTCTGGAGAAGGTGGTGACGGAGTCGATGAGCGTGCAGGTGTTCGGGGATACTGCGATCGTGACCGGAGTCTACCGATCGAGCGAATTCAAGAATGGCAAGCTGATCCTGCGGCGCGGTCGTTTTCTCAACACATGGGTGTACAAGGATGGATCGTGGATCTGCGTCGCGGCCGAGGACACGCCGATGGTGCAGTAAAAGGGGCGCTTTTCGCACCCGCCACGCGGTTGCGGAATTCGGCCGGCCCGCGGAATAGAAACAAACACTTGTCCCCTCGCAGGCGTGCCGTTAGAGTGCAGTTATTGCTAGCTTCACCCCGAGGCAAGAGCATGAAACGGAGCGCCACTTTCGTCATCTTAGGCTGCATCTGTATTGCGGCCTGCGCTGCGGCGCAAAGCGAGAGCGAGGCGGCCGCGAAGTCGAAGATCGTCGCGCTGGAGCAGTTATGGAATCAGGCGTACAAGTCGGGCGACACGAGAGCGCTGGATTCCATTCTGGACGATGCGATCGTGCTGGTAAACGATGACGGCTCGGTGCAAACCAAGTCGGAATTTCTGGCGAGCGTGAAGACGGCTGCTCCTGAACCCAGTGCCCAGCAGCAACAAGTGCCTCCGGAATCATTCAAAGTAAATGTTTATGGGAATGTGGCTATCGCGACCGGAGTGATGAAGGTGAAAGGCGTGGAGAACGGCAAGTCGTATACTCGGCGCGAACGTTTTGTCGATACCTGGCTGTTCAAGCGCGGGAACTGGGTGTGCGTGGGCACCGACGCGACGCCGGTTCTGCACTGAGTTCTCCCTAAAACATTCCGACACATTCTGGCCTTGATCTGCGTGGAATTACACTAGAAATAGTATCTGAAAAAACGGACGAAGACGGTAGCCATGCTATTTGTCTGTTTGCGAATTTGTCTTTTTCCGAGCCAGGGCGCAGGGGCTGACAAGGGTCATCTCAATTGCCGGACGTCGTCGAAATACTGGAGAGGAACGGGTGGGTTCACTCGCCGTGAAAGTTCGGCGAAAGTCCCCACTTCTCGCAAAGGAGGCGAGAAATGGGGCACCCGCGGTTCGTCGACATTTCAATAGTGATTCCATGAGGAACAAGATTCGCATTATCGGGGCCGGACTGGCGGGGTCGGAGGCGGCGTGGCAGTGTGCGCGGCGCGGGCTCGAGGTGGAGTTGTTGGAGATGCGGCCGGTACGGACGACGCCGGCGCATCAGACGGCGGATTTTGCGGAGCTGGTGTGCTCGAATTCGCTGAAGTCGGATAGTGAGAACACAGCTCCGTGGCTGCTGAAAGAGGAGATGCGGCGGGCAGGATCGCTCCTGCTGGAGATTGCGCGAGCGTGCGCGGTGCCGGCGGGGCATGCGTTGGCAGTGGATCGGGTGGCGTTTGCGGCGCGGGTGACGGAGGCGATCGGGCGCGAGCGGCGGATCACGGTTCGGCGGGAGGAAGTTACCGCGATTGAAGAGGCGGGGGAGATCACGATTATTGCTACTGGGCCACTGACTTCGGAGGTGCTGGCGGCGGAGATTGGGCGGCTGAGCCGAGGACCGCAAGACCCCACTTCGCGCGCAGAGAGCGCGCGAGAAATGGGGCACCCGGCTCCAGATAATCCCGATCCACAGCAGCTGGTTCCGCACCCGCAAGAGAGTGCGCATCTTTACTTCTACGATTCGATTAGTCCGATTGTGGAGGCGGACTCGATTGATATGGGGCGCGTATATTTGGCGGCGCGCTATGACAAGGGGTCGGCGGATTACATTAACTGTCCGATGACGGCGGAGGAATATGGAGTGTTTTACGATGCGCTGCTGGCGGCGCAATCGGTGGAGGAGCGGGATTGGGAGAAGTTGAATTATTTTGAGAGCTGTCTGCCGATTGAGGAGATTGCGCGGCGCGGACGGGATACGCTGCGCTTTGGTCCGATGAAGCCGGTGGGATTGATTAATCCGCGGACAGGCAGGATGCCGTATGCGGTGGTGCAGTTGCGGCAGGAAAATCTGCGGGCGGATTCATACAACCTGGTGGGATTTCAGAATCATTTGAAGTTTGGCGAGCAGGCGCGGGTGCTGCGGCTGATTCCGGGTTTGGAGAATGCGCGGTTTCTGCGCTATGGGCAGATTCATCGCAATACGTACATCAATTCGCCGACGCTGTTGCGCGAGACGCTGCAGATGAAGGTGCATCCTCGGGTTTTCTTTGCCGGGCAGATTTGCGGGGTGGAGGGATATGTGGAGTCGATTGCCACCGGATTGTTGGCTGGGATGCATGCTTCGGCGTTGGCTTCGGACGTCGAAATCGGGCCTGCGCCGCGGGCTTCGGCGTTTGGATCGCTGACGCATTATGTGACGCATGCAGATGCGAAGAATTTTCAGCCGGCGAATATCACGTTTGATTTGCTGCCGGCGCTGGAGAGGAAGATTCGCGACCGGAAGGAGCGGCATCGGGTGCAGTGTGAGATGGCTTTGCGGGCGTTTGACCGGTGGTTTTCCGATGTGGGAGCGGCGGCCGTGAAGATCTGAAGTCAGAGCATCGCCGAGCTTCGCTCGGCGGACGGACGAATGCGTCCGTCCCCACGCAAACAAGTGCAAGGTAAGAACTACCGCGCTTCGCTTTGGGGGACGGGCGAGGCGCCTGCCCTCCACGAATTCTCTGCAACAAAAAGATGCTCGCTTTCGTATTAACTACAAGAGGCTTGGGGATTACCTTCTCTTTCGGGCTGCGTCCAACTTAGTGTTATGACCGTTCGGGATCTTATTTTCGATGTGCTTCGAACCTTGTGGGCGCATAAATTGCGGGCTTTTTTGACCATGTTCGGAATTGCATGGGGGATTGTTTCGATTGTGCTGATGGTGGCGGCGGGCGAGGGGTTGCGGAAGGGTCAGGAAGCGCAGGCGCGGAACCTGGGCAAGGACGTGATGATCGTGTTTCATGGCCGCACCAGCCTACAGGCGGGTGGAACCCATGCTGGGCGCGTGGTTCACTGGGAGGACCAGGATGTGCCGGTAGTGCAGGCGGAGTCTCCCGATTGCGAGTATGCGATTCCGGAGCTGGAGCAGGACACGGTGCGCGTGCACTCTAATTTCAATAATGCGGCGTTCACGGTGACAGGATCGCACCCACCGTTTGGTTATATTCGCAGCCTCGATGTGGGCGCGGGAAGGTTCTATGACTGGGATGATATGCGCGAGGGCAGGCGGGTGGCATTTCTGGGGTCGGATGCCGCCAAGCAGTTGTTCCCCGGGCGCAATCCGGTGGGCGATACGATTTATCTGAATGATTTTCCGTATAACGTGATTGGCGTGATGGCGAAGAAGAAGCAGGATTCCAGCTATGACGGCTGGGATGTGAATAAAGTTTTCGTGCCGTTTGCCGCGATGCGACGCGATTTTCCGGATAAGCCTCCCGGGACCGACACGACGTTCGATCAATTGCTGGTGACGCCGAAATCGGTGGGGCAGCATGAGGCTTGCAAGCATGAAGTGCGCGCGGCGCTGGCACGGATGCATCGCTACGATCCGCGCGATAAGGAGGCGTGTCCGATCTGGGATACGGTGCAGGAGGCGCAGGCGTTCAAGACGATGACGGATGGGATGAAATTTTTTCTGGGCGCAGTCGGGATTGTGACGCTGCTGCTGGGCGGAATCGGTGTGATGAACGTGATGCTGGTGGCGGTGCGGGAGCGGACGCGGGAGATTGGCGTGCGGAAAGCGATTGGCGCTCCGGCGGGCACGATCCTGCGGCAGTTTTTTATTGAGGCGCTGATCATTGCGCTGCTGAGCGGCGGGATTGGGCTGGGCGTGGCGTTCGGATTTTGCGCGCTCGTGAATATGTTGCCGATGCCGGACTTTTTTGCCGGGCTGATTCCGAGTTGGACGTCGGGGCTGGTTGCGGCTGGGCTGCTGGGAGCGATTGCGGTAGGAGCGGCGCTGTATCCGGCGCGGAAGGCGGCGTCGATTGATCCGATTGAGGCGTTGCGATATGAGGCGGGAGGATAGGGATCATTGTGTAATTTTGTAATTTGGTAATTGAGTAATTGAAAACACCGGACATCGAGTTTTCAATTCCCCAATTACTCAATTTCACAATTACTCGATTCTCTTTCATGCTGATTGAAATCATTCTCGAGGCCTGGGTCGCGCTGAAGCGGAATGTTACCCGCAGCTTTCTTACCATGCTGGGGGTCGTGTGGGGGATCGCGACGGTGACGCTGCTGATTGCGTATGGCAACAGCTTTCGCAGCGTGCTGGTGCATGGGTTCGACGCGTTCGGCAAGGGCGCGGTGATCTGCTGGCCACAGCAGACGAGCGAGCAGCCGGGCGGGCAGCGGGCGGGAAAAAAAGTTGTGCTGGAACAGGCCGATCTCGACATGGTGAAGCAGACGGCACCGCTCGTGAAGCATGTTTGCCTGGAAACAGTGCGGCGGCCGGGAATTGCTTATGGCGACCGCATGGTCGGGACGGCGCCGGTGCGAGGAGTTTGTCCGGAATACGGCGAGATGCGGAACGAGGTGCCGTCGGAAGGGCGATGGATTGACGCCGAGGATGAGATGGAACGGCGGCGGGTGATTTTTCTGGGCGGACGGTTAAAGGAAGAATTATTCAGCGGGCGGCCGGCGGTGGGTGAGACGGTGCAGGTCGCGGGCGTACGCTTCACAGTGATTGGCGTGATGGCGCGGAAGATTCAGCTCAGCAATTATTTTTCCAGCGACGACGAATCATCGTGGATTCCTTATTCGTCGGCGGGCGATTTGTGGAACACCCGCTATGCGGCGGTGATGGTGTTTGAGCCGATCGCGCCGCAATTTGAAAAGAAAGCTATGGCGCAGGTTCTGGCGGCGGTGGCGACACGGCAGAATTTTTCGCCGACCGATCCGAAAGCGTTCCAGATGTTTGGGCGCGACGAATTTCGGCCGGTGATCGATGCGCTGACGATCGGGCTGCAGGTGCTGCTGACTTTTATTGGCACGCTGACTTTGGGGATCGGCGGGGTCGGCGTGATGAACATCATGCTCGTATCGGTGGACGAGCGCATTCGCGAGATTGGACTCAGGCGTGCGCTGGGGGCGCGCAAGCGTCACATCAAGCTGCAGTTTTTGGCGGAGACGCTGCTGATCATGCTGATCGGCGGCGCGATCGGCGTGTTGTTGTCGTACGTGATCGCCTGGTCGGTGGGGACGTTGCCGATGATGGGACCGTTGTTCGAGGACGATTCCGGGCAGGGCGATATTCATCTGAAGATTTCGCTGATGACGGTATTTTTATCGGGCGCGGTGTTGCTGGTGGTGGGCGTGGTCAGCGGATTGGTGCCGGCGCTGCGGGCGTCGAAGCTGGACCCGGTGGAGGCGCTGCGGTATGAGTAGCGCCTAGCGGCCGGACGGCCAGGGCTAAAGCCCCGCATCGCTTTTAACGCATGACGCGGCCCTAAAGGGCCGCTCTTCCACGAGAAACCGTTCTTCCACAAAGGGCCGCTCTTCCACGAATTGATTTGCACCGCATCTTCGTTCGCAGTACCTTGGTTCGCAGTAATTTGCTGCTGGGGCAATTTCGCCCCGAGGTGCTGCTTGCCGATTTCCGCCATCGATACCATCACGCTTGCCTTTCAACACACCAGGCAACAACTCATACAACCATTTCGCTTTGGGCAGTGGACCCGTCTGGCGTTGGTGGGGTTGCTGGCGGGAGAGATGGGATCGGGCGGGTTTAACTTTCCTTCCAATTTCAATATTCCGCAACAAGGCGGATCGTCGCGCCATTTCGTGAATCCTCTTACAGATCGGTTTCCGCAGATCGATCCCGCAATTCTGGCGGGAGTGATTGCGACGCTCGTCGTAACCGGCTTTATCCTGGCGATCGTGCTGCTGTACGTGAGCAGCGTGATGCGGTTCATTCTGTTCGATAGCGTGCTGGCGAAGGACTGCCATATTCGGCAGGGCTGGAGCCGCAGGACGGGCCCGGGCTGGCGATATTTTTGGTGGCAACTGGGTTACATGATGGTCGTGCTCGGGGGACTGGCAGTGTTCGTGGGTATTCCCGCGGCCTTTGCCTACGCCTTGGGGTGGTTTAGCCAGCCTGGGGAGCACGCTCTAGGACTGGTGCTGGGCGGGATTGCGTTGTTCTTCGTAATGTTCGCTGTCTTCGTGGTGACGGCGGTGGTGCATGTGCTGACCAAAGATTTTGTGGTGCCGCAGATGGCGCTGGAGGGAATTGGAGCCATCGAGGGGTGGCGACGTTTGTGGCCGATGATCAAGGCGGAGAAGGGCGGCTACGCCGGGTACATTGGGATGAAGATCGCACTGGCGATCGGGGCAGGGATCGTAATTGGCATCGCGTCGTTGATTCTGGGATTGATCATTGCGATTCCGACCGTGGCCTTGACGCTGGTTGCGGTGCTCACCGGGAAAAGCGTTGGACTGACCTGGAATGTTTTTACCATTACGGTGGCGGTGGTGGTGGGAAGCATTCTGTTCGCGGCTTTCATGTATTTGGTCGGGCTGATTGCGGTGCCGGCGATCGTTTTCTTCCCGGCGTATTCGATTTATTTCTTTGCGGCGAGGTATCGACCGCTGGGGATGGTTTTGTATCCGCCCTCGGCGGCGGCAGGGCCGGCTTCGGAGGGCGGGCCTCCGCCGGAACCACCGCCACTGTCACTCACTCCTGAACCGATTGGGTAGTGCCGCACCTCGCTGCGCTCGGCGGGACGGACGAATGCGTCCGTCCCCACATGGGTCGTCCCTAGATGGCGGCGTTTTCTCACACTTCCCTTCTATTTCTTTCCGTGGGGCCAACTGAAGCGGCGGCCTATTATGCATTTGACGATCAAGTGATCGGTGGAACGCGTGGTACCGACACCGACGCCGAAGTTGAACTCCCATTGGGGGGCGAAGTTGATGTCGATCGCTGGGACGAATTGCTGCTGCTGATCGCGGAGCGGGTCGAATCCTGCGAGTGAGCCGTAGGCGGCGTAGTACTCCAGCCCGCCGGCAATTTTCTTCGTGAAGTCGTAACTGACTTTTGCGTTAGGGGAAAACTCGACGCCTTTGTTGACGCTGGGGCCGTGAAACGAGCGGTCCAGCGCGGGATTGAAGCTCAAGTACCAGGGGCCGATTTTCTTGTCGATGATGGGACGGATTTCCCACGTCCAGGTATCGGGCGAGAAAGCGGCGCGCTGGTAACCGAATTCCGTCGACAAACTCACACCGACTGGCCAGTGCCACTTCTCCGGGGCGCGGACGCGCGGGCGAATGTGATCGCCAACCCATTGCCAGCCGCCGTCCGGTTGAATGCTGGAGAAGAGATAGAAACCGACTTCCGCCCAATCGTTGATGCCCTGCGTGAGTTCGAGCGTTTCGTGCTCAGCGTGATTGGTCGGGAGCATGCCGTCAATGACGGTCTTGCTGCCGTCGACGGTGAAGTTCGAATGAATTTCGATCATGGTAGAGCGCGGGGCCTGGGTCTCGGAGCCATAGACCTGGATTTCGTAGTTGTCCTGGGCGCGGACGAAGGGCGCGAGGAGGCTCAAGAGTGCGAGGAGCGCAAGTCGCGGCGTGAGAGTCATGGCACTATGGATTGCGCAGGGATGGCGGCTCATGCGACCACTGCATCAATGATGCAGGGGGACGATGGAAAGTGGCAAGGAAACGGTCGTTCGATCCCTCATGTTCTATTACTCCCGATCTTCGTCTATTACTCCCGATCTTCGTCATTCCCCGTTTTTTTCATTCCCCATTTTTTGTCGCTTCCGATCCTCGGCCTTGTCATTTTCGAGCGAACCGAGAAACCTGCTGTTTTGCTGCTTCCGGCAGACAGCAGGTTCCTCGTCGCCTTCGCTCCTCGGAATGACAAATCTTCGAAACTCCTTCGGCCCAATGAGCGCGAACAGCAGGAACTCTCGCGGTGCGGCGGTGTCTGATGTTGCAGACGTGCGTGGCCGAGAGGAGCAATCGCGATGGCATTTGCAATGGGAGGCGCCGGTGCGCGCGGGCCGCAGATTAATGTTACGCCGCTGATTGATGTGTTGCTGACATTGATCATCATGTTCATGCTGGTGGTGTCGATGGACAAGGAGTATCAGGAGAAGACGCAGATTCCGCAGCCGAATCAGAAGCAGACGGCGCCGGAAACGCAGTCGCGGACGATTGTGATTGAGGTGATCTGGACAGCGAAGGATGTTCCGCCGACGGTGAAGATCAACAAGGAAGACGTGCGCTGGGAGGATCTGGATGTGCGGCTGGCGCAGATTTATTTGAAGCGTGCGGAGAAGGTGGCGTTCGTCCGTGGCGATGCGGATGTGGATTTTCAGTATGTGGCGGATGTGATCGATCGGGCGCATCATGCGGGAGTGCAGCGGGTGGGGTTGCTGACGAAGGGGCAGGCGATGGCAGGCGAGTGAATCGACATTAGATTTCGGCAGCGCCTCGACTTTCCGCTCGCTGCGCTTGCTGGACGGACGAAGGCGTCCGTCCCCACATGGGCTGTGCCAACATGGTCGTTGTCGGCTTCCCGCTGTTTCCTGCTTCTTCTACTTTGATTCTCTGGCTTTGTTCTTAATCCAGATGGGGGTGCCGAGGAAGCCGAAGGCTTCTCGGATTTGGTTTTCGAGGAAGCGCTGGTAGGAGAAATGGAGTTTCACGGCTCGGTTGGTGAAGAGGACGAAGGTGGGAGGAGCGACGGAGGCTTGCGTCATGTAGAGGATTTTCACTCGCTGGCGCATGGGGACGGAGGCTCGTTCGAAATCCACGCGTTCGAGGAATCGATTCATCTGGCCGGTGGTGACGCGCTTGCGACGTTCGGTGGCGACTTCTTCGAGCAGAGGGAAGATTTTCTCGGTGCCCTTGCCGCTTTGCGCGGAGATGAAGACGATGGGCGCGTAGTTCAGGAATTTTAGTTCGTAGCGCAGGCGTTCTTCGTAGGCGTCGCGGTCGCCGGGGCGTTTGGATTCGCGCATGCGTTCGGCTTTGGTGGGGCGCGACGGTTTGTCTTTTCCGCTAATTACTAAATCCCATTTGTTGACGACGATGATGATGGAGCGTCCGCCCTCGTGCGCGAGCCCGGCGATGGAGGCGTCGAGCTGGCTGACGCCTTCGGTGGCATCGATGACGAGCAGGGCGATGTCGGCGCCTTCGAGATGCTTGCGGGCCATGACGACGGAAAGTTTTTCAGCCATCAAATGCGTCTTGCCTTTACGGCGGATGCCGGCGGTGTCTATGAAGCGGAAGCGGCGTCCGTTGTGCTCGACGATTTCGTCGACGGCGTCGCGCGTGGTGCCGGGGATGGGCGAGACGATGGCGCGATCGGAGGCGGTGAGGCAGTTGAGGAGGGTGGATTTGCCGACGTTGGGATGGCCGATGATAGCGACTTTGGTTTCGTGGGCGGACGATGGCGCGTCGTCGTCGGTCGTTGGTCGTTGGTCGTCGGAACCGTCGTTGGTCGTTGGTCGTTGGTCGTTGGCCTCTGTGCGCTCTGTGTCTTCGGCGGTTAAGTTTTCTGCAGGGAGGGCTTCGACCACCGCGTCCAGCAGGTCGTCGATGCCGCGGCCGTGTTCGGCGGAGATGGGGAACATCTTTTTCACGCCGAGGCGGTGGAAATCGTTGATCAGGTTAGATTGTTTTTCGGTGTCGACTTTGTTCACAGCTACGAATAGCGGGCGGTTGGCTTTGCGGAGCAGACGGACGAGTTCGAGGTCGGGGCCGGCGAGTTCGGTGCGTCCGTCGACGACCATGACGATGGCGGCGGCTTCGTCGAGCGCGACGCGGGCCTGACGGTAGATTTCAGATGGGATCAGATCTTTTTCTTCCGGCAGGATGCCGCCGGTGTCGACGATGCGCAGGTGGCGACCTTCCCATTCGGCATCGCCGTAAAGGCGGTCGCGGGTGATGCCGGGCTCGTCGCCGACGATGGCGCGGCGGGAACCTACGATGCGGTTGAAGAGCGTGGACTTACCCACGTTGGGGCGTCCGACAATGGCGATTGTGGGAATGCCGGCGGCGGTAGTGGCGATGGTGCTGGTCGAGTTGTAGGTGGGTTGGGTCAAAATAACTTTATGTGGTGAAAAGATTGTGTCGAGACAGCCGTCCCCGACTGTCCTTGCTGTGGCAAGACCCCAATGGTTCCCGTATTTGTGGAGGGGCTGCCGACTCTTCGAGTCGGCTGGACAGCCGAGGGCGGCTGTCCCCACATGAACTGGGAAGTTCTATTATAGAGACTCCTTGGCTTCTACAACTTCAAATCGGACGGAGCAGCGTGGGGAAGATGCGACGTTGCATCAATTTTTTGGGCCTGGTGGAGTGCTGTCGCGGACGCATCCAGCGTATGAATTTCGGCGCGGGCAATTGCAAATGGCGCAGGCGGTCGAGCAGGCGCTGGGGGAAAAGCGGCACCTGATCGTGGAAGCGGGCACGGGCACGGGGAAAACCTTGGCCTATCTGATGCCGGTGATCCGGTCGGGGAAGCGGGTCATCATTTCGACCGGGACGAAGAATCTGCAGGAACAACTGTTTTACAAAGACTTGCCGTTCCTGGAGGAAGCGCTGTTCGGAGACGCTGCCGGCGAACAGCAGGTTTCTCGTTCCGCTCGAAATGACAAAGAAAATATTCGAAATGACAAAGAGAGTGCAGGCGTCAAACGGAGCACGGGCCGGCTTTCGGTTTGCTATATGAAGGGGCGCAGCAATTATTTGTGCCGCAAGAAATTGTATGACCTGACGGATCAGGCGGTGCTGAGCGGGTTGGAGGAGATTGAGCAATATCGCGCCATCGCTGCCTGGGAGAAGGCGACTTCGACCGGCGATCGCGCCGAATTGGCCGAACTGCCCGAGGCTAGCCTGCTCTGGCACAAGCTGGACGCGCGGGCCGACGCTTGCACTGGGCAGAAGTGCAGCGAGTTTGAGCGCTGCTTCATCACCGAGATGCGACGCAAAGCGATGGAGAGCGACATCATTATCGTCAACCATCATCTTTTTTTTGCGGATCTTGCCATCAAATTGCAGGCCGACGGTGCGCCCGATGCGGGCGTCTTGCCGGAGGCGGCGGCGGTGATTTTTGATGAAGCTCATGAACTGGAAGATGTCGCGGGAAATTACTTCGGCATCTCGGTGAGCAATCTGCGGATGGAGGAGTTGGCGCGGGATGTCGAGATCTCGATGCAGCGCAATCAGATGCTGTCGGCATCGCTTAGCGGGGCGCTGGGGAGTTTGCGGGAGCGCTCGCAATTTTTCTTTTCGTTGCTTCCGGCCGGTGAGGGACGGTTTGCGTTCGATACGCGGCGCGAGTTTCTGGAGGAGAATGGGGACGAATTTGGGGCGCTGAATCATGCGTTGACGCGGCTTGCCGGGGAACTGGAAGGTTTGCCGCAGAAACCGGAAGAAGTTTTCAACTTCGTGCGCAGGGCGCAGGAGATTCAGGCGCAGTTGGGATTTGCGATGGAGGCGGAAGATCGCAATACGGTTTTTTGGATTGAGCGGCGAGGTAGAACATTTTCACTACGGAGTCAGCGAGGCACAGAAAAGGCTGCGGAAAACGCACACGGTCGACAGAATGTTTTTTTGCAGGCGACACCGATTGATGTTGGTCCTATCTTGCGGGAATGCCTGTGGTCGAAGCTGGAGTGCGCCGTCCTGACTTCGGCGACGCTGGCGGTGGGCGGTGGCTTCGAATATATTCGTCAGCGGCTCGGGTTTGAACATGCCCGCGAGTTGGTGCTGCCTTCGCACTTCGATTATCAGAGTCAGGCGGTGCTTTATGTGCCCCCGGATTTGCCCGATCCGCGTGCGCCGCAATTCACTGCCGTTGCAGCCGAGCGCATTCGCCGGTTGCTGGAGATCACGCGCGGACGGGCGTTCGTGCTGTTCACGAGCTACGCGCAGATGAATGACATTTATCAGCGGCTGCTGGGGGAAGTGGGGTTTCCTCTGTTGAAACAGGGGGACGCGCCGAAGAGCTCGCTGCTCGATGAGTTTCGGCTGACGCCGAATGCGGTGTTGTTCGCGACGTCTTCATTTTGGCAGGGAGTGGATGTGCAAGGGGAACAGTTGAGTTGCGTGATCATCGATCGGCTGCCGTTTGCGGTGCCGAGCGATCCGGTGGTGGCGGCGCGGGTGAAGGCGATCGATGCTGACGGGGGGAACGCGTTCTTTCAGTATCAGGTGCCGTCGGCGGTCATCACGCTGAAGCAGGGTTTCGGGCGGCTGATCCGGTCGCTGCATGACCGCGGACTGCTGGTGCTGCTGGACAATCGCATACTGAAGAAGCAGTATGGGAAAGTGTTTGTGGAGAGCCTGCCGAACTATAAGAGGACGACGGATGTGAAAGTGGTGGAGGAGTTTTTCGGGGTGGGAACGTAGCTAGGTGGACGAAGCCAATCTGCAATCACCTGAGCAATCGCATGCCCGCATCGGTTGCCGCAACCTTATCGAATGTAAATGTCCGCTCGCAGCCGGCAGCATTCGCACAGCGTTCGACTAAGTAATCCGCGAAATCGGCGCGTCCGGCAGAAAATTGGCGCAAGGCCTGCCGCACCAAATCGGTGCGCTCCACCACAAGTGTCTTGGCTCGCAAGAGCGACTCGAGCACGCTTACGATCTCGTCACGTGTGGAACTGTACGACGTCTGCAGGACCCATGCCAGTTCGGCGACGACAACCAGGGCAATGAAACCCGGCTCTTCCGCCGAGAGCGACTCGATCAACTTTGTGGCCGTTCGAGTTTGCGCCGGATCATCCTGGGTCACGTATCGGACGATGATGTTCGTGTCCAAACCGGTCATCGCTTCGAGCGCCCATTTGATTGAGACGCGGCCCAGGCGACGGCGGCGTTCATTTCCTCAATCGATACGGGCTTGCGGCCTTTCTTGTAGAGCATCCCCTTCAGGTCCCGCACGGACCCCGTGACCGGAACGATCTCGAACTTGCGCGGCTCCGTCTGTACGAATTCGATGCGATCGCCCGGCTCGAGCCCAAGTTTCTCGCGGACCTGTACCGGGATGGTGATTTGCCCTTTGGAAGTGATGGTTGCGGATGCCATAATTCCTTACTCCTTGACGGATTCCTTACATTATAGTAAGGAATTTGCCATTTAGTCAACCCATGACTTCCGCTTCTTGTTGCCTATTTCTCTTCTTCTGCCATTTCGGGCCCGGCTATTACTCCGACCATCATTCCCGACGGCTCCGCTTTCGTGTGATAGACGCGCTCGGTGGCTTTCACGAAGTCCGCGGGCTTGGCATCGGGGATGTTGACGAAGGTTTGCGGGTTCCGGTCGGTGAGGGGAAACCAGGAACTTTGCAACTGCACCATGATGCGATGGCCGCGGCGGAAGGTGTGGTTGACGTCCTGCATAGTGAAATTGATCTCTTCGACTTTGCCGGGAGTGAAGGGGTCGGGCTTTTCGAAGCTGTGGCGGAATTTTCCGCGGAAGGGCTCGCCGCGGACTAATTGCTGATAACCGCCCATCGTGAACGACGGTGCGCCCACGTCTTTGCGCGGTTTATCGCGATCTTCAGGACGCGGCGCGTCCTGCTTACTATCAGGATAATCCGTCGGATAGACGTCGATCAGCTTTACGTCCCAGTCGGAGTCGGTGCCACTGGTGGAAACGAAAAGGCGCGGCGAGATCGGACCGGCGATAGTTATATCTTCCTGCAGAACGGGCGTCTGATAAACAACGACATCGGTGCGACGGTCGGCGAAGCGCTGGTCCGAGAGCATGTATTCCTGGGGAACATTGAGCGCGGCGTAACTTACGAACGGCACGGGCTTGGCTGGATCGCTCACATATTCGTCGAACGAGGCCGATTCAGTGGGCGGTTTGAACGAAAGATCACCATTGGCGTGGAGGTAGAGAGTTTTCGGCTCGGCATTTTTCGGAGGCCAGGCGGAATATTGCCGCCACACATTCGTGCCGGTTTCAAAGACATAGGCCTTCGGAAGTTTGGCGTCGCCGTTGCCTTTGAGGTGCTGCTCGAAGAAGGGGAAGAGAATGTTCTTGCGATAATACTCGCCGGTGTTCGAAGCAAAGTCGACGCGGCCAAGATGCTCGCCGTCGTAGCGGGCCCAGCCGCCATGAACCCATGGGCCGATCACGAGCGCGTTGAAAATGCCGGAATTATTTTTATCGATGGCATGAAAGGTTGAGAAGGGGCCTTGCAGATCTTCGGCATCAAACCATCCGCCGACGGTGAGGACGGCGCAATGAATGTTCTTCATGTGCGGCGCGAGATTGCGCGCCTTCCAGTAGTCGTCATAGGTGTCGTGCTTCACCTGGTCGTCCCAGAGAGCGCTCTTGCCCTCGAGATATTTTTGTAGACTCGCTAACGGACCGGCGTTTAAATAAAATTCGTAGGCGTCTTTCGTTCCCCAGTCGAAAGGGACGAAGGTTTTCGGCGGGAGCTGGGGATTTTCCTGCGGCTTGAACGAGCTGTAGAAGCCGAAATTCGCGGCCAGCATGAAGGCGCCGCCGTGGTAGGCGTCGTCGCCCATGAAGAGGTCGGTCATAGGAGCCTGCGGCGATGCGGCTTTCAGCGCGGGATGCGAGTCGATGATGCTGGCGGAGGTGAAAAAGCCGGGGTACGAGATTCCCCAGATCCCGGCATTACCGTTGTTGTTGGGAACATTCTTGAGCAGCCAGTCGATGCTGTCGTAAAGATCGGTGCTGTCGTCGACATCCTGTTTGGACTTCTTGTTGTCGATGTGCGGGCGCATCTCGACGAAAGTACCCTCCGACATGTAGCGGCCGCGCACATCCTGAAATACGAAGATGTATCCTGCCTTGTCGAACTCAGGGGATGGGCCAAGCTGCGTGCGGTAGAGGTCGACGCCGTACGGTCCGACACTGTAAGGGGTGCGGTTGATCAGGAACGGGTAGGTGCGAGAACTATCTTTGGGAACGTAGACGGAGGTAAACAAATGGACGCCGTCGCGCATGGCGATGCGATATTCGTACTTCGTGTAGTGTTCCTTGGCTTCGTAGTCGGGGGCTGTGGCGTCCGGCCGATTTTGCGCAAAAAGACTGGCCGTCAGCGCCAGGGCAAACAGGAATGCGAGAGGGGACTTGCGCGGCAGCATGCGTGCTCCTTGGGATTAAACGAGGAATAGGCAAGCTACATTTCCTTGGGGCGTGAGTCAAGCGGCGCCCGCTTCGAGTCCGGCGGTACAATGGAGCATTGGGCATAGAGCAAAGTAGCGTGGCCGGCCCTGAATCGCGGCCCGGCTGCTGGGGGATCATGTTCGAAGTCACGGTGGAAGACACTTTCGCGGCGGGGCATTACCTGCGCAATTACAAGGGCAAGTGCGAGAATCCGCACGGCCACAACTATAAGATACGGGTGACGCTCGCCGGGGCCGAGTTGGACAAAGCTGGTCTGCTGCTCGACTTCAAAGATCTGCGCGAGGTGATGAAGCACGTGATTGAGCGTCTCGACCACCAGATGATCAATGAGATTGAGCCCTTCACTGTGATCAATCCGTCGGCGGAAAATTTGGCAAAGTATTTCTACGATGAGTCGAACACGCGGCTGCAAAGCGTGACTGGCGGGCGGGTGTGGGTGAAGGACGTGACGGTTTTCGAGACGGATACGACGACCGCGAAATACAGTGAGTAATCAGTCGCCAGCCCCCAGTTGCCAGTGAAGATACAGCAGGGAAGGATCTAGCGCTTGGGGCGATCTTACAAGGACCTGTTTGCCCGGCAGAAATCGATGGAGCTTGTAACGGCGCGAGCGACAGCCACCTTTCCGAAAGATGAGCTATTTGGAATTACCTCACAGGTGCGCCGCGCCGCCGCGTCTATTCCGAGCAACATTGCTGAGGGGCAGGGCAGACTGTCGGAAAAGGAGTTCCGATATTTTCTGGGGCAGGGGAGAGGTTCTCTGATGGAAATCGAAACGCAACTCCCAGATCGCAGAGAATCTCGGCTACTTGCAAAAGGAAACCACCAGCAAGCTGTTGGAGTTGTGCGGCGAAGTCGGTCGCATCGTTAACGGACTCTTGCCCTCGGTCTCTAAGCAAGCGGGAGCCTGAGGCGGGGGGCTGGCAACTGGAGGCTGGCAGCTGTTCATGCAGATCACTGAGATTTATAAATCATTGCAGGGGGAGTCGACGTACGCGGGGCTGTCGTGCGTTTTTGTGCGGTTGACAGGGTGCAATCTGCGGTGTTCCTGGTGCGACAGCGAGTACACCTTTCAGGGCGGTCGCAAGATGGAGATGGAAGCGGTGCTCGCCGAGGTTTCGCGGCTGAGTCCGGGCGGAGGGCTAGTAGAGATAACCGGCGGCGAGCCTATGCTGCAAGAGCGGGAAGTGGTTCCGCTGATGCAGCGGCTTCTGGATAACGGATATCAGGTTCTGCTGGAAACGAGCGGAGAGCGGCCGCTGGCGCGGGTTCCGGCGGGCGTTGTCAAGATCGTCGACGTGAAGTGTCCGAACTCGGGCGAGGGTGATACGTTTTGCATGGAAAACGTGGAGACGCTATCGCCCCGAGATGAAGTCAAGTTCGTGCTGAGCAGCCGGACGGATTACGACTTTGCGCGGAAGTTCACCCAGCGGCATCATCTTGCGGAGCGCGTGAATGCGGTCCTATTCTCGCCCGCATTCCGCAAAGACGCGACCGGCGGGCGCGACAGCTCGCATTGCCTGCTCGATCCGCGGGAATTGGCAGAGTGGATGATTGCGGACGATGTGCCGGCGCGGCTGGGATTGCAGTTGCATAAGTTCATATGGGACCCGGCATTGAAAGGAGTCTAGGAAGAAATTGTTGATTGACGATTTTTTGATTGTCGATTAAAAACCGCAAGGCCTCGGAGCCTTTTTCGAATCAACAATCAAAAATCGACAATCATCAATGGCGATTTCACAGGATGGCTCCTTCTACTCAATCTCGCGCCGTGGTTCTGCTCAGCGGAGGCATGGACTCTTGCGTGTGCGCCGCTTTGGCGGTACGGGACTACGAGGTTGCCGCGGTGCACATCAGCTATGGCCAGCGCACCGAGGAGCGGGAGCGACAGTCGTTTCTGGCCATCTGCCAGCGGCTGAAGATTGCAGATAAACTTATGGTGCGAAACGAGGCCTTGCGTGCGATTGGCGGTTCGGCGCTGACCGACGATGCCATCGACGTGCCTGCGGCCGGCGAAGTTGGGCATAGCGTCCCGGTCACGTACGTGCCCTTCCGCAACGCACACTTCCTGGCGGTCGCGGTGAGCTGGGCGGAGGTGCTGGGCGCGGAAAAGGTGTACATTGGCGCTGTTGAACCGGATAGCTCGGGCTATCCCGATTGCCGTCCGGCTTATTACAAGGCGTTCAATGAAGTGGCGAGAACCGGCACGAAGGACGGACGGATCGAAATTGTGACTCCACTGATCGCCATGCGCAAAGCCGAGATTGTGCGCCTCGGCCTTGAACTGGGTGCGCCGTTCGATTTAACTTGGTCATGTTACAGCCGCCAGGATCGGGCTTGCGGTAAGTGTGACAGCTGCGCGTTGCGCCTGCGTGCCTTCGCGGCGGCGGGAGTGCAGGATCCAATTCCGTACGCGGACTAGAGGGGTGGTTGGGAAGATCTTGATGCTTTCGAGAAGTGGCCAGCAAAATTCGGATTTGCCGGGAGGCAAGATGAAAAAATATTTTGGAATTCTTCTATTCGCAATACTGGCGCTGGGACTGTGCGTACCTCCCGTCTTCGCCCAGGCTTCGGGGTCGGTGAAAGGCGTCGTCAAAGATGCGCAGGGCAACCCGATCGTTGACGGAATCGTGGTCTACGCCAATATGGATAACGGTCAGAAGTACGTCCTTAAGACCAACAAGAAAGGTGAATATTTCTCGCTGGGGCTGACGCCCGGCAAGTACAACATCACGATTTATAAGAACGCGGACGATCAGAAAGCGGGCAAGGAACTGGATCATCTCAACGGGTTCCCGGTGAACACCAGTGAAAATGTTCAGGACTTCGATCTGAAGAAAGATCAGGAAGATGCCGCCAAGGGCAAGGGTGTTTCCGCCGAGCAGATGAAGCAAATGCAGGAGGCGCAAGCTAAACAGACCAAGGAAGTGAACACAGTCAAAGCGTTGAACGAAAAGCTCACCGCGGCCAAAACGGCCGCCGACGCAGGCGACTACGAAACGGCGATCGCTGCGCTCACCGAAGCTACACAGATGGATGCGAGCCGCGACGTGATCTGGTTCAAGCTCGGCGATTACTATCGAATGTCGGCGCCCAAACAAACGGATCCGGCAGAAAAACAGAAGCGCCTGGATTCGGCTGTCGAGGCTTATCAGAAGGCCGTCGACATTAAGAAGAACACGACGAACGACAAGGATCCGAAGGCCGTCTCGAACCTGGCTGCCTACTACAACAACCTGGCGGACGCTTACGCCAAAGCGAAAAAAATCGATGATGCCGTAAAGACCTATGAACTGGCGGCGCAGACCGACCCGGCCGCGGCGGCGCAGGCTTACTTCAATATCGGGGCCGTCCTCACGAATGCCGGCAGGCCGGACGAGGCCAATGCCGCCTTCGATAAATGCATTGCCGCCGATCCCAACCGGGCGGAAGCTTATTATCAGAAAGGCATAAATTTGCTGGCGAAGGCCACGCTGCAGGGCGACAAGCAGGTTGCGGCGCCGGGAACCGTCGAAGCTTTCCAGAAGTATCTGGAGCTTGCGCCGACCGGGCCGAATGCCCAGAGTGCGAAGGACTTGTTGGCGAGCCTCGGTTCGTCGGTGGAAACCACCTTCGGGAAGAAGAAAACTCCGAAGAAATAGTTACTTAGGTATCCATTTTTCGCATGCAAGTTTGCAAGAGGCGGCTCAATTCGAGCCGCCCTTTTTGCAGGTCTTGGAAGAGGTTACCAAGGTCTATGTACTTGCTGTCCTTCTTGGCTGGCCTGCGGCGGGTTAAAGTTAACCATCTAAGTTTTTTCTTCCCAATCTGTGGTGCGTGCGATTCCTAAGGTGTGAGGACGAATGGCAGCACCGACCATTGCCCCGATTACCGTTGCGTTAGAAGGTTTTTCTGGAACCGGCAGAGTCGCCACCCCAGCGCTGCTGGGGGCCATGCTGCGCGCCGCAGAGAAAATCAGCGACCTGATCTTCTCCCCCGGGCGCCCGCCGCAGGTCCAGGTCTACGGCCAGATGATTCCGGTGCAGGTGCCGGGGCTCACCTTTCTAACGCCCGACGACACACGCCACATCGCCGCCGACCTGATTGGGGACAACAAGCAGGCCATTACCACCCTGCGCGAGCATGGAGCTTGCGACATCTCTTTCGGATTGTCTGGCGTAGCCCGTTTCCGCGTCAACATTTTCATTCAGCGCGGCAGTTGCGCGGTGGTGATGCGAGTGATTCCTACGGCCATTCCGGACTTCGCGGCGTTGCGGCTGCCGCCACAGCTTACAGATGTCACCAAACTGAGAGATGGAATCGTGCTGGTGACGGGGGCGGCGGGCTCGGGCAAATCGTCCACTCTGGCGGTGCTGCTCGACGCCATCAACCGCGAGAAGTACTACCACATCATCACCGTCGAAGATCCGATCGAGTTTTTGCACAATCACAAGTGTTCCACGATTCATCAGCGGGAGCTGCACAGCGACACGCCTAGTTTTGCCCACGCCTTGCGGTCGGCGATGCGGCAGGCTCCGAAAGTCATTCTGGTCGGTGAGATGTGCGACCGGGAGACGATTGAGATCGTGCTGGAGGCAGCCGAGACCGGGCACTTAGTGTTCTCCAGCGTCAACACAGTCGACACATCGAAAACAGTGGAGCGAGTCGTCAGCTCGTTCTCGCCGGCGGAGCAGCAGTCAGTGCGTGAGCGTTTTGCCAAGTCGTTCCGCTATATCGTCTGTCAGCGCCTGATTTCGAAGCAAGATCGCAGCGGACGCGTCGCTGCGTTCGAAATTCTGAAAGCGAACGCCCGCACTCGCGAGTGCATAGAAAAAGGGGAGCGCGAAAACAAGTGTTTGCTCGATGCCATCAAAGCCGGCGTGTCTGAGGGGATGCAGCATTTCGATGGCGAGATTGCGCAACTGGTTCAGGATCGCGTGATTGATCTTGAAACTGGCCTGTCGTTCGCCAGCAATCCCGGAGCGCTGGGCCAGGAACTGGCCCGGTAAATTCCCGAGTTCAGGATGAATCTGGACCTTCTCGGTTTCTTTTCTTCGTCTCTAGTATCATCAGTCCGATGTCCGCCACGCCCGTAAACTCCACGGTTCTGCGCTTTGAAGACGCCCGCAGAGTGGTCGAGGAGCGGGCGGCGCTGGTTCGAGTTCGGGAAACGGAATCCGTCGATCTGATCTCCGCTGCCGGCCGCGCGCTTGCCGAATCCGTTGTGGCGGATCGCGACTTGCCTCCTTTCCCGCGGTCCACTCGTGATGGCTATGCCGTGCGCTCGACGGACTTGAGTGAAGTTCCTACAACGCTCACGGTGATCGCTGAAATCAAAGCGGGAGAGAAGCTGGAGAACATTCCGGCGAACATCGGCCGGGGGCAGACCGCATCGATCATGACTGGGGCCCCAGTTCCCGCTGGCGCGGACGCGGTAGTGATGGTCGAGCACACATCGCAGCGGGGGCAACGAGTCGAGATCAGTAGAGGTGCCGCGCCGGGAGAAAATATTGTTCCCTGCGGGGCCGAGGCGCGGGCGGGAAGTGTTTTGGTCGATCGCGGCGCCCGATTGAATGAGGCGGCGATTGCGCTGGCAGCTTCTGTGGGCAAATCGCGTTTGCAGGTTCACAAGCGCCCGAAAGTGGCTGTACTGATCACCGGGGACGAGATCGTGGATGTCGACGCAACACCCGGCCCTACGCAGATTCGCAACTCGAACAGCTATTCGCTGGCCGCACAGATACGACAGGCTGGCGGCGAGCCCGTGCTGCTGCCCGTGGCTACGGACGAAGCAAAGGGTCTGCGAAGGTTGATCGAGGAAGGACTGAAGTCCGACCTGCTGCTGCTGACGGGCGGCGTCTCTATGGGCCGGTACGATTTGGTTGAGCAGGTCTTGTCGGAATTGCGCGCTGAATTCTTTTTCACTGGCGCGAAAATTCAGCCCGGCCGTCCCGTCGTATTCGGCAAGTGTGGTGCGGTCGGCCGCGAAACTCCGACATATTTCTTCGGCCTCCCCGGAAATCCGGTCTCAACTATGGTGACTTTCGAACTGTTCGCGCGGCCCATGCTTGAGGCGCTTGCGGGCGTGTCGCCGCGCACACTGAGATTTCTACATGCACGCCTGAAGAAGGAAATCCGGGTGAAGACGGGGCTCAAACGTTTTCTTCCCGCGATGCTCTCCGGAGAATTCGAACACTCGCAAGTCGAGTTGGTGGAATGGCAAGGATCGGGCGACATCGCCGCCACTGCTCGCGCCAATTGCTATATCGTTGTACCCGACGACCGGGAGCGGATTCTGGCGGAAGAGTTTGTTGCAGTGATGCTGCGTTGATTCATGTAGGACGGAAGCTCTTGTCCGTCGCAGTTGATCTTGTTTTTGCCGTCGCAGTTGATCTTGTTTTTGCCGTTTGCATTTGCGCTTGCAAAAAATTGGGATGGGGAGTCAAAGTCAAAAATCAAGATCAAGATCAACTTCAAGATCAACGGCGACGGACAGGAGTGTCCGTCCTACACGCGCTGTCTTGTAAGATAGGATTTCGGCATGGCGAAGAAATTATCCCATTATGACGGGGCGGGACGGGCGCGCATGGTGGACGTTTCGGGCAAGTCGGCGACGAAGCGCGAGG
The DNA here is from genome assembly GCA_036500765.1 of Candidatus Sulfotelmatobacter sp. Lineage (NCBI taxonomy): Bacteria > Pseudomonadati > Acidobacteriota > Terriglobia > Terriglobales > Candidatus Korobacteraceae > Candidatus Sulfotelmatobacter > Candidatus Sulfotelmatobacter sp. Next base: position 42,925 of record DASYBM010000008.1, read on the forward strand.
CTGAGGCCAGCGCATTCGTCGCGATGACTCCGGCGGTGCTCGCGGCGCTGCCGCAAAATCCCAAGGGCGATGCGCTCGAAGTGGCGCGCATCGCCGGCATCATGGCGGCGAAGCGTACGGCCGAATTGATTCCTATGTGTCATCCCTTGCCGCTGGCGCTCGTTGATGTCGAGTTGCGGCTGTGCGAGAATGGCGTCGCCATCACCTCTAAAGCCGCGACTACGGCGGAAACCGGCGTCGAAATGGAGGCCCTGGTCGCCGCCAGCGTGGCCGCGCTCACTGTCTACGATATGTGCAAGGGCGTGGACAAGAGCATTGCGATTCGCGAAATTGTGTTGGAACGGAAAAGCGGCGGCAAGAGCGGAGAGTATCGGCGCACGAAGTAGAAGTATCAGTAATGACTGCAAACGGAATGGCGAATAACGTCAAGCTGCTCGTGGTGGACGACAATCCGATGGTACTGGCGATGTTGCAGCAGGCGCTGACCCCGCTGGCGCAGGTCACGACAGCGACCGACGCCGCCGACGCACTCCTGAAAGCTGTTGATGATACTCCCGATCTGCTGGTGTGCGATTACAAAATGCCCGGGATGGATGGACGGCAACTGGTCGAAAAACTGAAGAGCCGGCCGGCGACGGCTAATTTTTCGACCGTGTTGATGGCCAGTAAAGCGGATATCGCGGAGCGGCTCTCGCCCGTGGACGCGGCGGATGACTATCTGGAGAAGCCGTTTTTTCTGAAAGATGCCACGCGGCGCATCAAACGTTTGATTGACCGGCTGGCTTTGGAGAAAATGGCGAAGACCGCGCCGAAAGATGGCGTGGTGCGTGGCAGTCTCACCCAGATGAACGTGATCGATCTGATGCAGTCGCTCGAGATGGGACGCAAGAGTTGCCAGCTTTCGCTGAGCAATGAAGGTGATGAATGCGAAGTATTTTTTGTCGAAGGCCAGGTGAAACACGCGACCTACGGAGATCTGGTGGGCGATCCGGCTGTGTTCAAAGTGCTGCGCTGGACGGGCGGAAATTTCCAGCTCGACTTCGAAGGCAAGACCAATAAAGAAACCACGCAACTCAATACTCAGGGACTGCTGATGGAAGGGCTGCGATTGCTCGACGAATCCTCGCGCGAGGGCGGTGGGGAAACGGAAGCGGCGCAGGCTGAGGCGCCTGTCGCCGCGACGCCGCCAGCAAGTGCACCAGCGCCGGCTCCGAGTACGGCGCCGGCCGCGGGCCGACGGGAAGAAGAGGAAGATGTTCTCCTCGATGGTTAAGCATGACGGGTAAACCATCGGCGGCTGAGCCACACGGACTGACCGTTGCGGTTGTGACAATCAGCGATTCTTGCGCTCGCGGGGAACGCCAGGACGCATCTGGTCCGGCGGTGGCGCAACTTCTTGAGAAGCTTCACTTCTCGGTGGAAGTGCGCGTAGTCGTTCCGGACGATCCCATACAAATTCAAAATCTGCTGATTCGGCTGGGGCGCGAGGTGCGGCTCGTCGTGACTACCGGCGGAACGGGGATCGCTGAGCGCGATTTCACGCCAGAAGCGACTACGGCGGTGTGCGATCGGATGCTTGACGGCGTGGCGGAGCTGATGCGTCGCGTGGGTTCGCAGAAGACTCCGTTTGCGGCGCTGAGCCGGGGCGTATGTGGAGTACGGGGGAAAGCTTTGATTCTGAATCTGCCGGGGAGTCCTGCGGGGGCGGTGGAGTCATTGGAGGCCGTGGCAGGGCTGATTCCGCATGCGATTGAGTTACTGGGTGGGAAGACCGAGCACGAGTAGCGGGCGCGAAGAGCTACTGTTGCTGATGAGAACGTCAAAACCTGGACGGGCGAATGCGCCCGTCCCCACACAAGCAGCGCGCCTCACACAAGCAAATCTCCCACACATTTACTTCGCTTTCCCTGGGCCCAGAATCGCTCGGCCGGGGAAAACATCAGGGACGAGTTGGCCGTCGTCAATCAATACTGTTCCTCCGACCAGTTCGTAGTGCACACCGACACTTGGTTCCATAGGTTTCTCGAACGTGGAGCGGTCGGCGATGGTTTGGGGATCGAAGACGACGATGTCGGCGTCGGCGCCTTCGTGGAGACGTCCTTTCTGGCGCGCGAAGGGGGTGGAGCGCTCCAGCATCTGCGCGGGCATCAGACTCATTTTGCGAATCGCTTCCATTAGGGTGAGCGTCTTTTTCTCCCGGACATATTGCGCGATGATGCGCGAATAAGTTCCGGCGTTGCGGGGATGGCCTTCGATGCCGTCGCTGGCGATCATGACCAGCGGGTTGGGGATGATGGCGTCGACGGTAGCCTGCTTGTTGGCGAAGATGAGAACCCACTGCTTCTTGCTAGAGGCATGCAGCTGCTCGAAGCGCTCTTTCGTAAGGTGCTCGCCAGTCTCGGGAAGAACGAGATTGCCGTAGTCGATGCCCTGCTGTTCGCGCCAGCCGGGATTGAACACCGCGGAATTGATAGCGGTCATGCCGGCGATGTAAGGATAGGCTTCGGCGGTGACGTCGAGGCCGCGGGCGCGCGCACCTTCGATCAGCGAAAGGCATTCCATCGAGTCGGCCAGGCAAGTGCTATTGATGTGAACAACGTGCAGAGGAGCGCCGGTAATCGCCGCGGCGCCGATAACTTCTTCGACGGACTCAATCGCGGACCCGGGCTCGACGAGGCCCGCACCGCGAACGTGGGTGTAGACCGGCAGCTTACGCTCGGCGGCAACGCGGAAAATGTCGATGACTTCGAGGCGCGTGGCGCCGGGAGTGTATGCAATGCCCATGCCGACGCCGAGAGCTCCGGCATCGATCTCGTCACGCAGGCGCTGCTGAATGCGGGCGATTTGCTCGGGAGTAGCGTGCCGATCGGTGGCGGGACCGCTCTGGGGAAGGATGGTTCCTTCCGGCAAGGGGTCGCCGAAAATTAGAGAGCGGGCGGCGACGTGACTGGCGGTAGTGCCGTAGTTGATGAGCGAGTGTCCCTGCTTTCGGTTTAGAAACTGGGTCACGTCGGGCGCGCCGATTTCCATTTCCAGCGCGGTGGTTACGCCGTCGAAGGCCTTCACGCGCTGGCTCGTAATTTCCTGGGCGTGCTGGTGCAGGTCGATGAAGCCGGGGGCTACGACGAGGCCGGCGGCGGGGATGATGCGGCGTCCGTTCAGCGGAGTCACGGAGATGCGGGCGATTTTTCCGTCGCGTATGCCAACGTTGCGGATGGCATCGAGTGAGGTTTCAGGATCGATGACGCGGCCGCCTTCGAGGACGAGGTCATATTGCTGGGCTGTGGCGAGAGTGGCAGCGAGAAGCCAGAGAGTCAGGAACAATTTCGGCATGCGGCTGCGATGATAGCAGGACTAGGGCCGTCACTGGGTGCGGCAGCCCCGACAAAAACCCTCGCGGCCTGGACAGCCGAGGGCAGTGTCCTCACACAACCTCCGGCCCGCACAACCTCACTCGACTGACACATCGATTTCGATCACGTACACTAGCTGTTTCCTTGAAAACCATCGGACACATCCTGGCTCGCTACACGGCGTGGATCCTGGGCATGATGAAGGTGCTGGGGATCTGGGGCGTCTTTGTGATTGCCTTCGCCGATAGCGCGCTCTTGGGGATGCCGGTAGATTTTGTGGTCGCCACCTACGTTTATCAGGACCGGAGGCGGATGCTGCTGTACATTGCAATGGCTTCGCTGGGATCGGCGCTGGGGAGCATTCCGCTGTATCTGGTGGGCTATCTGGGCGGAGAGAAAGTGCTGCGCAAGCGAATTTCGGAAGAGCGCTTTCAGAAGATTCATCGATCGTTCGAGGAACATGAATTCTGGGCATTGATGTTTCCGGGGATGTTGCCGCCGCCGTTGCCGTTCAAGATTTTCGTCTTAGCTGCGGCTGTGTTTGAGATGCGGTTTCGCGATTTTTTGGTGGCGATTTTTCTGGGAAGGTGTGTGCGCTTCGGCGTGCTGTCGGCGCTCGTGCTCTGGTTTGGGCCGCAGATTTTGGGATTGTTGGGTGGAGCGGTGAAGCAGCACTGGGTTTGGATCGTTGGGACGGTTGTAGCGGGAGTGTGCTTGTGGCTCGCGATACGGCTGCGGCGCGATTCTGCGGCGGGCTCTAACTAATTGGAAGGCGAGATAAAGTTCGAACCAACGGACTGCGCTGCCGCGACAAAAACCGTCGCGGCTGGGGCGGGCTAGGCGCCCGCCCCTCCACGAGCATCGTTTAGGCGGCGGTGGGGTCGGCTTTGTGCAGCCGTTCCGAAACGGCGGTAATTGCGAACGGAGTGGCGAACATTGCGGCGGTGAACAGCAAGTCGCCAGCAACGGCGCGGCGGAAGAATGGGATGCCGGCTTCATAGCAGGTCATCAGGCCAGCGAAGGTGCGCGGATACATTTCCCAGGCAAGCCAGACCGCGAAGTTACTTACTACAAAAAACACGATCGACCCGCCGAGCGCGGAACCCAGAATCCGAAACGCCCCGGCGTTCTGCCTGAGAGTCGTACCCAGCCAGAGCATGGCGGCATACCACGCCCAGGTTACAAGATGATCCCAGCTGAAAGGATAGCGGTAGACAAGCATGGTCAGGATTAAGTCGGAGGCAGCGAGGAGCGCGAGCGGAATCCAAAGGCGACGGCGCGGCGCGCGAGCTCCGAAAAACAGAAGCGATGCGCCCACAGGAGTGAATGCCATGGGATGCGGGATGAACCGGAACACTAACGCGAATACAACAAATACGTAGGCCAACATGAAATCACCTCATACCCGAATTCTTATTCTGGGCGCTGGCGGGGCCGGCGTCAAGCGAGGACCTGTGGGCCGAACATCGCCGAGGAAACGCAGAGGAAGGAATCGTTCCTCCTTGCGGCTCAATCGGTGGGCCAAAAGGGCCCAGGTTCGCGAACCACGATTTGACCGTTCTTAGTCTCGAAGACATCGCCGACCACATGCAGATTCTGGTCGAGTTCAACAGCCTTGCTTAAGCCGCCACGACCGCGCGAGAGCGAACGCGAAATACCGGCATAGCGTAGGTCCTGAAACAGAACGATGTAACCCGGCTTCGGCGGCGGCAGAGTTTCAGTCTCGGTGATGGGATATTGCGCCCAATCCAGGAAAACGCGGCCGATGTAAGATTTTTTGGCAGCGAGCGTGACCGGAGTCTCCTCTGGTTTATAGCGAATTTCCATGCGGCCTTCAGGATCAACCTCAGGCGTGAGCGAATTCACCGGGGCGAGCGCGAAGAAGGCAGGCGTCTCGACCACGCCGTCCCAGTGAAAGGGATCGACCCATTTTGGATAGGCCGAGGCGCGCAGGGGATCGGCACCGTGATAGGTGCGGGCTTCGAGTGCATGGACTGCGCGGCGGTGTTCGTAGTCGCGCACTCCCCACATCAGCACGACGCCGATCAGCGCGAGTGTGGCAGAGAGGCGGCCACGAGGACCATGACTGCGCGCGCCGATTTCGCGGTCGATCAATCCGAAGAGCGAGGGGATAATCAGTCCCAAGATCAGAAATGCCAGCATGACCGGCTCGACGATGAAGACGATGTCCCAGGAATACCACTTCTCGGAAAAGGGCCAGAAGGGGCGAACGCCGTAATTGTTGGTGAAGTCGAGCAGGATGTGGCTCAATCCGGCGATGCAGGCATAAACGCAAAGCAGGCCCCAGCGCGGCCGGAGGCTAGGATCGTTTTCGTTCAATCCAATTTTGCGTCCACGGATGCGCCAGATGAGATAGACGAAGCCGACTACGATCAGGGCGTCGAGCGGAACTCCGAGGAAAGAGTGGGTGAAGCCGCGATGGTGGGCGAAACCAAAGGCCGACCCGCGAAAACTTTCGAGCACATCCAGGTCGGGCGCCTCGGCGGCGAGCGTCATGGTGAGCGTAGCCAGGGCGGTCTTGCGGTTGAAGCCGGCGCGTCCCAGGCAGGCGCCGGTCAGAAAGTGAGTAATCGGTTCCAATTGGTTCGAGGAATTGTATTGTGCTGGGCTGCGATGCGTCACCAGGGAAGCATCGGGAGACTCAGCGACGTTATTGGACGCGGGGATTAGAGAGACGACGCAAAGTAATTCGCGCGCGGCGGCATCAGCAGCGTGAGTGCATCGGGCACGACACTAATTTCCGCAGGGAGCGTGCCCAGGAGTTCGCCATCGGCCTCCACGTAGATCCTGCGCGGCGTTCGGGATGAGTTCCGCTGGGGCATATACGTGCAGGCGACGCTCGTGCTGTGAGCAAGATCAATGCCGGGAACCGAACAGCGCAGACGCAGCAGGCCGCGAGTCACGTATGCCAGATAAGCCAGGCGACTGGCAGTCCGGCAGAAAACCAGACGGTTGTCGTTCCGGTCGAGAGACGCTCCGGGAGCAAGTTCTTGCAGCACTCCACCGAAGTTGCGGATGCGGACGGCCATCAGTTCGGTGACTTCGGCGCGATGGATCGAGTCCGATCCGGCTTCCATGTACTCGGCGACAAAGCGCGTCATGGGATAGTTAAACCAAAGCTGCCAGGCTTTGGCATAGTAGGCGCCCATGCCCATGCGCTGCTTGGTTCCGGTATGAAGCTTGTAGAAGAGGTGCGCGTCGGCGCCGATTCCCGCGGCGACCAGAAAATATCGCGATCCAGGATTTCCATTGAGATCGGCGAAGTTAACGCGGCCAAGCGGGATGCGGCGCGGCACGGCATGCAGCGACGCCTGGGCTGCCTCGACTACTTTGAGTGGAAGTTGAATGTCGTGAGCCAGGGCATTCGCCGTCCCCAGGGGCAAGATAGCCAATGCCGCGGGCGAGTGGGCGACGACTTGGGCGATGTTGTGAATGGTGCCGTCGCCACCGCAGGCAAAAATGGTATCGCAACCGCATTCGATGGCCCGGCGGGTTTCTTCCACTCCATGACGGGTCGACTCGGTGGGAACCAGCTCCGCGTCTACGCCCGCTACTCTCAGGAGAGCGAGGGCGGATTCCAATTCTCGCCGGCGTTGATGGCTGCCGCCGGAATCCGGATTGTAGAGCAATGCAGCCTTGCGCATAAGTTTCTTGGAGTAGCGTTGAGTGACCGTTTGAAGCCGTTCGCCGAAAGTGGATTGTACTTGACGCGAGCGGACACAGAGAGGTTCTTCAGTGTGCCAGGTTTACTCAGGGTGAGCCCCACTCCACATACCGAAGGTATCTTTCTGGAGCAACAGGTGGCCTAAACATGGACAAGCAACTCAGGCATCAGTGCCGACATAAGCTTGGCAATCGCCTTGTTTTGTCATAAGCTTGGCGGCAATCGCAGGGCGTGTTTTCTTCAGCCGATCCTGTCGTTGGGGCTCGAATTTCAAAATCGAATCAGGAGGGTCAACCAGATGAAAATTCTGGCGCAGATGCTATGCGGTACGTTTTTGAGCGGCGCTTTGCTTTGCCTTCACGCGACGGCGCAGAATGCCGATGCCCACGGCGCTCACATGCCGAGCCATGCGGTCACGCTGGTCAGCGGACTCGGCGATCTCCATCACCCTGTTTCCACGCACAACGCTGAGGCGCAGCAGTTCTTCGATCAGGGATTGCGCTTCATCTACGCCTTTAATCACGACGAAGCCGCGCGATCATTTCAGCACGCGGCAGAACTTGATCCCAAGCTGGCGATAGCCTACTGGGGCGTCGCTGAAGCGGTAGGACCGAATTACAACGATCCCGCCGATCCCGAGCGTTATAAGAAGGCGCACGACGCGGCACAGAAGGCTGTGGACCTGTCCGCCGACGGTTCACCTAGCGAGCGGGCTTACATCCAGGCGATGGCCAAGCGCTTCCCTGCCGATCCTAATTCTGATCTGAAGCAAGCCGCGGAAGATTATCACGACGCGATGCGGCAGGTCTCCGCCGAATTTCCCGACGATCTCGACGCGGCCACGCTTTTCGCGGAGTCGGGTATGAACCTGCATCCCTGGGGACTCTGGCATCAGGACGGTACACCCGAAGCCGGCACGGAAGAAATCGTGGCCACGCTCGAATCGGTGATGAAGCGCGACCCCAATCATCTCGGCGCGATCCACTACTACATCCACACCGTGGAGGCGTCCAATAATCCTGAGCGCGCGCTGGCCGGGGCAAATAAACTGGCTGCGCTCGCGCCCGGCGCGGGACACATCGTGCACATGCCGGCACATGTCTACATTCGCACCGGCGACTATGATGCCGCGGTCAAGACCAACGAACAGGCTGCCGAGGTCGATCGCGCCTACATCAAGGCGACTGGCGCGCAGGGCATTTATCCGATGATGTATTACAGCCACAACCTGCACTTCGTGGCCATGTGCGGCGCCATGAATGGACGCTACTCCGAGGCGCGCCAGAATGCAGACCTGCTGGCCGCCAACGTCGGACCGTATGTGAAAGACATGCCGCCGCTGGAGGGTTTTATGACGATCCCTATGGCGGTGGAGGTTCGCTTCCATCATTGGAACGAAATTCTGAAGATGCCGGCGCCCGACGCGAGCATGAAGACCGCGACGGTCTTCTGGCACTTTGGCCGCGGCCTGGCGCTGGCGGGAACCGGCAAAATGACGGAGGCGGAAGCGGAGTACAAGATTGTCGCCGATGCCGAAGCCGCCACACCGCCGGATGTCATCTTTCAGATGCCGATCAACAACAAGGCGAAAGACATCATGAAAATCGCCGAGGATGTCGTGGGCGCGAAGATTGCCGTCGCCAAGAAAGATAACGCCGCGGCGATCGCTATGCTTCGCGATGCGGTCGGGATTCAGGACAAGCTCAAATATGGCGAGCCGCCCGACTGGTTCTTTCCCGTGCGGGAGTCTCTGGGAGCGGCGCTGCTGCTGAACGGTGATGCAACGGCAGCGGAAAAAGTATTTCGCGAAGATCTCGACCGCAATCCGCGAAATCCTCGCTCGCTGTGGGGATTGCACCAGGCCCTGCTAAAGCAGAATCGCGACTACGACGCGGGGTTCGTTCAGAAACAGTTTGAGGCGAATTGGAAAGGCGGAGTGCAGGCGTTGAAGCTGGATGATCTGGTCTAGCACGGGTCACGTAGCAACAGACGCCTCGGCTGTCCCGCCAATGCCGAGGCGTCTGTCGCTAAGTGCTTCTCTCGCTGGATCTAATATTAGGGAAGCTGTGGAGTCATTGGGCTCTATAACACTCGTCCTGCCATGGGATAAAGTATCCGGTGTTGTAACCTTCCGGTGGGAGTTCAAATTATGAAATGTTTCGCAGCCGTCATCATTGCTCTATTCCTCTGTTCATCCGTCGCCGTGGGCCAATGTACGCTGCCCGGAACTCCGTCGGCCGGCACGATCGATTCTACTTTCGACGCATACGCGACGCAGAACGGCCCTGGCTGGACCGGAGCGGACGGCACGTATTCCCTGCCTTTGCCCGACGGAACGAATCTGTGGATGTGGTCTGATTCCTATATTGGAACGGTGAATCCGACCACCCGCATGCGCAGCGGCGATCTGTTCTCGGCGCACAACTCGCTGACGATTTTGAATCAGTCCACCGGATCGTGGACCACCGTCGGCTATCCGCCAAAGACGACTTCCTACTTTGCGCCCAAAAGCAAGAGCGACTGGTTCTGGCAGGGAGACGGAATTGTCACCGAGCCGACCACGGGAACATATCAAATCAAAATCATGCTGCTGGAGTGGACCGGCGCGTTCAAGTTAGTTGGGCACTCCGTGGCAACGCTTTCGTGGCCGAGTCTCTCTATCGTTTCCATCACGCCGGTGACCGGCCTCGATACGAGCCTGGAGTGGGGAACGAAAATTCTGCAAGTCGGAAATTATTACTACATTTATGGATTGAAAGATCCGGGAACCAATACGAAGACGCCCTACCTGGCGCGGACCACCTCCGTCAACAATCTGACCAACGCCTCGAAGTGGCAGTTCTGGAATGCAGCACAAAAGAAGTGGCTGGCGGGAGAATCGAATGCCACCGCCATGCAAGGCGTGGCCGCGGTGACACCGGAATATTCCGTCGACCCAATGAGCTACAACGGGGGCACATTTTATCTAATGGCGGGGATGGATCCCCAGCACCCGGCATATCCGTTGTGGGACGCGGTGACGACCTGGTATTCATGCTCGCCGCAGGGACCGTGGACCAATAAGACCACCGTCTACACAACGCCAGAAGCAGGAGCCAATGGATGTAAAGTCGGCACTCTGGTCACGTACAACGCGAAGGCGCATATGGAATTTACCGATGCGGATGGAATTCTGATGTCCTACAACGTGAACGCCAACGACTCCTCCGATCTGGTTTGCGCCGATGACTACAAGCCCCGCTTCGTGCGCGTGCAGATACCGGGCGTTACCGACGCAACGGACGACGCCAGGTAGTTTGAGAAGACGGTTGGAACCGAACGCGTAGCGGCGGACGCATTCGTCCGTCCGCAGTCAGGCGATGCCTGGCCGCCGGACGAATGCGTCCGGGGCTACGTGTTCGGCGGCGCGGTTAAAGCGGCTCGTCCCTTTTGCATATAATCTTCCTGCAATGCCAGCTGCGAAAGACCTCCAAAACAAGGCCGAAAAAAAGGTTGAGGCGCTGCGCGAACAAATTCGCCACCACGAGTACCTCTATTACGTTCTGGACAATCCCGAAATCAGCGACGCGGAATTCGACAAGCTGATGCAGCAACTGAAAGCTTTGGAGAGCGAGCATCCGTCGATGCTCACCCCGGATTCACCCACGCAGCGGGTGGGCGGAAAGCCGCGCGAAGGCTTCGTCAAAGTGCGGCACTCCACGCCCATGCTGTCGCTCGACAACACCTATAACGAGGAAGACCTGCGCGACTGGGAGCGCCGCGTACATGAACTCACCGGGCGCAGTGAGGTGGACTACGTCTGCGAGTTGAAGCTCGACGGCATGTCGCTGGCCTTGATTTATGAAGATGGCAAGCTGGCGCGAGGGGTGACTCGCGGCGATGGATCGGTGGGCGAAGACGTCACGCTCAACGTGCGCACTGTGCGCTCGGTGCCCTTGTCGATTCCGCTCGACCGGCTGAAGAAAGCGGGCATGCCACCGAACTTCGAGGTCCGCGGCGAATTGCTCATGCCCACCGCGTCGTTCAAGAAGATCAACGAAGAGCGCGAACGCAACGGGCTGTCGACCTACGCCAATCCGCGTAATTTCACGGCAGGCACCGTCCGCCAGCTTGATGCCAACGTTACCGCCGAGCGCCGCATGGACTTCTTTCCCTACATCCTGCTGGCCAACGGCCGCACCTATTTCGATCGCCATTCGAAGACGCTCATCGCCCTCGCCGCGGCCGGATTCAAAGTTAATTCGAACTACAAACTCGTTCATTCCATGGACGAAGTCTGGGCATTCATTCGACAGTGGGAAGAGAAGCGCGATTCACTTCCTTACGAGATCGACGGCATCGTCGTCAAAGTCGACCGCACCGGCTTACAGGACGAATTGGGTTTTACAGGAAAAGCCCCGCGCTGGGCGATCGCCTACAAATACACAGCGCGCGCGGGAATCACGAAACTGGAAGATATTCGCGTGCAGGTCGGCCGTACGGGAAAACTTACGCCTGTCGCCATGCTGTCGCCCGCGCTGATCGGTGGAACGACCGTCCGCAACGCTACGCTGCACAACATGGACGAGATTGGCCGCCTGGGCGTGAAGATCGGCGACTGGGTGCAGGTGGAGCGCGGCGGCGATGTGATTCCAAAAGTCGCGAAGGTAATCGACGATAAAGATCATCCGCGCGGCACGAAAGAATTCGTCATGCCGGAGAAGTGTCCGGTGTGCGGCACAAAGGTTGTCCGCATGGAGGACGAAGTCGATTACCGCTGCGTCAATGCGAATTGCCCGGCAAAATTGCTGGGAACGATCCTGCACTTTGCCTCGCGCGGAGTGATGAATATCGACGGCATGGGCGACGCGCTGGTCACGCAACTCACCGAGCGCGGCCTGGTGAAGAACGTTGCCGACATTTACAAGCTTACGAAAGACGATCTGCTCGGTCTGGAGCGTTTTGCCGACAAGTCGGCGCAGAACATTATCGGCGAGATCGAAAACTCGAAGAATCTTCCGCTGGAGCGCGTGGTCTACGGCCTCGGCATCCGCATGGTCGGCGAACGCACCGCGCAATTTCTCGCCGAACACTTTGGATCGATGGAAGCGCTGGAGCAGGCAGGCGTGGAAGAACTGCAAAATGTGAACGAAGTCGGCCCACGCATCGCGGAGAGCATCGTCGAGTTCTTCAGCATCCCGGCCAACAGGAATCTGGTGGATCAGTTGCGCAAGGCAAAGCTGACGCTTACCGGTAAGAAAAAAGAACGCGGCACGAAGCTCGCGGGCAAGACCTTCGTGCTCACCGGCACACTGGCCCATTTCACCCGCGACGAGGCCAAAAAGATGATTGAAGACGCCGGCGGCAAAGTCACTGGCTCGGTGAGTAAGAAAACGGATTACGTCGTAGCCGGCGCGGATGCAGGCTCGAAGCTGGATAAGGCGAAGGACCTGGGCGTGGAGGTAATCGATGAAAACGAGATGGAACGGCTGACCGGCTAATCCCAATTTTTTCTACTATGAATATCCCTCATCGATTTCACACAGTTTCAGCGCCTCCCGCATCCTTGCCCAGGTCACATCCAGCGTTTCCGGCAGAATCCGCGTCTCCGCTACGACCGACACGAAATTCGCATCCGCCACCCATCTCGGCAGCTCGTGCATGTGAATGTGTCCCGCAATTCCAGCGCCGGCGGCCTTCCCGATATTCATCCCCAGATTAATACCGTCCGGATGATAGAGTTCGCGCAGCACCGACTCCATTTTTTGCGAAAGCGCCATCATCTCTTGCGCCGCCTCGACTGGTAGCTTGCGCAACTCATCCAAGTGAGCGTAGGGCACGATCATCACGTGACCCGGCGTATACGGATACGCGTTCAGAATGACATAGCAATTTTGCCCGCGATAGACAATGAAAACCTTCGCGTCATCTTCCTTCGGCGCGTCGCAAAACACGCACCCAGCGGCCTTTTCTGTGGAAGAGACATAGGCATACCGCCACGGGGTCCAGAGGTAATCCATAGCAGGGCAGGTTAGCAGATGCACGCGGACGATGGAAATGATCGAAGCAGTCAGCAGTCAGCATTTGGCACTCAGTCCATCAGTCGCGGTTTCGAACTGGCTGCATGCTGAATGCTGACTGCTGAGTGCTGAATCTGCGCTGAAACCTTCCTGTAACAATCGGCCGCTTTGCGTTTGACACTGTTCGCGCACGATTGCTATAGTCGAAGAGTTCCCATTGGACGCGGGTTCTCTGTGAAAACGTCCGACAGCTGGGATTGTCCAAGCTCATTCGCCAGGGTGAGCCCACCACAACCAAACGACTCATCCAGCAGTCCGCAAAGCAGGCCCCGCATCCCGTCATCAGAGAGGCCTAACCTTGTTCGACGAGACCACCGCCCACAACTCCGATTCCAACTCTTCTGTCGCAACCGAAACCGAGCCGACGACAGAGCAGCAGCACCAGCCCGAAGCGACGCAGGCTGCCGCCACCACCGACCATTCCACCGAGATGCAAGCTTCTTCCGCTGTCACCGACAACACAGATAGGCTTGGGGAAGACAAGTCTGCCGACGACAAGAGTGCGGAAGAGAAGACTGGCGAAGAGAAGTCCGCCGCCAGCGAGGACTTCGCATCTGTGCTTGAGAGTTTCACCACCGAGGCCGAAGAGGCGGTGAGTGAAGATCGCGTCATCAAGGGCACGGTGCTGAAGCTGACGGGAACGCATGTGGTCGTCGATATCGGCGCCAAGTCCGAAGGGCTGTTATCTCTGGCGGAAGTGCTCGATCACGAGGGCAAGCCGAAGTTCAAGCCCGGCGACGAGATCGATGTGATGCGCGACAAAGGCCCGTCCGAAGAAGGTTACATTAACCTCTCGCACCAGAAGGCGCAGCGCATTCACGCCTGGGAAGAAATCGAAAAGGCTTACAACGAGAAGAAGCCGATTCAAGCCGTTGTAGTTGACCGCATTAAAGGAGGGCTGACCGTCGACATTCTGGGCGCGCACGCCTTCCTGCCCGGCTCGCAAGTCGACCTGCGGCCCATCCGCAACCTCGACGGCATGAAAGGCCAGACGCTCGAAGTTGCGGTCATCAAACTGAACAAGAAGCGCGGCAACATCGTCGTCTCCCGTAAAGACCTGCTCGAAGGCGAGCAGAACGAGAAGCGCTCCAAGACTCTCGAGCATCTGGAAGAAGGATCGGTTCTCACCGGCGTGGTCAAAAACCTCACCGAATACGGGGCGTTTGTCGATCTCGGCGGCCTCGACGGCCTGCTGCACATTACCGACATGTCCTGGGGACGCCTCACCCATCCCAAAGATCTGGTCAACGTCGGAGATCAGATTCAGGTGAAAGTGCTGAAGTACGACAAAGACAAACAGCGCGTTTCGCTGGGATTCAAGCAACTCACGCCCGACCCTTGGCTTGATGCCGAGCACCGCTATCCGGAGGGTGCACATGTGGGCGGCCGCGTCATCAGCGTCACTGACTACGGCGCGTTCGTCGAACTCGAACAAGGCATCGAAGGCCTGGTACACGTCAGCGAAATGACATGGTCGAAACGCATGAAGCATCCGTCGAAACTGGTTAATGTCGGCGATCAGGTGGAGTGCGTGGTAATCAACGTGAATCCCACCGAGCGGCGCATCTCGCTGGGCATGCGTCAACTGGCCGCCAATCCATGGGATTCGCTCCATGAAAAGTTCCCGGTCGGAATGACGGTCGAGGGCCGGGTTCGCAACCTGACCGACTTTGGCGCATTTATCGAAATCGAAGACGGCATTGACGGGCTGGTTCACGTCAGCAATCTGAGCTGGACCAAGCGCGTGAAGCATCCTTCGGAAGTATTGAAGAAGGGCGATCGCGTGAAGGCGGTGGTTCTCGCGATCGAACCGGACAAGCGTCGCTTGTCGCTGGGCGTGAAGCAACTGCAACCGGATATCTGGGAATCCTTCTTCCAGACTCACCATATCGGCGACGTGGTCCACGGCAAAGTCTTGCGTGTAGCCGCATTCGGAGCATTCGTCGAAATCGCCGAGGGCGTGGAAGGCCTATGCCACAAGTCCGAAGCCACTGACGATAACGGCCAACCAATTCATTTGGAGCCGGGCCTGGAGCACGATTTTAAGATCATCAAGATGAATCCGGAAGAAAAGAAAGTAGGACTCAGCATCCGCGCTGTCGGCGAAGAAGCCTCGCGCTCCGAAGTGGAAGCCTACAAGCAGCCGGTTTCGAGCACCAGTTCCACCATCGGCGAACTCATCAACTGGAAACGCGCCAGCAACGAAGGCAACTAACGGCGCGCGCTTTTCCTCTTAATATCCGCAGCGCAGGTCGGCGGCCTCGGTTGGATCGGGGCCGCCTAAGTTCCTGCTGGCGCAGATCGCGGAAGAGGAGATGAGCCGATGCCAAGTGAATCCAGGATGTTCATTCAGTTGTCCGACATTTTGGGCGTGGAATTCGAATGTCCGAAGTGCCAGGCAAAGATTCTATATCCGATCAAGCGGCACTATGACCCACTGCCGGAGGGCTGTCCGAGTTGCGGACAACTATGGTTTAACGAAAATCCAGATCTGCCGGCCGGTCAGCCCAGGATCGTCGAGCTTGTCCAGAAGACGCTCATCAGCCTGCATAACATCTCTGAAACTGCGGCCATTCGAACGCGAGTTCGCTTGAACATTCAGGACCTGTCTCAAGAAGAAGAAGTACCGAATGCCGAAACCAGGAAACCGGCGGAAACGGACAACAATTCTGGGGAAAACGCCAAAGCATCATAGTGTTTCGGCGGGCGCCAGACCGTTAGCGATTGAACCTGCGTAGCCGGGTTTCGTTTCTTGGCGTTCTTTGCTGCATTCCTTAGTTGCGATTTTAGAGCCGTTGAACTATGGCGGCGCCACGAAGAAAAAACCCTTAACCGCAAAGAGCCCAAAGGTATCGAGCGCGAATTCGGGACACTATCAGACGCTCCAGTACTAATTTAAGATCAGTGCGCTCCGCTCGATTGGCCCTTGATCCCGCCCTGTTCTAGAATCATTCGTTTGCCCTAACACATCTCTTCTTACTGAGGATTATTGCCTTGCCCGATACTCTGTACGACATCGCCATCATCGGCAGCGGCCCCGCCGGATACACGGCCGCCATTCGCGCCGGCCAATACGGCCTGAAGACCGCGCTCATCGAAAAAGATGGATTCCTGGGCGGCACCTGCCTGCACGTCGGTTGCATCCCGACGAAGGCGCTGCTGTTCAATGCCGAACTCTGGGACCACCTCAAAGAAGCGAAAGAATTCGGAATCGACGGCGTCGACGCCCGCAAACTGAATTGGGCCGCGATTCAGGATCGCAAAGGAAAAATTGTGGCCAAACACGCCAAAGGCCTCGAATTCCTGATGAAGAAGAATAAGGTGCAGACCGTAAAAGGTTACGGCAAGCTCACCGGCCCGGCACAAAGCGGAGTGTTCACAGTTGAAGTCTCAGACAATGGCAAGTCCAGCCACATCAAGGCGAAGAATGTAATTCTCGCCACCGGCTCGGAAGCCCGCATGCTGCCAGGCCTCGAGGCGAACGACCGCGTTCTCACCAACATCGAAATCTTGAGCCTGAAAGAGTTGCCGAAATCAATTGTGATCGTCGGGGCCGGCGCCGTAGGCGTAGAGTTCGCCTCGATCTACCGTTCGTTCGATTGCGAAGTCACGATCGTCGAAATGCTGCCGCGACTGGTTCCGATCGAAGATGAAGAAGTCTCGAAAGAACTGGCGCGCGTCTACCGCAAGCGCGGCATCAACTTCCACACCAGCGCGAAGGTCGACAAAGTTGAGAACACGAAGGCGGGAATCGCTGTGACCATTACCGCCGAAGGCAAGCAACAAAAGATCGAGGCCGAGAAAATCCTGATCGCCGTTGGCCGCAAGCCGCGGACGCAAAATATCGGCCTCGAGAAAACAAAAATCAAGCCCGACCGCGAATTCATCAAAACCGATTCCTGGATGCAGACCTCCGAACCCGGCATCTACGCGGTCGGTGACATCGTGCTCGGCACGCCGCAACTGGCCCACGTCGGCGCCATGGAAGCTCTCGTCGCAGTCGCGAAAATCGCCGGCAAGCCCGGCAAGCCCATCAACCCCGAGCACATTCCCGGCGCCACGTACTGCCATCCCGAAATCGGCAGCGTCGGCCTCACCGAAACCAAAGCCCGCGAAGCCGGATACAACGTGAAGATTGGCAAGTTTCCCTTCACCGCCAACTCGCGCGCCTCGATCGTTGGCCAGCATGAAGGCTTCATCAAAATCGTCTCTGATGCAGACTACGGCGAAATTCTCGGCGTTCACATCATCGGACCCCAAGCGACCGAGTTGATCGCCGAAGCCGTCACCGCCATGGAACTCGAAGCCACTGTCGAAGACTTAATGTGGACCATCCACGCCCACCCCACGTTGGCCGAAGCCATGCTGGACGCGTCGAACAGTGTGTATGGGATTGCAATCAACGCATGAGAAAATTGAGTAATTGGGGAATTTAGTAATTGAGTAAATTTCAAACCCGAGAAATTAAGGTCTTGAGATTTCAAATTATCCAATTACCAAATTTCCCAATTACTCAATGATTTCGGTCGTCCAACTCGGCACCGTCAACTACGCCGTTGGCCTTCGCCTGCAGCAACAACTAGTCGCCCTGCGCAAGGAAGAAAAAATCGGCGACATCCTCCTCCTGCTGGAGCACACGCCGGTGATCACACTAGGCCGCAACGCGAAAGCCGGCAACGTCATCGCCTCCCCCGAACTGCTTGCCCAGCGCGGCGTCGAACTCTTCGAATGCGATCGCGGCGGCGACGTTACCTTTCACGGCCCCGGCCAACTCGTCGGCTATCCCGTCTTCGACCTCCGCTCTCACGCTCGTGGAAGGCCGGACGCCCCCATCCACCCGGACGAGTCGAAGACTCGTCCTTTAGTTCCCCTGCGCAAAACCCTAGGCGTAATCGACTTTGTCCGCCGCCTTGAAGAAGTCCTGATCCGCACCTGCGCCGACTTCGCAATTCCCGGCAAGCGCGTCGCGGGCCTAACCGGCGTCTGGACCGATCCCGATTCTTCGGTCCCACTAAACGTATTGTCATCCCGAGCGAAAGAGAACGATCCGAAGGATCGTTCTCTGCAGTCGAGGGACCTGCTTTTTGCCGGCAATGCAACAAATACCGAAGCCAAACTTGCCGCCATCGGCGTCCACATCTCCCGCTCCGTCACCTCGCACGGCTTCGCGCTCAACGTAAACACCGACCTCAGCTACTTCAACCTGATCGTCCCCTGCGGCATCACCTCAAAGCCGGTGACATCGATGCGAGAACAACTCGGTAAGCCTCTCGACTTGAACGCCGTAGCCGAATCCATCTCCCGCAACTTCGGCACGGTATTTCAAAGCCAGATCCTTTGGGTCGAGAGCCTTGACGCTCTCCATGCCGGAGATGCGTGCTCGTTGAGCAATCCCTAGCACTTTCCCCCGCACTCGCGATACCATCAAGAGTCGCGCCAAGCGCAAGCATTCATCATGGCAACCAAGAAAAAATCCAGTCCCAAGCACAGCTCAAATGGCAACGCACCGCGCAAAGGTCGTGTGGGGACGGGCGCAGCCGCCCGTCCCGTCGAGCGCAACTCGACGAAGGGAAATAATTCTTCTAACAAGGACCTCCGCACCTACTCGATCCCCGACCTGCGCCTTGAGCACCCCGACTTCACCGTCCGCCAAGCCATCGAAAAAGATAAAGACGGTACCGAACACGTTCGCTACGAGGTGCAAGGTAATCTCGACACGCCAGTCCCGCCCATCCGCGACTCGAAATATTTGAGCAAGCAGCAGTGCATCGAGATCTACCGCTTCATGCTGCTCAACCGCAAAATGGAGGTCGCGCTCGAAAATCTCTACAAGCAAGGCAAAGTCGTCGGCGGAGTTTATTTCGGACTCGGCCAGGAAGCCTGCTCCTGCGCCTCCGCCTACGCACTCGATAAAGACGACTGGTTCGCGCCCATGATCCGCAACCAGGGCTCGTTGCTAGTCCGCGGCTTCGCCGCCCGCGACACCATGATGCAGTACATGGCCAAAGCCGATTCGCCCACCCGCGGCCGCGATGGCACTTCGCACTTCGGCGATATCGAAAAGCGCAACATGGTTTCGCCCATCTCCATGCTCGGCGATTTGATTCCCGTGCTTTCCGGCGTCGCCCTCGGCGCGCGCCTGCAAGGCCGCAACGTCGCCGTCATGACCTACATCGGTGACGGAGGCCAGTCCACCGGCGTCACTTACGAAGGCATCAATTTCGCCGCCGTGCAAAATCTCGGCCTCGTGCTCTTTGTCGAATCAAATCTCTGGGCCTACTCCACGCCGAGCGAAATGCAGTACCGCTGCAAGGATCTCGCCGAGCGCGCCATCGGATACGGCATCCCCGGCGTGATCGTCGACGGCACTGACGCCTGCCAGGTCTATGACGCCGCGCACGAAGCGGTAGACCGCGCCCACCGCGGCGAAGGCCCCACCATGATCGAAGCCAAAATGATGCGCATGAAAGGCCACGCCATCCACGACGCCGCCGCGTATGTGCCCAAAGAAATGCTCGCGTACTGGAAAAAGCGCGACCCCATCGCGAGATTTGAGAATTATTTAGTGAAAGAAAAGAAATGGCTGAGCGCTAAAGAAAACGAAGCGTTGATTGCAGAAGTCGAACGCATCATTGAAGCCGAACGCGAGATCGCCGTCAACTCTCCGATGCCAACAGCAGAGTCCGCCGAAGGCGGCGTCTATTGCGAAGACGGCTGCCACGAGATCAAACCGAAATATGGCATGCCAAAAGTAAAGGAAGGAACTGGCGGCTACAAGGAAACCGAAGCAGCGGTACACTTGAAGTAATGCCTACGTCGTGGGCCCTTCCTTGCCCAGACGCTTTGTTGCTCGTTTCGGCTGAAGTTTGCGCTCCCGTTTCTCGGGAAGCGCTGCTGCGGATTCGTTACGCCCGATCGTGAGTATTGCCGGCTTGCAAAGAACTTCCCGGATCACCATCTGCGATAACATCTTTCTGGTTACGGCTGCTCGTGCGAGGATCGCAGTGTCAGAAGTCAACGCGATCACATGCTCACCACTTTCGACTCGGCCGGCGTCACAGGCCAAGGCGATGGCTTGGACGCAAAGACTCATGCTTCCGCAAAACATATTCAACGTTTCTCCAAGCAGGTTAAAACCACGCCCCACCGTCGTTTGCAGCGCTGCTCCCGGCTCCACTGCATCGAACGGTAAATGCGCTCTAACAAGGGGAATTTTGTGCGACTCCATCAATGCTTCAATCTCGCCCGCAATAGTCGCCTCGTAGGGTTTGCTGTTGGAGTCGGTAAATGTTTTTCCGGCCGGGAACGTCACGGCGACCAAACCTATGTGCGCGTATTCTTGGTGAACCCAGAAATTTTCGACCGCACGCTTGACGCCTTCTCCGTAAGCCGTGAAGATTACAAGTTTCCCAATGCTCTGTTGCACGGCAGCCTGGAAAGCGATCTTAAGACAATCGTCAAGATTGTCCCTTCCCTCCTGAAGAAAGTAAGTCGTCTGAGCGATGAAACTCTTGGTCATTTCCCTTTGATCCTGAAGCCTAGAATGTTCGTGAACGGTTTTCCTGTTTTGCGATGCTTCAAAACTGCGCGAATAAAAGAAAAAGCTTCGACACGCTGCAGATCCAAACCACCAATCTCCTCTTGCGCGTAATGAGGCTCGCGCGCTTGATAATGCATGTGGAGTCCACTACAGGTGTCAATTCTAAGCTCTAGTGGGTCGTCAGGCGAGCCTCGCAGCGCGCGGCCAAATGTATCTACGGACTCTGTGTGGCCATAGTGATAAGCCCACTGAACCTTTCTGCTGATCATCAATCCGGCGATCTTGTCATAGCTCTCCCAGATACGAATATGCTTGCGATCTTTAAAATCGACAATCATCTCGACCTGCCAGCCAAGAGGCGGCGCGATTACTTCCCACGCGGCTTCTTGCACGCTGCAGTCAGACGGGGTCTTGAGCTTTGAAAGCTTAAGCTCGAAGTCTCTGCGGAAAGTGAAATAATCCACAGAGGTTGTCTATGCAGCCAGCGCGGCCTGATCGCCGGGAGTCGGAGACTTTTTGGACTTTGCTTTGACTTTGGCGAGATATCCGCTGCGTACTTCGGCATCGACCTCGCGCAGCAGGAGACGTTGGCGCACGTAGGTTTCCCACCGAAGAAGCACATCCTCAGAGAGTTTCTTGCGGGCGGCTGTGTCTTTTAGCATTTCAAGAGACGAGATGCCGTACTGGTCCTCGAGACCACGAATGAGGTTATCCAAGTCGGTGATGTTGAGAACGGTCGTTGGCATCGGGTTCCTCCGGTGGCTACGTGTAGAATTCAGAAGCCGAGAGCCCGGCGTGCGTAAAGGCGAGTTGCATCGTCTAGACATGCTTTGTATCAGATGCTGCTGGGCTTCTGCAAGGACTATCGACAATTTGGCGAACGAGGGTAATCGACTCTAAACTCCTCGCTCACAAGAAGTTAGAAAAGCGTAATCTGGCAACAAAATCCTTGGTAATCTCTTAGACAGCGGCTGCCCCTATGCTCCTCACCTACCTCGAAGCCATACGCCAGGGAATCTGGGAAGA
Organism: Candidatus Sulfotelmatobacter sp.; assembly: GCA_036500765.1. Classification (NCBI taxonomy): domain Bacteria; kingdom Pseudomonadati; phylum Acidobacteriota; class Terriglobia; order Terriglobales; family Candidatus Korobacteraceae; genus Candidatus Sulfotelmatobacter; species Candidatus Sulfotelmatobacter sp. The sequence goes on from DASYBM010000008.1 coordinate 64,588, forward strand.
AATGGACCGCGACCCATCCGTCTTCTGCCTCGGCGAAGACATCGGCATTTACGGCGGCGCGTTCAAAGTCACCGACGGATTCATCGACCGCTTCGGCCCGGATCGCGTCATCGACACACCCATCGCCGAGTCCGCCATCGTCGGCGCAGCCTTCGGAGCATCACTCACTGGCATGCGCCCCGTCGCCGAATTCCAGTTCATGGATTTCATCGGCTGCGCCTTCAATCAGATCAGCAACATGGTCGCCAAAACGCACTATCTCTGGGGCGCGCCCGCCCCGCTCGTTCTGCGCGGCCCCAGCGGCGGATACGTCCACGGCGGTCCCTTCCACTCGCAGAATCCCGAGATGTGGTTCGTCCACAATCCTGGCCTGAAAGTCATTTGCCCGGCGACGCCCTACGACGCCAAGGGCCTGATCAAAGCCGCCATCCGCGACAACAATCCCTGCATCTTCTTCGAGCACAAATATCTCTACCGCCGCATCAAAGGCGAAGTCCCCGGGGAAGACTACGTCGTTCCCATCGGCAAGGCCAACCTCGCCCGCGAAGGCCGCGACCTCAGCATCATTACTTATGCCGCGATGGTTCATACCGCGCTCGAAGCCGCCGAAATTCTCGCCAGAGAAAATATCGGTCTCGAAATCCTCGACCTGCGCACTGTCTCCCCGCTCGACCGCGAAGCCATTGCGCAAACAGTGAAGAAAACCAACAAAGTCATCATCCTCCACGAGCACTCCCGCACCGGCGGGCTCGCCGGAGAAATCGCGGCGATCATTAATGAAGAGGCCTTCGACGATCTCGACGGCCCCATCGTCCGTATCGCCGGCCTGGACTCCGCCATCCCCTTCTCCCCGCCGCAGGAACATCATTACTTGCCGAAAGTGGAAGATGTAGTCCGCGAAGCCCGCCGCTTGAAAGCGTACTGAGCCTTTGCCGAAAAGAGGTTGGGGTAAGAAGAACATTTAGGGCGGGCACCCTCGTCCGTCCGTCCAACGAAGCTCGACTCCCCGTCCATCCATCTGCCACAATACCTCCGGAGGCCTCATGGGCAAGTTCCTACTCGGGGTAATCGTCACGCTCCTCATCCTCATCCTCGGCGGACTCGGCTTCGCCATGCTGGGTTTAATGCCGACCGCCGCCAATGTAGAACCTTCCCACATTGAGAGTCGGCTGGCTATGGGCGCGGTCGACGCCGCTATGGAGCGTCACGCCCCGCACGTCACCAATCCGCTCACTCCCACCGATCAGAATCTCGAAGACGGCATGAAGCTCTACACCATGAACTGTGCCGGTTGCCATGGCACTCTCGATCGCAAATTTTCCCCGTTCGGCAAGTCGTTCTACCCGCCCGCTCCCAATCTCATCTCCGATCCCCCCGACGATCCCGAGTGGCACATCTTCTACACCATTCGCACCGGCGTGCGCTACTCAGGCATGCCCGCTTGGGAGAAAGACATCAGCGAACAAGAGATGTGGAAGATCACCATGTTCCTCTCGCATATGGACAAACTTCCGCCAGCTGTCCAGGAATATTGGAAGACGAACTTCAACGTGGTTGCGCCCTCGGAAGAAGATAAGAAAGACGAAAAGAAGGAAGGCACCGGCAAAGAGAAGCACGACCACCACTAAAAATAACGAAAACGGAATGAAGAACATGAGGGGCTGGCGCCTTCGCGGGCCTGCCCTAAAGGGTAGCCGAAGGCACAGCCTAGCGCAGCTCGGGCTTGTCCCTCGCAGCCGACCAACTCCGCCAAACGCTATAATATTCGCTTGCGCCGGACCCGAATCTCCAAATCTTGGGCCCCGCGTGGAAGGAAAATCATGCCGACTGACATCATCATGCCCCAGATGGGCGAGTCCATCGTCGAGGGCACTATTACCAAGTGGTTGAAAAAGCCTGGCGACAAAGTTCAGCGCGACGAGCCTCTCTTCGAAATCTCCACCGACAAAGTCGACGCCGAAATCCCCGCCCCAGCCTCCGGTGTGCTCCAGGAAATCAAGGTGACCGAAGGCACCACGGTGAATGTGAACACGATAGTCGGAACCATCGCAGCAGATGGCGAAGCCGTCGCAGCTCCCGCCAAGTCGGCCGCAGCGCCACCATCAGAAAGAGCCACCGCGAAATCAGACAGTAGCGCCGGCGTCCCGCCGGCTGTCGCGGGGGCGTCCCGCCCGCGCACCCCGGAGCCGCAACCGGCGCCGCCCACTGCTCACGACGACGAAGAAGAGACCCGCTCCTCGCCCTTAGTCCGCAAAATCGCCCGCGAGCACGGCGTCAATCTCTCCCAAATCTCCGGCACCGGACTCGGTGGCCGCATCACTAAACAGGACATCATGTCCTTCATTGAGAATCAGGGCTCGCAGCCGGCTCATGTCGAGACGGCAAGTGTGGGGAGAGCAAGTGTGGGCACAGACCGTGTGGGGACGGACGCATTCGTCCGTCCCGCCGAGCGCAGCGAAGCGCCGGCGCCCGCCGCGCGTCCCGCGCCCTATCCCGGCGACGTCGTCCCGATGTCGAACATGCGCAAGCTGATCGCCAAGCACATGATCGAGTCCCGCCGCAGCAGCGCCCACGTCCACTGCATGTACGAAGTGGACTTTACCCGCATCGTCAATTTGCGCAACAAGCACAAAGCCGGCTTCGAGCAGCGCCACGGCGCTCGCCTCACCTTCATGCCATTCTTCGTGCGCGCCGCCGTCATGGCCCTGCAGCAGTGGCCGATCATCAATGCGTCTCTCGACGGCGACAACATCCGCTACCACCGCCACATTAATATGGGCATCGCCGTCGCCCTCGACTGGGGACTAATTGTTCCAGTCCTGAAAAACGCGGGAGACCTTAACTTCCTCGGCCTTCAGCGCGGCATCACCGATCTCGGCGAGCGCGCCCGCACCAAGAAACTCAAGCCCGACGACGTCGAGGGTTCCACGTTCACCATCACCAACCCCGGCCAGTTCGGCGCCGTCTTCGGCCTGCCCATCATCAACCAGCCCAACTCCGCCATCATGGGCGTCGGCGGCATCACCAAGCAACCCCTGGTCATCACCGATAAAGACGGCACCGACTCGATCGCGATCCGCTCAGTCGTCCACCTCACGCTCGGCTACGATCACCGCCTGATCGACGGCGCAGTCGCCGACCAGTTCATGGCGCAAGTAAAGAAGAATCTCGAAAACTGGAACGAAGAAGTCGGCTAAGATGCGCCCGTAAGAATCCGGGACCCCATTTCCCGCGCGTCCTTTGCGCGAGAAGTGGGGACTTTGATTTTGGCCGGCACCGGAGTTACCTGGCTACACCATTCTTTCGCGTTTCTTGCGAAGGGATGGGAACTCCACAGCCGAAAACCAAAAGTTACTGCCCCGCGACCGTCGCCTTCCCCGCATCCTTAGCCCACGCTGACGCATTCAGACACTGCACCACCCCGTCCACCACCATACTGATCCCGTTCTTGAATTTTTCCGGATCAACAATTTCGCGCGCCGCAACCGCATCCACAGTGGCGAGGGCATTCTCCAGAAACGACATGGCGGCATTTTTTTTCTCCGACCCCGACTTGTTTCCAAACAGCCCCTCAATCCCGTTTACCAAAGCGGGTACAAAAGCAATTCCCCTCAATAACTGATTTACAAAATCCATGCTGGTTTCCCTTTCGCACTGAATTGAACGCAAGTCCGCTCTCCGCATCGATCTGACCCGGAGCGTTCGCTAATAACATGTCGTTGAAATTCGACGCCGCTGGAATTCCCAGCGCCAGACTATTGCTTCGGAGAACTTTTCTTGCTCCCGCTGTCGCGCGCCTGAATCAGCATCTTGATCTCCGCTTGACCATCTCGCAGTTCTCCGAGTTGAACTTCAGTCCGTATCCGCGACTCGGTATTCGTCGCCGCAATCTGTTCCAATCGCACCACTCGTGCCCTTGTCGCCTCGATCTCGCTATCTTGCCGCGCGGTGCTGCGGGCTTCTTGAATCACGTAACCTGTAATAGAAAGCGCGATCGCTCCCAACGCGATCAGCGCGCGGCTGTCAAATTTAACCAGCCGCTGATCCCGCACCGCCTCGAGTTTCTGATCCCACGACTCCTCCAGACCCTCAGTCAAACCTTGCACCTCCGTCAATTTGCTGAGCACTTCAAGCTGAAAGTCCTTTGCTGTGTACTGCAGGGGCGCCGGCTTCTCGGTGCCTCCACGCTGGCGTGATCTGCTGAGTGCGCTTTCGCCATTCATAACGGATAATCCACATGCAGCGCGGCCGAATATCTCGAATATTGCGGCGGCGATGCCGAGTTATACAACCGCAGGAAATACGTCTGCGTGCGCGCCAGTCGCGCCAGATTGAAGGTCTGTGCGCTGAACCGTCCCAGCAGATTCCGGTCATTCGAAACGCCCCATCCATAATCGTGCGCGCGAACCTCCACGCCAAGTCCGCCGCTGATCGCCATTCCAACATCCACCGATACCGTCGTCGAAGTCACCTGCGTAATCTCGGCGCCCGTCAAATCAGCCAGATAGTAAGCTCCAACCTGCGTCGTCGCAAGACGCACTGGCATATCCTGCAGCGGAATGATTGTTGCGCTCGCCTGATCTTGCAGCGCAAGGGGCGCTGCCAGATCGTTCGCAAATTCGATCGTGTACATGCCTCGATCATCCGCCGGATCGACGATCTCAATGCTCACGGTTCGTACAATCGCGCCAAACACCGCGTTGCGCGAGGTAATATTCACCGCCAAACCGTCTCCCGGAAAAATATCCGCAGCTGCGCCTGGAAGAAAATCGCTCCAGATCTCGTACCTACCCATCCAGGCGAGACCCCCGGCATCATCCAGAATCGCCAAGGCCGCGTTCTCGCAATCCACCTGGGTGCGCGCGCTCGGAGCCTTAATCGCTCGCACAATCCCGCGCAGCCCGTCGTCGGTTCCGCTCTGCAGGCGCGTAACACTTGCGCTATTCTCTACTTCGGCCACCGCCCGGCCAGTTCCTCGGTAACTGGCCACGATCAGCGTGTTCAGCACCGGCACATACTGCGGATAAAAATCCAGCGACGTGGAGCTCGCAATCTCGCACTCCGCCCCATCCGAAATCGATCCAACCAACTGCGTCACATAGCTTGATGACGGCAGCGCCGTTCGCACTTCCGCCAGCGACAGGTGAGTCGCGTACGTATAAGCGATGCTGCACTGCATACTGGTCGAGTTCACCAATGCATACGTGCAGAATGCCGCCGCATTCGCGACAACTCCGTCGTACAACACGGTCGCAGGCGCCACCAGCGTCGCCTGGTTTGCCGGATCGATATCCTGCAACTCCAGCACAAACCTAACATCCGCCGGCACCGCCGCTCCGCCCCATCCATTCCCCGCCGGATGCAGCGACGAGTGAAATGTCTCTTCCGATCGGTACACCTCCATCGAATAAATGTAGGTCGTAAGAACATACCGATGCCCCGCAGTCGTCGCGACTGCCGTCCCAGTCGGCGCGCCACCAATCAGTGCCTGTATCGTCGATCCACTTCCCGAAGGCAAGATCTGAAAGCCCGACAGGCAGCCCGCTACTGAGATCGCCCCCGTATACAGTCCGCCTATCACTCCGGTGGAAGATGCAGAGAAGCTAACGTCTCCATGCTGCAACTCCAGCGCACCGCCGAGTTCGATTTGTTCGATGAACTCAACTGTGGTCTGTCCATCATGCCCGGTTCCACCGCTCACCTGCAGAGTCTGCGCACCCACCGAAATCGCAGACGCCGGATCGTTCACCACCCACGTGGTGGCGTCCAGCCCCGGCCCGAGATATTCCTCGTCGATCAATGCCGGCTTGCTCTGCGCAAACGGCGTCTGTGACAAATAGAATCGCAGGCTCAGCCCATCTCCCGCAAAATAATCCCGCACATACGCCTGCGGTTCCATTTGCCCAATCGCAGTCACGTCGTTAACCAGCATCTCCGGGCAAACCAGCGTCAGCCCCAAGGGCGAGAAATTAACGTCGCTCTCGTTGACTGCATAAGTCGCCGCGCCCACTGGAGCCAGCAGCAATGCCGCATTCATAGCGCGGTAGGCAGCACGCGCTGCCAGCGCAATCTCCGCCGCATGATACGAAAATTTCTTCTGCGGATTTACCGCATACGACGCCAGCGTATCCACATCCTGCACGGCGCTCGTATCAAACAATCCCGGCCTCAAGTCTTCCGCCAACTGCTTCAAAGCCCCACCTGCGCTCCGCTCCACAAACGGCGCCCGATTGGGCAGCGCCTTCTGATCGAGCAGCACCTCATCACTCTCCGCAATCACGTCATAGCGATACACTGCCCCCGCTTCGCCAAATCCCAAGTATTCAAACTGAGGCGCTTGCGTCAGATATCCCGTGAACACGAACGCCCCGCTGTTCTTGGTCAGCACTACTCGCGCCCCCACAACCGGCGTCACAAAACCAGCCGGCGTTCCCAACAAGGTGCATTTCAGCACACTCGGCTGATTGATCTTTCGCTCCATCCGAGGCGCTATCGTCCCATCGAGCGCACCCGTATAATCCACCGCACCTGCCCCCTGCAAATTGTCTATAGTAAGTTTCATAAAAGTCGTAGAAAGCGAAACCCAAGCACAGCAATCCTCAGTGCCCCTCTGTGCCCTCTGTGGTTAAGATTTTGTTCTTGAATTCCGGAAGCCGAGAGCCGGCAGCCCTTCAGTACGCCGCCGCCATCCCCGCCGGAAAGTAACTCCGAAAACAAAGCACCGACTGCCCATCATTCGTATCCGTGTAAGGCAACGCCAGAAAAGAAGCCCGCAGAGCAAATGCCGAGAGCGGTTTCTGAATCACGGCGATGTCCTCTCGAAGCAACTTCCCCGCCGGCGCCTTCACGCATCCCGCGCTCAGCCGCGGATAGTAAAAGCACACCCGTCCACCCGATTCCGCTTCCCCCACAAACAGCGCCGACCACTCCTGAAAAAACGATCCGCCTTCCCGGTCCACAAACGCCACCACCACTTGCGCCGATGCTCCCACCGCCGGCACTCCACCCAGCAATGGCTGAGCCAGCACGACAGACGTTGACGTAACCTCCGCCACGCGCCCCACATTGAACGTCACCCGCCGCACATAGTTCGGATCCTGATTCACCGCCGCCGGACTGCTCACATACGCCGCCGCAATCCCCGAACCCACATAACCAATCTGCTGTTGGTAGTCGAGATCGACGGCAATCAACTCGCCGACCGAAAACGCGCTTGCCACTCCCGAACCAAAAACCAACACGCTCGCCGTCGATCCCGAAAGCACCGCCACCGCCGGCTCCGGCGTCCCACCCGACGGCTCCGGCGATGTGCTCGCCGACGCTGGCGCCAGCACATTCATATGCTCCGACCCGCCTGCCAACGCCATTTGCAGCTTTCCCCACTGCCGAAAATCAAACTCGACTCGCGCCTCGAGCGGTCCCCGAAATTGCGCCGCCGGCAGCGTCCGCGCTCCCGATCGCACAACGTCGGTCGGCGTGTCGTACCAGCGCTCGAAGTTCTCCACCCATCCCAAATCCAACCACGGAGCCGGAGGTGAGTCGAGCAGAAACGCCGCATTCTGCCCCGGATCGAAAATCGTCGGCGTTTCCGTCACTCGGTTCACCGGCGCGAAGTAAGCCCGCATTTGCCGGATCACCGGAACCATTGCCGCGCGCAACGGAGAAGTGCTCATAACAAAATCACCTCCGAGTAGAAGTACATCGTCAGCCGCGCCTTGCGTTCGACTCGCGCGTCCTGCTGCGTTTCAGCCTCGTCCGTCACTCCGCTCTTCGCGCGCTCCGGAAACGAAATGCGGCCCCAGAACAGCCCCGTGCCCTTCCCTTCCGAAAAAGACGGCTGCCCCCAAAACACGGTCGTCCCCAAATCTGCGCTCGGCGATTGCGTATAGTCTCGCTTCTCCGTATTCGGGGGCTGGCAAATCCCGAGCAGTTCATCATCCAGTTCCGCCAGCAACCTTCCGCGGTCTACCATGCTTTGCACCGAACCCAACGTGTAATACGAAATCACTACGTTCAGGCTCATCAGCGCCCCATTCCCGGCGTGTCCCTCGATCACATCCGCCGCGCCCCATTCGATATAAAACGCATTCGGCGACGGTTCCGCCGACGACGGCACCTGATTCTCCACCACCACCACCGCCGGAATCGTCGCCCCATTGATCGTGATCGTCCGCGCCGGATTCAACGCCGCCAGCCGCTGCTGCAGCGCCAGAAAAAAACTATCCTTAGCAAATTGCATTTCACCCAGCTTCTAGCTACTAGCTTCTAGCTACTAGCTCAATGTGTGTTATTCGTTGGACCCTTCAGGAACCTGTCGCGACCACATCGCAGCCTTGGTTTCACAAGAGGAATGTGTTCGCAGATAAAAAAGCTAGCAGCTAGGAGCTAGAAGCTGCTCTTCTCACTCCACCGCCGTCACCACATAGAAGTAAGCTGTGCCCGCGAAATTCTCCGGCACCACGGTTTCGATGTGAAACAAATCCGACCCGTACATCAGCCCCAGCACAGCGTCAAACAACTCCTCAGCCGTTCCCAACCCTAGCGCGGGAAGCTGATCTACAATCACCGACGCCGACAACGTGAACTCAATCCGCCGCCGCGGCCCAAGATTTCCCGTCTCCAATGCTCGCGTCACCACCGGGGAAATCAATACCTGCTGCACTCCCGGATCCACCAGCCCCAATTGCCCCGCCGCGTCGGCAGCGCTCGCTGTCGCCGGCAACAACAAACTCACGGTGTCGCCGCCCAACGCTTTCAACAATGCATCCGCAGCCCGCACCAGTGCCGACCCACAAATTCCGCCCCCCATGGCTTCCTCCCTCGTTGTGTGGCGCGGGCACTCCTGCCCGCGAGAACTCACGACCTTTACAACCCCTTAAACGCCACGTACGGCTCCAACAAACTGCGGACCATATCGTCCATCAGCGTGTCCCCGAAATAATCCAGCCGCACCCGATCGATCTGCCCCGATTTCACATTCAATGCCGGCGTCACCTGCGCGTTCTTCACAATCTGCGCGCACGCCACTTTCACTCCGGTCGGAATCGTCGACAGCCCCGCGTTGTAAACCACATCGATCTCGTTGAAAAACAATCCCAGCGCATTCACCGGGAACGTCAACTCTCCGGCGTCCGACCAAATGTCGATGGTCGTCGGATCGATCGTTGTCCACATTCCTGGCAACGCGAACACCAGCGCGAACTCCAGGCTGACATCCGGATAGGGCCACTCCCCTCGCCGCGGAATCCCGTAGCGTCCTTGCAGCGTAACGATCGGCGTTGTGAGTGGCGCCACCGTCACCATCGGCAGATAGCTAACCCGTACCGTATTCAACTCCGGCGGCATCTTCAGTCGCTCTTCATACTGATTCACTCCCAGCGTCGCCCGCCGGCAATGCGCGTCGATAATCGCCGACGCCGCCTGCACCCACGATGGGTCCGTCGCCGCATCCAGCCCGTACGCCAAATATTCCGTAGTATCCAAATAGTTCATGCGACCTCTCTGCGAAAAAAATGTCGCTGGTCGTTAGTCGATAGTCGTTAGCAAACCCCACCGATCCCTCAATCCGTGCCGCGGGTACTTCGGGCTAACGACAAACGACCAACGACCAACGACTCGTTTACTGGCCACTGACCACTGGTCACTGACCCTAGTTATGCACCTTCACTTCGTAGTGCGCGAAATTCGCCCCCTTCACCACCGGAGCCCCAAACTTCACGACAACCTGCTGTTGCGTCAACGCGCCCGGCAGCCCGAGCTTGAACACTCGCGGATTCGGATCGGTCAGCCAGTGATACTCGATCAGATCCTCGGTCACGATGTAAGCCGGCAGCACCGCATTTCCCGATCCCAGCGTTCCCGTGTATCCCAGAGCCCATTCCGGAATCAGCGGCAACTCACCCGCCTGCGTCGTCAGCGCCTTCACTCGGAATCCGCCCGTGATCTCCATCGTGTTCAGGACCACGTTGAACTCCGCCTTCATCTCCTGATCGATCAGATCGAGCAGCATCGGATTGGCATAAATCGCCGTCGGCCGCACTTGATACGACGAGTTCGAAACCATCTGTGCGATCGTGGTCTTGAACCCGTTCACGATGCTCGCCCCCGCCGCAATCGAGACCGTGTTCCCGCCTGCTTCGATCTGCCCGATTGCGCCGAAATACTGCGGCGTCGTCGGCACGCTCAGCGATGTGTCCGTACCGTTCCACAGCGCGACGTCGTGCGTACGCAACAGCCCATCCACCGCATCCGCCAGGTCTTTGGCCTGCAAGTAAGCGAACTGGCTCTGCTGCGCCGTCACTTCCAGATCGAACAGGTTGTAGTTGATCTGCGACACCAGCGCCTTCAGCGGCACCGCCAGCTCAATGCGCGTCGGCGATGTGACCACCGGAGCAATATTCCGCGGATCCATAAATCCCTGCGCCGCCGTCGGAGACGCAATGGCCGTCTCCTCAAAAAACCGCGACGGATGCCCCGTAGCCGGCACCTGTTTGATCCTCTGTCCGAAAATTCCCCGCCGCCGCACGATGTCGAAAATTTCCGTCTGATACCGCTCCACTTCAACCGCGCCGGGCCCAATGTAGTCCGCCGCCGCCATCAAATCCACAAATCGTCCGTTCATGTCATCTCCTAAGTGTGATTTTTATTTCCGTACCTTAAAACCTCTGTCATCCTGGGCAGTCGAAGGACCCCCTCTCACTCAAGCAGCACTCACGGTCCCCGCAAGGAGTTCTCTCAACGAAACCGGGTGCCCCATTTCTCGCGCGTCCTTTGCGCCGAGAAGTGCGGATGTTCTTCAGCCTGGCTCCCCAAATGCCCAGCCCCGGAAGACCCACAGAAAAACAAAAGGCACGACCAGTGTCGTGCCCACCCCAAGAGCCGGAAGCCGAGAGCCCGAAGCCCGCTACTCGATCATCCCCGCCCGCGCCAATTCCGCCTTCACCGCAATCCGCTGCTCCAAACTCAAACTCTGCAGCGTCTTGTCCAACACGCCCTTGTCGATCTTCTCGCCGAACTCCGCCTCATTCTTCGCCAGAATCGCCGACACCATCGGAGGCAAAGTCTTCCGCGCCATCCGCGATGCCTGCGCCCTCAAATCCGAATTCGATTTCTCCAACTCGGCCACACGATCCTGCAACTGCCGCGTCGCATCGTTCCGCTCGGATTCGTGCCCCGGTTCATACGACCCGCGCTCATCCACCGCCGCCACGATCTGGTCCACTTTCGCGTTCAACGCATCCTGCTGCGAATCCAGCCGCCCCAACACGCGATCCAACGATTCAGCCGCACTCGCCAGCCGCTCCGCCGTCGCCATCAACTGCTGCGCCATCTCTTCATTCATATTTTCCTTCTCCTCTGTGATCCTCTGTGCCCTCTGTGGTTAACAATTTGTTCAGCCGGCACGACTACGAATTTTCCAGTTCAATCCACGTATCCTGATAAGCCGCCTTGTCCTTCCGCAAAATCGCCGCCCCCGTAAAAGTCACCTTCGTCAAAATCCACACGCGCGATCGGTTATCGAGCAGACTTACGTCAGCCACCTCATACGACATTCCGAGAGGCCCCGCCCCCCCAGCCGCAACCAGAGATTCAGGCCCAGGCTCACTCGAATCCGCGCGGATCGAAGTAGTCAGCCCCCGCAACCGATCCACCGCCGCCGCCAACGACGCCCTCAAATTCGCCCGATCGGTCCAACGATGCTCCCTCGTCGTTTCCGCCACCGCCTGCATCCCCCTCCCCTGGCTCGTTCTCGGCAAGCTCCCAACCCGCCGCCCAGATTTCCCAATCTCCTCCACGATTTCGGGAAAATCTTTCGCGTAGAGAAATCCCCCTACCTCCAGATTCCTCCCCACAACGTCCGCGCTTGTGATCACTCCCACTTTCCGTCGCACATCATGTCGGTCAAACGACGGGGCATAATCCAGCGCCATCCCCAGCAGCGACGGCAATGCCGCCTCCGCCGCAGCTCTCGTGAGCACCACCCGACGCCCCTTCGACCCCGACGGCGCCCTCTGCGAGGGCACATCCACCACCGTCAACACTCCCCGAAACCCCGCCCGGTTCGGATGCCCCTCCACCCTTGGCATCACCACCGCCATACTCTCCAATGCAATCGTCATCACCACCCCACTTCCATTGCTTAGAAAATTGTTCGTTGCTTGTCATCCTGGGCGAAGAAGTTGTCTCGCATGTGCGAGACAACTTCGCAGTCGAAGGACCCTGCTATCCCTTATTCAAACGATGCAGCCGCAGGGAGCTCTCTTGTGTTATCCATAGCCCGTACGACCGGAAGCCGGAAGCCGAGCGCCGGAAGCCGCCTACTCCAAATCCCCCAACCCCCGCATCCTTCGCACCTCGTTCACCGTCAACACTCCCGTCTGCAACAGAATCTGCTGAATCTGCACTTCCTCCATCGGATCCGTCGCATCCACATCCGCAAACACAAACTCCAAATCGTTCCATCCCAGCTTCTTCGCAATCGCATCCCGCGTCAGGGACTCCGCCAGCAACCGCGCTGTCGGCACGATCGCCTGCCGGAATGCCAACTCATTGAGTTCCTCCGCGGTGGAGCGATTCACGTCACGCTCCACCCCGAGATAAAACGGAGGAAGGTCGAAAGCATCCGCGACGACTCGCAGCAAAAACTCCTGCCACTGCAGTCGTAAATCCGCGTCGGTGCCGCCACCGAACCGCAGCACCTCCGGTTTGCTTTCGGCCGATAGGATGGGCACTTTCCCCGTGCCCTCAATCTCGTCCTGCCACCAGCGAATCAGCCGCTCGTGATGTTCCGGCGTCAGATCCTGCAGCCACAACGCATACTGCACCACCGAGTTCGACGCCAGCCGCGACGCGTAGCGGTTCGCCCCCATAAATGCGGTGATCGTTTCAAACGCCACCTCCAGCCGCCCCAGCCCAAATGGCGTGCTGGTCCTGGGATTCAGCCGGATATAAATCAACTCGTTGTCATCCAGCTTGATTTGCGACTTCGCACTCGACTGCCCCGACCCCGTCACCTGCATATACCGCTGCGACTCCGGCGACCCATCCCATTCCAGATTCATCCGAATCGTCGCCCCATCCACAGGCCACAACACCAGCGGCGGTTGTGGAAGAGCGGGTGCCTCGCCCGTCCCCGAGCGCGTGGGGACGGACGCATTCGTCCGTCCCGCCGAGCGCAGCGAGGCGTGCAGCTCCCATGAAGGATTCACCTGCACCTCCACTGCCCCAAAACCGCCCACAATAATGTCTTCCAGCACCTGCTCCGCAAACGACCGAAACGAATCGTCCGGATTCGGCGCCTGAAAATTGTCGGTGAGCAACCGCACCCGAGCCGCCCCATCCGGAATTTCCCCCAGAGCGTACCCCTGGCGCGGCTGAATTCTCCACCGCATCCCCGCGATCCGATCCTTAATACAGTTGATCGCCCTTCTCGCAATCGGTAGCTCCGAAAATCGCCGCAAGTTATACGGAGTCGGTTTCGGCAGCGCCTCCGCCAGCGGCCCGTAAGAATTAAAAATCGACGGCAGCGCCGAAGTCCGCCGCAGTTTCACCAACCGCGCGTCCGACACTCCCACCGCCGACACTCCCGCCATCCGGCGCCAGGCGCCGCGCAACGTCTCTGTAATTTTCATGATTGTTTTCTCGTTTGCCGCAACTCTGTCATCCCGAGCGAGGATGATCGTTCACGAAGTGAACGATCACCGCAGTCGACGGACCTCGTGTTTCCATCATAGGTCGAGCGAATAAAACGGTGTCCCGCCCAACAAAAAAAGCTCCGCCGCAGCGGAGCCCTCATTTTTCATCCAAGCCCTGTTGTCATCAAACCAGCATTGTCATCCTGAGCGAAGCGAAGGACCTATGTCTTTCGCTTGTGCGACCCACGAACCCGCATTTCGAGTCCCCGGATCGGTTTCTCCTTCCGAGTTCCACTCACACTCCCAACTCCCGCCGCGCCACTTCCGCAATCATCGGCATCTCCGCCGCAACCGCGATCCGAATCCTCTCCTCTTCCATCATACTCAGCGCGAATTGAATCGCGTCCTGCCCACGATCCAGATCATCATCAATCACCGCCGTCAACGTCGGAGTCAAACTAGTCTTCGCCGCCATCACCGGCAGTATCCTCGGATACCGCGCCGCCAGCGTCACCGCCCCCTCAACATTCGCCTTCAACGACACAGCATGAAAAATCTTGAGTTCCCTCCCCGTGTTGTACGCCATATCGAACTGAAACGGATCTCCCACCTTCGTGTACGGAGCCACTGGAACGGGTTGCAGCATCTTCGCCACGCCCGCCCGCTCGAATGCATCCCGCATCGCCGCAAGAATGCGGTGCCGTCCAGTCGGAACACGCGACGCTCCCGCAACTGGAGATTCGTAAACATACATCGAAGCCAGCGTCTCGATTTCAACCGCCGGCAACTCCGCCAACACTTGCATCGGTCCCGAAAGTTGAATCACATTTGAGAACGAATCTTCCATCTTCTTAAGCAGAGTGGCCTGATCTTTTATTTGCCCCACTTCCGATCGAATCTCCCGGATCAGCGCCTCCAGCACTTCCACATCCGCGTGAGGATCCATACATCGCACGCGCCGCCAATCCCTCGCGAATCGCACATCAGCGAACGCCGCTCCGTTGGGCTCGTCATTGAATGTCAGCACGCCAAAATTGACAAATTCCCCCTTCACCGCGTCGGGCACATATCGCAGCAAGAAAAACTCAAGTTGTCGCCGATCCGCCATTATTTCTTGTTCTTCCTCTGTGTTCTCCGTGCCTGTAGTGAAGAATTTTCCGTTAAGCTTGTTCTTTCCACCCCGGAAACGGCCTCCGCGGCGATATTCGAAATGCCTCGATCAACTCCCGCACCCTCCCCCGTCGCGCAATCAGCGCCCGCGCCAGCTTCTCCAACTCCTCATCCGCACTCTCATACCACTCCGGAGGAATCCCGTTCACCAGATCCCAAACCACGCTTTCGTCCATCCGCTCGACATTCGACAGCCAGGGCTCAAATGATTCCCATCCCCGCACGTTCTCGTAAACTTCATTCCGCGCGTAAACTCCGCGCAGCGGATAATCCGGAAAATTCCATTCCCCCGCATTAAAGCAATATCCCTGATCGATAAACGACGCCGTGTACTTCTTCTCCCGCGCCTTCCGCCAAAACGCCGCCTGCCGCCCGTTTGCGTTCCCCGTCCACTTATCCACCACCAGCATTCCCGCAAACGTCTCCAGATTTCTCACCAGCCCAAGCATCTCCACCGGAAGATAATCCAACACCTGTCCCTCCAGCGGACTCACCACATACCGCGACCCAAATTGTAGTCCCGCCTGGCACCGAATCGTATTGTGCGCCAGTTGAATGCTCAACTCCGCCGTATGTTCCACCAGCCATTCATCGACTTCAACCACTTCCGTCATCGGCACCGGCAATCCCGCACGCTCCGCCAGCCGCGTCGCCAGCATCTCATTCGCCAGCACCCGCAAATGCTGCGGATTATTCCGGAACTTCACCACATAAAAATTTCCATCCGAGCAGCGCATCAAGTGCCCCTGCGCCCCGCCCCGCATCCGCCGCACGTGTTGGACCGCTTCCACCATTCAAATTCATGTAGCGACAGCCGCCTCGGCTGTCAGTCCAGCACGGCCGAGCCGTCCCGTACCCATTTCTCGCGTGTCCTTGCGCGAGAAGTGCAGACGTTGAACTTCCTCTGTGCTCCTCTGTGCCCTCTGTGGTAAAAGGTTTCGATCCGCCCACCACAAAGCCGAACATCTTACATCACCCGCCCTGATCCCCGCTGTGACGGATGAACATCCCCGCATACTCGTTTAGCATCGTCAAACCGACGACCGACGACCGACGACCGACGACCGACGACCGACGACCGACGACCGACGACCGACGACCGACGACCGACGACCCG
>DASYBM010000009.1 GCA_036500765.1 Candidatus Sulfotelmatobacter sp.
AGCTCGCGTTTGACCCTTGCTCGACCTGCTCTCGTTGCTCGCCCTTGCGGGGCGCAACGCGCGATCTTCGCTTGGGCTCCGGGCTCACCGCCAACCGGATAAACCTACCCTACGCCTCGGAACTCTATCTTGCCTTCAACAGATTTTCTACGTTCTCCTCGACCAGCACTTTGCTATAGACCCTTGCTCGCCCTCCTTCCCAATCTCGCGATCGGAAAAGTGACTTCGCTCGAGCCCCGGACGCCGCACCAACCGGAAAAACTTAAGAAGCTGTCAAAGAACGATTCCGTTGTACTCCTTCTATATTTTCAGTCAACGAAAAATACGCGATTGTAAGTACATGCGTTTTCAATCGAGTGCAGCGCGTCCACAGGGGGATGACCGATTTTAGTGCAAGTGCCAATTCTTCTTTCTGCAAAGTCCGCGCCCGACGCGGCTTTCCCCACATCTATCGACCTGGATCGATGTTAAGGGTAGGTCTGGGCTCGGTTACAGCCTTGTGAATATCGCGCGCTTCCCGCGTCTGGCGGGGGTTTGCGTTGGCACTCCGGAGGCCGGGAAGCCCCCGCAGCCGCGGCCCACAAGTGCAATGCAAATGGATGCGAGTCACCAATCACCGAGACTACTCGCTGCACACTGGCTCATTGCAGTTGGTAGTTGACCTGGATTTGGGTCTCAACCATTACTGGCTCCCCTAGCAGCAGGTACGGACGATACTTCCACTGGCGCACGGCATTAACGGCAGAGACAACTAACTCGAGCGGGCCATCGAGAGCCTCAATATCCATCACATCCCCCGTCCTGTTGATTTCCGCTTGCATAGTCACTGTGCCTTGAATATGAGCGTACCGGGCTTCAATGGGATATATGGGCGGGACTTTTTTGATCAGCAGGCCAGTTGTAACCCCTGAAGAGACCCTGACTCTTTGCGGGACGGTCGGTAGCGGATTCACTGGTTGGGCGTTCGGCTTGGTGACTGGCAGTACTGCCGGCGCTTGCGAGGACGGCGCGTTTGCGGTCGGCAGCTCAGCCGTCAGCGAACTCAGAGTTGCGAAAGCCTTCTCCACCGCGTTTCGGGTTGTTCCCCGGATACTCCACAGCAAAAAGTAATCCTTCGCCACACTGCAAATCACGGAGCCCTCTCTAGCGCCGTCGTGATATTCAAAGTCCCCACGATAGAAGTCGCGTCCGGCGACCTCGAATCGATCGAACTCGCCCTTCAGTTTCGCCTGCTTGTGCCGCTGAAGGCTGGTAGCGACCGCGTCCAGGTACGCCTTGCAATCGGTGCCTAAGCGGTCAACCGCCCAGCAAAGTGAAGGAGGAATTCACCTGCGACAGCTCGGCGTTTTGTGGAACATAGACGGCGGCAAGAAGCACATAGGTGCCTCGTTGGGAGGCCTCCGAGGCCATCTTTTTCTGTACGAGTTGTGTTTCCCGTATCCAGTCGCGCGAGAGCGGATACGCGAGGCCGAAATACTCGTTGGAGTACGTGTCATCCCTAAACATGCCCAGCGCCGGCGCCGATGCCCGCGCCGGTCCGGACTTTCCCCGGAGTCGAAACGTAAACGTGACCTCAGTCTCCATCTCAGCCGGTGAACCATCTACCAGATACGGCTTGTACCTCCACTGTTTCATGGCTTCGGCGGCCGCCGGTGCCAATGCGGGTTCTCCCGAGATAACCCTGACGTCCTTGACTTCACCAGAATCCCCGACTATCACTCCCAGTACGACCACTCCCTCGGTGCCAGCGTCGCGAGCAGCATCCGGATATTTGACAGGTACCTTCTGAACGACGAGGTCTGTTGCGTCCGCTGATGCAACCTTCACGCGCCGAACCGGCGCCGGGACAACCGCAACCTCCGCAGGCATTTGCGCCGACTGTGAAAGAAGAGAAGTGGAAAACAGTAGCACCGCGAACAACGGCCGCAACGTTCTCACCGCTTACCTCCAAGTAAACAAGTAAAACCGTCGACTAAGTACCTAAAGGGCTTAACCTCAACCGCGACATCGAAACTGAGGAGGAGCTCTCGAAATCAGGCCTGGACCTCATCATCGAACCTCCGTCCGCCCGTCCTTGATTCTTTTCCCCACAGCTGGAGCTTTTGCACCCGCTCCCTTCTTACCCTTCGCGTGCTTCACCAGATCGGCCACACTCGTATTCTCGAGAATCTTGGCCGCCGCGTCCCGCACCGCCAGAAACACTTCATACAGCGCCCGATGATCCGCGTCTTTCGCGATCAGGCTCCGCAACTGCTCCGCATCTCCCATCGGAGCCAGGGGACCATCTACCAGCCGGATAATATCGCTCAGCGGAATCTCCGCCGGATCGCGCCGCAACTGGTAGCCGCCGCGCGCCCCGCGTACGCTGTCCACAATGCGCGCATTCTTCAATTCCAGCAGAATCAATTCCAGGAACTTCTCCGGCAAATCGCTTTCTGCCGCAATCTCGCGAATCTTGATCGCGCCCTGCTCATGCCGCCGCGCCAGCGTCATCATCGCTTGCAGCGCATACAATCCTTTTTGCGAGATCTTCAAGTGAACTCACCCTCCGCCCCGCCCTGATTGTGCCCCATTTCCAGCCCCTTGCCTAGCACCATTGCAGCAGACGAAGACCCTGGGTCTTAGAAAAGTACAGCAACGGTTCGCAGAAATTTGGGGTTGGAAATCCCCCAAAATGCAGCCACGAACAGGCAACATGCGATAACCTGCAACGAAAGTGCGGGGATTCGGGAAAACGAAGCGCGTCCTAGGACCCGCCAATGCGTAATCTGAATGGATCATGACGCAGCGCGTCTAGGTGGTCGCCACATCGAAAACACTGTGGCTCTCGGCAGGAACGCTGCACAGGCAGCGCTCGTAAGCCTCATACATCCCCTCGAAAATGCGGTCCCAGGAAGTTTCCAGAGCCTGTTGCCGCGCGGCCGCACGCATCGAAGCCAGCAGAGCGGGCTCGTCCATCAACCGCGTCGCGTACGAAACGAACTCGTCGAAATCATGCGCAATAAATCCCGTCTCCCCATGCCGTACCGTAAACTGCGGGCCGCCGCGATCCGTCACCACCGCGGGCACGCCCGACGCAAACGCCTCCAGCACGACCAACCCAAACGTATCGGTCTCTGACGGAAATGCCAGCACGTCGAAATTCGCAAACGTCCGCCACAACTCGGCCCCGGTCAGCACGCCCGTGAACTCAGCCTGCCGCATATGGTTGCGCAGCCATTCCTGCTCCGCGCCTTCGCCCACCACCACGAATTCGAAATCGCGATGGCCTTTTGCCGGATTCCGTTGACCCAGTAGCGCCTGCTCCAGCCGCGCCAGCGAGCGCACGCTCTTCTCGGCAGTAAGCCGTCCCACATAGCCGATGCGGAACCGCCGTTCGCTGTCCGGTCCCCCGTCCCGGTCGCGCAGCTCCGGCCTGAACACCCCGGTGTCGACCGCGTGCGACATCAAATAGCATGGCTTGCCCGTCGCCGCCTCCAGCACCCGAATCATCTCCTGATTCGGCGCAAACAGCAGACGCGGAATCTGATAGAAGCGCGCCGACGCCCGAAAACTCCAACGCTCCGCCAGATCGGCCAGCTTCCCGGCAATCCCCTGCGGCAGAAACGAAACTGCCGCCGCCACTCGCCGGCGCGCATACTGATGAACATTGGTCTGCCACGACGCCGCCAGCGGAATCTTCATCTTGTATGCGACGTAAGCCCCCAGCGTCCCCACATCCCCTGGCCCCGTGATCTGCACCACGTCCGGACGAAATTCCCGCAGCATCGGTTCTAATTTCCGGTAATGCCGCAGAAAAAGCAGATCGTAATCGTGTGCCCGATCAAGTGGAAATTGCACCGGACTGCGTGGCAGTTCGACACGGGTCACCGGCCCAAACCTGGTGACTTGATCTTGCGGCCCCGCATGCACCATCAGAAAAGGAATCTCTTGCCGCCGCGCAAAAGCCTCGAAGTGCCGGCTGGTCTGCGCCACACCGTCCACCTCATGGTAGACGCAGGGAAAGAACGCGACTCGCGGACAATCGTTTTTCACGGCCGAGCCTCGCACTTCACGATAGCGCCTCGGACGAAACCGCCTCCGCAGCAACCGCCTCCGCAGCGATTACCTCCGACACAATCTCACGCGGCATATCCTGGACTGCCCCGCGCCGGAACATCGCTTCCATCGCCCGTTGCACGGTGGCATTTTCCAGCATGCGGATACTGGACAGGATCCGTTCCACAAACTTTGGAGGCGCGTTCCATAACGATGATATCGGCCGGTCCGGTCCGCCATCCGCATCGGGATGGAAGATGCGATCGTCCCAGCGCCGCGATCCAATCGGATATTCCGGATAATTGCGGATCACATCGAGCAAAGTGCGCGTGGTGCGGATCGAGACCGGCTCCGTATACTGTGGCATCAGCAGCACGTGACTGCGCTGCTCCTGCCGAATCTCGCTCACAAATTCCGCAAACGTTTCCGCGCGCGTTAGGTTGAGCGCTCCGCTCGCCGCGCACCCGTGCCGGTCTCCCCCCGAAACCAGCGGGCGTCCCCAACACCCGGCCAGCTCCCGCACTCGATTGTTTTCCTTGGCGCTGCGCGTGGCGTTGATTTCAAACGCATGCAGAAACTCAACCGCACAATTCAGGAATCGATTTAGAACCTGCGCGTCGCGATGCACGCCCAAGCAAGTCTGCGTCCACAGCGGATGATTGAACACCACCAGCACATCCGGAAACGAGTCCAGCATCGCCAGTAATTCGCACAAGCGGCGATCGTCAGGCTTCCGGGTATAGTCGGCCAGATCGTCCATGGTGGCCAGCGCACGCCTCGCCGGCAGATTGTGCACGCCGAGATGAAAAATGGTTCCCGCGAAGGGTACGCTCCACTCCAGCGACACCGGCGTATGCCCCGTCTCCCGCTCCGTTCGCAGCAACAGAGGAGCTTCAATGCTGTCGTGATCGGTCAGAGAAACCAGACTCTTCAGCCCGAGTAGATTCTCGACCTGATTCTTCTCAGTCTCATACGCCAGCTTCGGGGTTAGCGGAGGTGTCCAGTAGGCCCGCGAGAAATCGATCGGAATCCTCGATCTGCGGCACTGTTTCTCCAAAGCCGCATGCAAACCGGGGCCCTTGTGCGCCAGCTCCGGGATGAATTGCAGACTTTCTTTGGAACGGTTGGTGTGCCCGTGAAGCGAAACCGCGGCCTGTGTTTCCCGGCCAAGGTTCGGTCCATGCCAGAAGCAAGAGAGTTTTGTTTCGGCCATTCGCAATTGTTTTTTCGTACGGGTTCGTTAATTCTAGCCTAGGACGGCTTCCATAGCGATCAATTCTTTATGGTCGCTGTTCCAAAAACTAAATCTGTCATTTCGAGCGAAGCAAGACGGCGCGGCTTTGCGCCATTTTGCGAAGTCGAGAAACCCGCTTTTCCGGCGGAGATGCTTGTCTGATATTTCGCTCTGTTCACTATTTGTTTAGATGCGTCCACCCGCTTCCTTCAAGATAAATGGCAGACAAAATCTTCGCGCACCAAACTGGCCAACATGCACTTACTCACGTAACTTTCCCTACCTTTGCTCTGTGCTATACTGTCGTTGACGCTTATTTCACGGTTTGCTCGTGACGCGGTGATCCACTGTTTGTAAGACCAGGGTTTGTAAAACCAGGTTTTGTAAGACCAGGTTTTGTAAACCAGATTGGATCAGATCCATCTCCGCCTTTCCTGCCCGCCGTTTAGTTCCAGCGTACATCCAAGACAGGTTCAGAAGAACCTTAAGCGAGCGGCATGAACGCTTCACGTGTATCCAAAAACCGAACGTGTATTTCGACAGGCCCCTCCAGAAAGAACAATCTAGAATGACCACATTTACCCAGCTGCCTTTGTCCGCCGCCTTGCAGCAGAAACTCGCGGCAGCAGAATTCATCACCTTAACCCCCATCCAGGAGCGCGCCATCCAGCCCGCTCTCGATGGTAAAGACGTAATCGGCACCGCCCAGACCGGCACCGGCAAGACCCTCGCATTTCTGATCCCGGTGATCGAAATGCTCCGCCGCGAAACTTCATTGGAAAAATCGACCACGAAGCAAGCTGCCGCCACGGCGCTCGTTCTATTGCCCACCCGCGAATTGGCGATGCAGGTTCATGAGCAGTATGAGCAACTGCGCACGAAATCCATGTCCAAAGCCGCGCTCGTCATCGGCGGCGTCTCTGAAAAAACTCAGATTCAGGGCCTCCGCGCCGGCTCTTCGCTCATCATTGCCACTCCCGGCCGCCTGCAGGATCTCACCGATCGTCGCTTCGCCGACCTGGGTCACATCAAAGTGCTGGTCCTCGATGAAGCCGATCGCATGCTCGACATGGGCTTCCTCCCCGCCATCCGCCGCATTCTCGCGCTGTTGCCAAAGAATCGCCAGACTCTCTGCTTCTCGGCCACTCTTGAAGCCTCCGTCGCCGGCCTTGTTCACGACTACATGCGCGACCCGGTTCGCGTCGCTTTGGGTTCGGTCCTGAAGCCCGCCGAAAGCGTGGAACTGCGAGCCTACGAAGTCCGGCCCGGCGAAAAGCTCGATGTACTCCGCCAGCTTCTCTACGGCGAAAAAGGACAGACTCTCATCTTCACTCGCACCAAGCGCGGCGCCCAGCGTCTCGCCCAGGATCTCGCCCGCGATGGCTTCAGCGCCACCATGATTCACGGCGATCGCTCCCAGTCGCAGCGCAACGGCGCGCTCAGCGGATTTCAGGAAGGCCGCTTCCAGGTCTTGGTCGCGACCGATATCGCCTCCCGCGGACTGCATTGCGACGACGTCGCCCACGTCGTCAACTATGACGTTCCCAAAATCGCCGAAGACTTCATCCACCGCGTCGGCCGCACGGGTCGCGCCGGACTCTCCGGACGCGCTACTACTCTGGCCGCCGGCGTCGAAATCGTTGAGCTTCGCAACATCGAGCGCACCCTGAAACTCCGCATCGAACGCATGCAGATGGATCCTTCCGCCGCCTCTCAGCCCAAGCGCTTCGTGCAAAACACCCTGGCCTCACGCACTCTGACAAAATTGCCTGGCGAAGTATTCGTCTAGGAATTTAGTGATTGGAAACCAGGTGCCCCATTTTCCCCCGTCCTTGCGAGAAGTGGGGCTCTTCCATTCGATCTTCAGATTTGCTCCATTTCCGCGAGCCCCAATGGAAAAGGCAGCCCGTAGGCTGCCTTGACTCTTGCGCCAGCGTTTCTCAAAACCTAGCGGTCGACTTTCCCCACGCCCGGAATGAACACTTCCACTCCTGGTTCGTCTTCGGCTCCGATCCTGAACAGCGCCGCCTGCGCCTCGGCATGTTCGCGCAACTCCTGCATCTCGTCGACGACGGCGCCTTCCGGCTTGTTCTCTTTCCGCTGCACTCTGCGCTCGGCTTTGTCGCGCTGTTTCTGTTGCCGCGTCTGTTCCTTCTGGCGTTTATTAAAGGTTGATCGTCCTCGTGGCATTCACAATTCCTCCTGGGTCGTATTGCAGACTTCTGTTGCTGAATTCTCGGGCCTTACTTTTTACCAGCGAGGCTCGCGCGGCTGCCGTGCGTGTCCCTGATAATCATCCCGCCCGCGTCCACCGCCGCCACCTCCGCCGCCAAACTTTTTCCCCCCGCCCCCACCACTCCGGGGACGATCCGTCTTCGGCTGCGCCTCGTTGATCTTCAATGCTCGTCCGCCCAACTCCGTTCCATTCAACGCCGCAATCGCTTTGTCGGCTTCCCCTGCATTGGTCATTTCCACAAATCCGAATCCCCGTGCTCGTCCCGTCTCCCGATCGGTTACGATGCTCACTTTTTCCACCGCACCATGAGCCTCGAATACATTTCGCAACTCAGACTCGGTCGTGCTGTGGGGCAAATTTCCTACATACAGATTCTTCATCGCATTTCCTCTTTCAGAACAATGTTGTCATTTCGAGCGAAGTAAAATGGCGCGTTCGCGCGCCATTTTGCGCAGTCGAGAAACCTGCTGTTTCCGCAACCCGCTTAAGCCTCTACCGGCTTCTTTTCCGCCACTGCCCCCGGTTTCGCCGGCGTTGCTGCGTTCTTGAATAGTTTGCGATTGCGCACTCTCCGCGCCAGTTTCTGCCTTCGCATTCGATTAAATCTCGACTTGTCGCCATTCACTCCGGACATAGTGGAACTCCCCTTTGCATTTTGCCTGAAGATCTTTTCTGCTGCCGCTTCGCGGGACCACCGGCGTGACCGCCGCGGAACCCAGCGCTTCATCGTAAAGCGCAGGCCGGAACACGCGCTCCTCACCAAAACTCGAGAAAAGACGCCTCTCGATCTCTCAATCGCGAAGGCGCAATGTTCATGATGGCGTTGTCTTCGAGGTTAAGTATTTCAAGTATACCCTGTTTGCGCTCATCACGTAATTCCCAATCTCGCCCACTTCGCTCATCAAAACCGAACGATTCTACTCTCAGGGCCGCAGATCGGAGAAGATGCCTTCCCCATTTCTCGTTTCTTTCGTGAACCTTCGCGCGCTTCGTGGTGAAACGCCATTGACTTGCGAATTTTATCTTCCGCGTGTACTATGGTTGTGTACGTTAGTCCGAATCGGACGTGAGCCGTTCCTGCTAAACAGTAACCTCTCGCAGTACCTCCGAATCTCTCCAGCGTAAATTGAAAAACTAAAGGAACAACCTAACACCATGGCAGAACAAGGAACAGTAAAGTGGTTTAACGACGCGAAGGGCTACGGCTTCATCAGCCGCCAGTCCGGCGAAGATGTTTTCGTGCATTTCTCGGCGATTCAAGCGGGCGGCTTCCGCAGCCTGCAAGAGGGCCAAACCGTGCAGTTCGACGTGACCAAGGGCCCCAAGGGCTGGCAAGCTGAGAACGTCCAGCCGCTGTAAACCATTCCCTTATTGCAAAAAGGCGATCTCCAACCAGAGATCGCCTTTTTCACTTTTCGCTCGGCTGCCGCCGCAGATCGTCGTAAAAGAGCGACGTTTCGTTCGCCGCTCGACGTGGAAGAGCGGCCCTGTCGTGCTGACAACACAATCTACAAAGTTTCTTGGTGCCATCGAAGGGACTCGAACCCCCACACCCTTGCGAGTACATGGACCTGAACCATGCGCGTCTGCCAATTCCGCCACGATGGCATTGTGGACTTACATTGCAGCGGCGGCCCCAAGGCCGCCGATCAGGAAGACTTACATTTCTATTCTACAGGCGCGAAGCTGTGTGTCAAACAACACCGTGGGACGGGCTGCCTCACCCTGAATTTTCCGCGGAATCCAGACAAGGCTCGTTCCAGATTCCAGGGATATCCTCGAGTGCGTACAGCTCATCCGCGCCGAAGTAATAGCCAAGCCACGATACAGTACCTATCCGTCCTGCGTAGTCCAGTTGGAAATCCTTCAGAGGATCGTGGAATTTCCAAGTGCGCTGAAACTTTTCCAAGAAGTCGCGCGATTTGATGCGGACTTTTGTGCCCAAGGGAAAGTCCGCGTTCATGGGACCATTTTGTTTCCCCATAAGACCTCAGCTTGACAGAAGCGCTAAACACGGCCCCGTAGAAGCCGGCCCTACTCCAGCTTCGCCGTCATCGTAATCTTCGCATTCAGCACCTTCGACACCGGACAGCCCTTCTCCGCCGCCTCCGCATACTTCTGAAACGTCGCCGCATCCGCGCCCGGAACTTTCCCGACAACATCAATGTGGCTCGCTGTAATCGTCCATCCCGAATCCAGCTTGTCCATCGTCAGCGTGACATTGGTCGAAATGCTCTCCGGCGTCAGAGGAGGGTTCGCCCCGCCCAACTGCGCCGACAGCGCCATCGAAAAACATCCCGCATGCGCCGCCGCAATCAATTCCTCCGGATTCGTCCCTGCCGCATTCTCAAACCGCGTGGCAAACGAATACTGCGTATTATTCAGCGCGCCGCCCGGCGCCGACAACGAACCCTTCCCATCCTTCAACCCACCCTTCCAAACCGCGCTAGCCTTCCGTTGCATATCTTTCTCCTGATTTATGATTTCACTGAATTGTCCACCATTGTAGACGGGAACCGGCAGCCACGTCAGGATGACAAGTCTCGTTAGCCGATTAGTTTGACCTTCTGCGCAAACCGCGATTCCAAGTCCACCCGAGAATCGCTCCGGCCACCACGACAACCAGCGCATCGCCCAGGACACCTAGCCAGATGATGCCGCTTCCACCACCGAACCCGCCCTCGTTGAAGAATGCGAAAGGCACGCCATAGCGGAAAAAGCAGTCAGAGCATCTAACAGGCTGCAAGAGGTGAAAATGATTCACGATCCAGAAAAGGCAGGCCGCTGCGAGGATACCCGCGCCGTATTTAGAATTGGAACTCATGCAAGGAAGAGTGCAAACATTCCCGAGACTTGTAGCTGATAGCTGACAGCTAGTAGAAATCCGAGCAGCTCAAATAAAACCCGCACTGCGGACACTTCAACTTACACCGGCTTTCCCGCAACTTCATCGAGCAGTTCGGACAGTACTGCCCCGGGTCCGCCTTCGCACTCTCATTGGCTGCCGACAAAGTATCGCCGCCGCGCCGGCCGCTGTCTTCGCTAATCTCCACAGATCGTCCCTCTTATCAGGCGAGCCGTGATCGAATCTCACGCCGCCCGATCGTTCACCGCTAAGGGCGTCCGGCTCCAGCAGTCGGCGATCAGCCGCCAGACGCCCAGCCGCCTCCATACTTTCACATATTTCCCACGCTCCGGCGCCATCGTTCCATCGGCCTTGCGCACGACCACCGAGAAGCGCCCAAGCTCCATCGCCATGTCGCCCGAATGTTCCACGCGCAGCGTTTCCAGCCGCAGATTGCTATAGCCCGCTTCGCCCAACTGCCGCAGCAGCCGTTCCACGGGCTTCTGTCCGTAGGCCGCTTCATAATGGGGTGCCATTAGCGTGCCATCGTTGGCAAACAGTCCGGCAGCCTGATCGTAGTTTCCGGTGTTGAAAGAAGTTGCAAAATCCTGGGAAAGATCGCGAAGCAAGGACTCTACATCCCGAAAGGGACGAGAGTCCACCGAGGGACTCATGTAAGGCCGGTACATCTACAACCTCCTGGGGGAAGGCACACGGTAAACTCGCCAGGCCAGGTGGACGAGTCAACCGAAAAGCTCGCTCATTCTAGCGCAAAACCAACTTGTGGAAAGAAAAAAGTTTTCCTCTATCTCATTCGAAAATATGATTCCAAAAAAAAGTGCAGAAAAATCATTCTCGCTAGTGTCTTATCTGTCGCGGATTATCTTTCGAACGGAGCGGTGCGGTTGGGCAGCCGCGACAGATCGGCGTCGGCCGCTGGCACTCCTACCGGCCCTTTAGCTCGTTCTGCTGTCGAACCCGGATCCTCGCGTTCAGCAAGCTGCCGCTTCACTTTGGCCATCAGCAGTACCAGTTTCTTCGACTCGTGGTCTCGCTCTGCCTGCTTGCACATTTGCTGGAAATCGTGGGGAGCATATGAAATGCGATTGGTCATGGGGGAGCCTCATTTAAAACTAACGTCTTTAGATTACCAAAGAGAAGGCATAGCCTACCCGATCCCCCGACACTTGCCAAGCCCTGATTGGACCAAAACCGGCGCTCTTTGCTTCCCGGATGGGGTTTACCTGTTGATAAATAGTCCCGATCTTCAATCATTATATGACTTTAGTGATGTTGAGACATTACTAGATTTCGTTAAGATCGCAGGCAGGCCGATTCCTTCTCGCGGAGGAATGCCTTGCGGACTACGCCGTGCGAGGAAAACCTGTGTTTCAGCGTCACATTCTAAGCGCCTGTTTATTTCTCGCGGCCGGCGTCTCGCTGGCTTCCGCGCGCGATCTCGCGCTGATTTCCAATAAAACCAATACCGTGTCAGTCGTCACTCTGCCCGAGCTGGTAAAGATCAGCAGGGGGCAGACGAGCCGCTGGCCCGATGGCAAATCGGTGACCTTCATCATGCGCAACCCATCTGCACCCGAAATGCGCTTCTTCCTCGAAAAAATCTATGAAGTCCCCGAACCCGAGGTGAAGGAGATCATCGCCACCGCCAATCACGGACGCATGGGTCATCCCGCCGTCATGATCGTCGATTCCGATGAAGATCTGGTCAACAAGGTCGCATCCATCCCCGGCGCCGTTGGCGTCGTGGACGTGTACGCCATCAACAGCAGCGTCGCAGTCGTCAGGCTCGCCGGCAAACTGCCACTCGAGCCCGGCTATTTGCTGCACGGCAACTAACCGCAATTTGATTGCCGACGTCTTATCTGAACGGGTTGATTTGAAAGGGCTCGAGTTTCATACGCCGATGCCACACCAAAAGCGAGTTTAATTTGAAGGGCCTGGCTTTTAGCCCCTCAGCGAATTCATAAACTGGGTCGAAGAGTCAACGACATCAAGAAACAAGATGAGCAAGAAAGAAAAAGCTAAAGCCGCCGCCGCTTCCTTCGCCTCCGGCACTCGCACTGGCTTGTCTGGCGACGCACCTCCAGCCAAGGTCACCTTCACCCGCCGTTTTCCCCGTTTCACGATTGACGTCCGCCTGCAAGTCAAAATGTTTCAAGCGGGAGAATTCCGCTCCTGCTGGGGCCGCTCCACCGAAATGGGACAGGACGGCATCGGCGCCACTCTGACCGGCAGTCTCGAAGCCGGCGAAATCGTCACGCTCGAAATTCCTCTGCCCCTCACTCCTTACCCCATCAAAGTCCGCGCCATCGTCCGCTACAGCCAAGGCCTCCGTTACGGTTTCGAATTCTTAACGCTCAACGATGGCCAGCGCGACACCATCAAACGCGTCTGTGACTACCTGGCCAGCAAATCTTAAAATGTTTGATGGAGGCGCGGAGTCGGCTTGCCCTCAGCGAAGTCGAAGGGTCCGCCACGCGCGAAGCCAGTGTCTCCCTTTGTACTCCGACCTCTGCCGTAGCGTAGTTAAACCCTGCTCCCATTTCTCCGAATCCTGTTAATCAAATAAAAAACAATCCCCACATTAATCACCAGCACCGCCACCTTAACCGCTGATGGATGGCGATAAATCTCATAAATCTCCACCGGCACCAGCGAGCCTGTAATAATCACCGTCAGCCATTCTCCCCACCTTTTCTGAAGCCACAAGCCAGTTCCCTCGGTCAAAAACAAAGCCGCATACAATAAGCCGCCCAATCCAAGTTTTCTAATCTGCTCCGGACGCAAGCTCGCCGCCCTCGCCAGCGCCATATCGATCCACCGATTCCCCGGATCCAGCCCGATCGTTTTAACCCAGTGCTCCGCCACTTGACCTACATCTCTATGCAGCAACCGGAACGCGCCCAAACTCAGCGCCACCAGTGTCGCTGCCTTGAAGAACTTGAACACCGCAATCATCTGCAAAACCCGGTCGTGGTTCGCTTTCATATGCCGATCACTATATCTCGTGGAGGGATGGCTTTGTGGAGGGGCGGACGCAGCTAGCCGTGAGCGCAGTCGAAGCGTCCGCCCCCGAGCAAAGTAAGGCCGCCTCTGCTGGCAGCCCGGCGGCCAACCTATCGCCCCGCGATATAATCACCCTGTAAACCCTTGCATCGAAACGCCACCAAGCGTCATCTCACCACTGGAGGACCAATCATGGCTCACGAATTACCCGCACTTCCCTACGCTTACGACGCCCTCGAACCCGTCATTGATAAGCAGACGATGACCCTTCACCACGACATGCATCACGGCGCGTACGTGAAAAATCTGAACGCCGCCATCGAGAAGCATTCCGACCTCGCCGGCAAGTCCGCCGAAGATCTTATCCGAGACCTCAATGCCATTCCCGAAGACATTCGCGCCGCCGTCCGCAACAATGGCGGAGGCCACGTCAACCACAGCATGTTCTGGAAGATCATGAAACCCAAAGGCGGCGGCGACCCCTCCGGCCCCATCGCCGAAACCATCGCCAAAACTTTTGGCAACTTCAAAGATTTCCAAACCAAATTTAACGACGCCGGCACAAAACAATTCGGCAGCGGATGGGTCTGGCTCGCCGGCAAACCCGATGGCTCCGTTCACATCATGTCCACCCCCAATCAGGACAACCC
Organism: Candidatus Sulfotelmatobacter sp.; assembly: GCA_036500765.1. Taxonomy (NCBI): domain Bacteria; kingdom Pseudomonadati; phylum Acidobacteriota; class Terriglobia; order Terriglobales; family Candidatus Korobacteraceae; genus Candidatus Sulfotelmatobacter; species Candidatus Sulfotelmatobacter sp. Next base: position 14,031 of record DASYBM010000009.1, read on the forward strand.
GATCAGTCAAGGCCACTATCCCATCTTCGGCAACGATGTCTGGGAGCACGCCTACTACTTGAAATACAACAACCGGCGCCCCGAGTACTTGGCGGCCTGGTGGAACGTCCTCAACTGGGACGAGATCAACAAGCGCTACGCCACCTTCAAGGCCGGCAAAGCCGCGCACGAGCCCGCCCTCGCGCACCGCTAAAACACGTAGCGGCGGACGCATTCGTCCGCCCGCAGGTTCTTTCAAGGGTCGTCGTTCCGAAAAGATTGTTCCAAAAAGAAAAAAGCCCTCGCGCCAAGCGAGGGCCTTTTTGTCCAACCATGAATCCTGCCGTTAAGCCGCCGACTTCACATATTCATCCGGCCGCTTGTCAAACTCCTTCTTGCAGTTCTCCGAACAGAAAACATATTTCTTTCCCGCAAATTGTGTTTGATATTCGGCATTCTTTTCGTCGACTTTCATCCCACAAACCGGATCGATGGTCATCGCTCCTCCTGGATCGTTATTTGCTTTCGCCCCCTTCAAGTAGCAAGGACCATTCCTTTCCCGCCTTCTCCAAGTGGCTGCTATCCCTCGCATTGCTCAGCCTCTCCCACCCCCGACCGCATCCCTCCCGGAAAATTGTTCCACCCCCGTGCAGGTTGTACTCAGCTCACGACGCAACTGGCATTCCATACCACAGAAAAACATGTGACTCTCCCGGATGATTCCTCTGTGCCCTGCGTGCCCTCTGCGGTGGAGGTTTTGGGTTTCGCCTTTTCTGCATTTCCTGTGCACTCCCTGTGGACAACCCACCACCCTCAGAACCCGAACTCCCCCAGCATCATTCCCACTCCCACGAAAACCGAGCCATCCAGAGCCACAATCACACGCCTTTCATCCCTTCCTTCATCAGTGCCAATCCGGGAAAGCCGAGCCCAGTTTTTTCCTCATTTGCACCAAAAATACTGAATTGACCGCCGCGCCTTTCGCTCGTACAGTCACTGTCGCTCTCACAAAAATAATCAACTCAAGCAGAGCACCTTCTGATCGGATAAACCCGTTTGCGATTTGAACGTAATTAGTACGAGATCGAGGCAGCAACCACATGAAACATGAGGAATGGAAGACCTACCGCACGCGCTTTCTAGTACAAGCCAAACAAATCAGCTCCACTCTGACTTTCGTCGACCATCTCGGCCGCCAGCATTGCGGACGCAAAGGCGATTACCTCGTCGAATCCTCCGACGGCGTCCTCAGCATCGCCCCCCGTCGCATCTTCGAAGATATTTACGTACCAATGTCTCCATCGAACCAACCACTTGCGGCGTTCCCGGCAATTTCCGGAGAAACCGCGCTGGTTGAGCGAAAGCCGATTGACCGAAGGCTTGACCGCCCCAAATTCGAAGAACTGGAAATCGAACGGCTAACCCTGCCCAGAACGCCGCCCGCTCGCCAACGAATCTCCGCATCGTTCAAAAAGCAGCCGTCCAGGGACGTGACAATGGCGACGGCCGCCAAGCCTGCCCTGAGCCTGTCGAATGGGGCCGTCCCACCGAAGCGAAGCGAGGCGGAACCCGCTTCAATTCTCGACGAAGCCTGCGCCCCACCCCGCGGCCGTAAACTCCCGCAACCCTATCGTGACCGTCGCCCTTCTTCGTCGCGCCTGAGTCTCATGGGAGTCCTTTAGTAGCGAGGGAGCGCCGAAAATAACCCGGCGCTTGCGGCAGTAGAACCCAAAAACGGACGAGAAAATTAAAACCCGTCCTGGAGGCACGACTGAACCATCCATCGATCGCCGAAACCGCGCAGCAACTCCAGCCCTGCCGTCCAAACCGGGCCCCAAGAATGGCATTCTTACCAAATCGCCGCCATCCCCGATTTTCCACATGTGGAAAACCGGGTCTCCACCCCGGCATCAAGCCCATCATTGCTATAGATACAACCTATAGTGTTTCCCTCTTGACAGGCACAACCAGCGGGAGTAACTTTGCAATCCCAAGCAACAAATTCCGCCCCACGGGAATGGGACGGAATTCCCAGCACTAAAGGTGAATAGAAGTGAAGTAGTGAAGTAGAAGTAAGGAGCGGTAAAGCAAAACGATCCGGCAAGATGCCCAGCCAGAGGTGACTCGGCATCCTGCTCGGTACAACCAGGGCCAGGGCTCCCGGCTTCCAGATCCGTAGGCCGGGACCCGAACCTGAACATGTTTCCGGAGATTCCGGAAGCCGGACATAAATGCGGTGATCGTCCCCGACTCCCCCCGGGGTACGACGACAGAGTGATCTTCGAAGTAGAAGTACAGCCATCCTCCGGAGCCGAACGCCGGAAGCCGAGTTTCAGGAGCCCGTAATGGAAGGTCTAACTCGTTTAGTCACAGAGTCTTTAGCGCGCCACGGTTTCGATCGTCCGCTCGACTACCGCCGCCTGCAATGGTCCCGCTGGTTCCGCTGCGAGTCCCCTCACAGCCTCCTGTTTGTCCCCAGCAAACCCGGCGTCTTCGCCCTGGCGGAAGAAGTCATGGACCTTGGCAATGCCCATGTGGGGACCAACGCCTCGACTCATGTGGGGACGGACGCATTCGTCCGTCCAGCAAGCGAAGCGAGCAGCACCGTTCCGAGGGCCGCCACCGGGGAGCCCGAAGCCCGTCCCCGCCGCATGCTAGCTGTAACCCAATTCTTCGAAGACGACGACATGGCCTTCGTGCTCGACCGCATGCTCTCAATCCACAACCCCATGGCTGCGCGCCTGACCTCCGGCCGCTACTTCGCCCGCTTCGTAGTTATCGCCGACCCCACGCAGCGCCGTAGCATCTGCAACGCCCTGAATCAATGGATCGTGTCCTCTGCCGAGAAAGTCACCGGCATCGGCTCCCACTTCGCCAGTTCCCTGGAACTCACCGACGCAACTGAACACATCGCCCAGCCCGATGCCGCGCAACGCACCCTCTTCGGGGTCAATAACAATTTAGAAAGCGCCGATCCCAATGTGGCGCGGGCACTCCTGCCCGCGACTCCCGACACCATCGGTACTGACGCGGCGAGCACGATACAGTCCCCCATAGCCACGAACACCACATACGCCAAGCATCCGACCCACGCCGCGGCCCCGCATCTGGACTCCGGAGCCGCCTCCAACATTCACTGTCCAACTCCATTCCCCTCCGGCTTCTAGGCTCGGGACTGGTTATAGGCAATTCTGCCGTGGTTGTTCACGTTTTCTTGAGCCAGACCGGCGTGACAGTCGAACCTGTCGGGCTTGCCGTGCGCGGCTCGTTTGCGAGTTGATTGATTGCTGGAGATGGAACGATATGCCACATACTAAGGCCTTATTTTGGGGAACTCGGGCTTGCATCCCGGTCATTCTTCTGCTGGCCTCATGTGGACCAGTTCAAACCCAATCCGGTTCATCCGGCAGCCTCACGAGCTTCGGCGCAAAAGGAGATGCGATAACTCACGATGACGGTGTCGCCGTGGCCGGTTCCACAAACTTCAGCTCACAATCGTCGTCGTTTAGCTCCGCCGATGTAGGAAAGTTCACCGAGATTACGGGCGCAGGTTCGAACGCGGGAATGCTGCATGGGGCTGGAACCGCAAACGGCATCTTAGCCACGACGATTCAATCCGTGCTGAACAGTCATACCGTCATTCTTGGGAATGCCGCCTCTTATGCGGGATCGAATCTGCATTTTGTTTATGGCACCGACAACACGGCTGCGTTCCGTTCCGCCTACGAGTCTGGCCAGCCTATGTTCGTGCCTGCAGGAAACTATCTGATCGTTGCAGGCACCCAAACCGTGCCCGCAACCATCACCGGCACCCAGCCGCTTATCCTTGCTGGTACCGGTGCAGACTCCAAATTGCTCTCGGATAATCCGATCTTCTCTCTAACGACCAGTACCTCGGGCTCTTCCGTCAAGAACCTTGATCTGGAGCCGATCGCCAAGTTCGCCGTCGTTGCGGTGAACGCTGTGCCCCCACCCTCCGGCACTCCCGTTCTAGTCGACATCTTTGGAACGGGAACTGGGATGCAGCCCAGTTTCAATTTTGCTCCGAAGTACCCGACTTTTTGGAATGGCCTCTCAGCCTTCCAGCAAACTCAGATCCTGGGGCCGACAATTACGATTCAGGGCGGCGATCACGTCAACGTCAGCACTATCACCGGAAACCAGGTAACCATTCTGCTCGAAGATGTGACCTCTTCATCTCTACAAAATAACGACTTTACCGGTGGTTACGGCCCCAATGCGAACGAAGGGACAGGAGGCGTCCAGGGCTGCCTTGGCATCGCAACCCTAACCGGCTCCGGGCAATATTCGAATGTGGGCAACACCATTAGCGGCAACAACATTCGCTATTGCAGCTTCAGCAACATTTTCTGGTCGAATGCAGACGGCTTGGTCGTTTCCGACAACATTTCGCAGTATTCGGGTGAATCCGGGTACAAGAACTTTCAAGGCAGTGCCACACGACCTACCCATAACCTTTCTGTGACTAACAACATCGCACGCTATTCCGTTTTCGACGGATTTGATCTTTCGGCGGACTACCCTCATAAAGCCACCTTCCCCGAGTACGCCACCGTTATGGGAAATCTCTCCCAGAACAACCAGAGCACCGGATATTTCAGCGACGGCACCAATTGGAACTTCACCGCGAATACTGCCAGTTCCAACGGTATCGAGGGCTTCTATCTGGATTACTCCAACAGCGTGATCTCCGGAAATGTCAGCCTGAACAACAATCTCAATAGCCTCAATTCTCCCAACTCGGACAATCAGTTCGTTATTGGAGGATGCTGTATTACCTCCAACAACGTTATCGAGAATAATCTGATCGCACTCACCATCGCCGGCATCAGCGGCGACGCAATGTGGGTCGGATCCAGCACTGTAACGGCCAACAACAATGTCGTGCAGGAACTCCCCGGCGAGGGAGGTCTCTGGTTTAATGTTCCCCCAACCAGTTCGAGCGGAAATACCGGCTGGCCTACCACGTTTAACGGCAATGTCACCATCAATGGAAATCTGGGCGTCATTGGAACGCTCTCGAAGGCCGCCGGGAGCTTTCGAATCGATCATCCCCTGGATCCGCTGAACAAGTATCTGCTGCATTCATTCGTTGAGTCCCCCGACATGTTGAATATCTACAACGGGATCGTTGAACTTGACTCTAAAGGACGGGCCGAAGTCACCCTGCCTTCCTATTTCGAAGCCCTCAACGGCGACTTCCGCTACCAATTAACTTGTATTGGCAAATCCAGCCCCGTCTATGTCGCACGTGAAGTAAAAGACAACAAGTTTCTGATTGCCGGAGGCACTCGGGGTACGCGCGTGTCGTGGCAGGTCACCGGCATTCGTCGCGACCCCTACTCCCAGGCACATCGAATCCTGCCTGAGATGGAAAAACCAGAATCCGAACGCGGCCATTATCTTTACCCGGAGATTTATCCGGAAGGCGAGAAGTGATTACACGAAAGATCTTTAAATGAGTGCGTGCTCGATGGCGCCATCGGCGCGCCAGAGTCAGCGTATCCGGATCCTGCATCGAGTTGAGTCACATAGAATCTAATTAATGGAGAGCCCCATGGCAGAATTGAAAACCGTCACCGAATCCGCCCCCGTCGCCGCCGCCCCGGCCGCCGTTAATAACAACAAGAAGAAGGCTCCCGGTCTCGCCTTCCGCCGCTTCTTCACCAAGCCCGGCGTCTCTCCCTACAACGAAGTCGAATGGGAACTCCGCACCGCCGCCATCACCGACGCCCAGGGCAACGTGATCTTCGAGCAGAAAGACGTCGAAGTCCCCAAAGACTGGTCCATGACCGCCACCAACATCGTGGCCTCGAAATATTTGCACGGCAAGATCGGCACTCCCGAGCGCGAAACCGGAGTTCGCCAACTCGTCGCCCGCGTCGCCGAAACCATCCGCGACTGGGGACATGCGCAAGGCTATTTCCGCACCGCCGACGACGCCTCCACGTTCCACGATGAACTCGTGCACATCCTCGTCCGCCAGTACGCCGCCTTCAACAGCCCGGTCTGGTTCAACGTAGGTTGCGATCGCATCGAGCCCAATTCCGACGGCCGCAACTGGCACTGGAACCCGCAAACCCAGCAAGTCGAATTCGGCGTCACCGGATACTCCAAGCCCCAGTGCTCTGCCTGCTTCATCAACTCGGTGAAAGACTCCCTCGACTCGATCCTGACTCTCGCGAAGACCGAAGGCATGCTCTTCAAGTGGGGTAGCGGCACCGGCACCAATCTCTCGCCTCTACGCGGATCCACTGAAACTCTTTCCGGCGGCGGCACCGCCAGCGGCCCGCTCAGCTTCATGAAAGGCTTCGACGCCTTCGCCGGCGTCATCAAGTCCGGCGGCAAGACTCGCCGCGCAGCCAAGATGGTCATCCTCAACGTCGACCATCCCGACATCATCGAATTCATCGAGTGCAAACAAAAAGAAGAAGCCAAGGCTCACGCCCTGGTCGCCCAGGGATACGACGGCTCCCACCCCGACTCCGACGCCTACTCCAGCATCTTCTTCCAGAATGCGAATAACTCTGTCCGCGTCACCGACGACTTCATGTACGCCGTAGTCCGCGATACAGACTTTTCCACGCGCACCGTCACCGATGGCTCGCCCGCAAAAACCTTCAAAGCAAAATATCTGCTCAACAAGATTTCCGAAGCCACCTGGCACTGCGGCGATCCCGGCATGCAATACGACACCACGGTGAACCGCTGGCACACCTCGAAAAACACAGCAAGAATCAACGCCAGCAATCCGTGCAGCGAATACATGTTCCTGGACGACTCCGCCTGCAATCTCGCGAGTCTGAATCTGCTGAAGTTCGCCCCCAACGGCACCTTCGACGTTGAAGCCTATCGTCACGCAGTAGACATCCTGATCACCGCCCAGGAAATTCTGGTAGACAACGCCGGATATCCGACGGAACAGATCATGCGCAACAGCCACGACTACCGCCCGCTAGGCTTAGGCTACGCAAACCTGGGTGCCCTGCTGATGGCCGCAGGCCTCCCCTACGACAGCGACGCCGGCCGCGACTACGCGTCTTGCGTAACCGCCATCATGTGCGGCGAAGCCTACCTCCAATCCAGCCGCATCGCCGAACAATGCGAGCCGTTAGTCCCAGCCACGGAACCAACAAAAAAGAACTTGTCCGAAACCAATCTAGGCGCAGGCATCACCCACGTGGGGACGGACGCATTCGTCCGTCCAGCAAGCGAAGCGAGCAACTCGACCACAACTCAAACCATGCCCGGCGGCGCCTGCCCCGGCTGGTACATCAACCGCGAACCCTTCCTGGACGTAATCCGCATGCACCGCGCTAGCGTCAACGCAATAAACAAAAATAACGTTCCAAGCTCAATCTACGAATCCAGCAAACAGTGCTGGGACGAAGCCCTCGCCCACGGCGAAAAGCACGGCTACAGAAACAGCCAGGTAACAGTGTTAGCGCCAACCGGCACAATAGGCTTCATGATGGACTGCGACACTACGGGAATCGAGCCGGATCTGGCGCTGATTAAGTATAAAAAGCTGGTTGGGGGCGGCATGATCAAGATCGTCAACAACACTGTGCCCACGGCTTTGTTCAAGCTGGGGTACAACCACGATCAGGCTGACGCGATTGTCAGTTACATCGACGCGACTGGAACGATTGAGGGGGCGCCGCACATTAAAGATGAGCATCTGGCGGTGTTTGATTGCTCGTTCAAGCCGGCGAAGGGGACGCGGTCGATCGCCTACATGGGACATCTCCGCATGATGGCGGCTGCGCAGCCCTTTATCTCCGGAGCTATATCGAAGACCGTCAATCTACCCAACAACGCTACCGTCGACGACATCATGGAGACTTACCTTCAGGCCTGGAAGCTGGGCATCAAAGCCGTAGCCGTTTATCGCGACGGATGCAAACAGTCCCAGCCGCTGTCGTCGGCTGGCAGCAAGACCGCGAACTCCACCAAGGACGACGCCCGCCTCGCTGCGGCTGCGCCGCAAGTCGAGGAGGCCGATCTCAACGCTCCTCCGCGCGCCGTGCGCCACAAGTTGCAGGAAGAACGCGCCTCGATCACCCACAAATTCAAAGTCGGAGACCACGAGGGCTACATCACCGTCGGCCTCTACCCCGACGGCGAGCCCGGCGAACTCTTCATCACCATGGCCAAAGAAGGATCGACGGTCAGCGGCCTTATGGACAGCTTCGCGCTCGCCGTGTCGATCGCGCTGCAACACGGCGTCCCGCTGAAACTGTTCTGCGAAAAGTTTGCCCACACTAGATTCGAACCGAGTGGATGGTCCGGCAATCCCGACATCGGCTACGCCAAGAGCATCATGGACTACATCTTCCGCTGGCTGCAAATGCGCTTCCTGACCGGCCAGCAGCAATTGCTGTTCGAGAGTTTCCGACCTCGGACCGCAGACCGCGGACCTCAGCCCGAAGGCGCCGGAGATGTGAATGGCGCAACGGGAGTGTCGGGGTCGACGTCTGAAGCCCGAGGTCCGAGGTCCGGTTCACCCCATGCCGCCGACGCCCTCTCCAGCATGATCGACATGGGCGACGCCCCCAGTTGCAGCTTCTGCGGCAGCATCATGACCCGGAATGGAAGCTGCTATCGATGCATGAGCTGCGGCAGCACCAGCGGCTGTTCGTAAGCTTGAATTTGAAAGGACAAGGTTCTGTGGAAGAGCACGGCTTCAGCCGTGCCACCGGGGCACCATCCTCTCCGGCTTTTGGCCGCTGAGGTGAACAAGAGTTGCGGACGAGAACTCGCTCGCTCGTTTGTGGGGATGACTGGCACAAAGATGCCTAACATCTCCAAATAGAAGTGTAAAGAGACAACGACTGTGAGGGGTCACGGCGACGCCGTGGCCCCTTTTTCCGCTGCTGGGCATACGCTGAATGCAGATGACACGAAAGTCCCTTCCCCGGCTGAAACCGGAGACAAATAAGTCAGAATGAGCCAGGAGGGATATATGGCCCCGCTGGGGTGGTGCCGCGGAGCATAAATTCAGGCTGCGACCGACTCCGCCCTGCGACCGGCCAGGCGCAAGCCGATCCAACAACTCACCGGCCAAGTGAGCAGCCACGACAGCCAATACCAGTGCGGCCAGCCTTTGCTCCAGTTGGGAATAGTCGCTGCGATTCCCATGACTTCTCCGATGACAAAGAACCAGAGCACATGCCGAGCGGCGCGGCGGGGGGCAAAGCGGGCGCAGAGCCAGGCGCAGAGGATCGAAATGACGACGAAGAAACCGGTGCTGGCCATCAGAGCGGAATCGGAGGGAATGCGTCCTCGGACGAAGTCACCGGGAAACAGGCGCGAGAGCAACGGGTCAGTTCCGAGAACAAGAATAATTGAGAGCACGTAACTGCCAGCGACGACGGCTATAGACTTGAGCATCGGCTACACCTCCACGGCGCGAATTCTGCGGCCCAAGTATATGCAAAAACCCGCCAAGTTTGCTCACCGTGCTCTGGCTAATACCAGCGTTACATCATCCGGCTGTTCGTTGTCGCCGATCCAGGTATCGACTGCGGCGGTTACGATCTGGCTGATCTGCGGCAGGGGCAAGTCGCGATTGTCGCGGACCAGGTCGATGAGGCGCTGCTCGCCGAATTCGCCGAAGTCGTTTTCTGGTTCCGTGACGCCATCGCTGTAGGCCAGAAAAATCTCTCGGGGATGCATTTCGACCGATCCCTCTTCGTACGTCATGTTGTCGAACAGGCCCACCACAGTTCCTCCGGCTTCGAGCCGGCGGATCGCGCCATCTTTGGCGATCAGGATAGGAGGAAGGTGCCCGCCGTTGCTGTAGGTCAGCTCGTGCGAGCGCCCATCATAGATTCCCAGGAAAAGCGTGGCGTACTTTTCCGGCGGAGTACTCTCGTAGAGCTGGTGGTTGAGCAAGCTGAGCAAGGCTCCTGGAGAAATCTCGACGCCCTCGGGCCATGCCGCCATCGCACGGCCAGAGCCTGCGACTGCGCCCACGGCTACCGGTTCGCGCAACTGCGGCATGGCTTCCATGCTGTAAGCGCGAACCGCGGAGTGAATGGTCGCCATCAGCAGGGCGGCTGAAATTCCTTTGCCGCTGATGTCGCCAACGGCGAGGATCAGCTTGTGGGAGCTGGCGGTTAGAAAGTCGTAGTAATCTCCGCTGACCGTGCGCGCGGGGCGGCAGAAGCCGTGCACTTCGAGCGACTCGAGTTGTGAAATTTGCCGCGGGAAGAGCTGAGCCTGAACTTCCTGCGCGATCACGAGTTCGTTTTCCAGCCTCTGCTTTTCCTTCTGCTCCAGAATTAGCTTCTCGATAGAAGCTGTCATCGAGTTAAACGACAGCGCCAGATGCGCCAGTTGATCGTCGGACTTGACCGGGATGCGATGGCTGAAGTCGCCGCGGTCGATGTGGGTCGTCGCTTCGTGCAACTGCGCCACGGCCCGCGTGACCGTACGTGTCATGCGGGTGCCAATGATCAGCGCGATCAGCTCGATGATGGCGAAAAATATTCCTACGCCGAGCAGGATGTACATCACGCCGCGAGCAAAGACGCCCAGAGCGGCAAACAGATGGCTATACAGCACCGACAGCCGGGTGCGGACCCGCACGACTGCGCCCGTAGTGCTGGTTCCGGTTTTCCAATCGATCACCGACAGCGATGTTCCGGCGAGGGGGATTTCGCGATCAAACGTGCCCGTCGGGTTGGGCAGCGTGCCGACGCTGAAGATGGGATGAAATAAGTTCTGGTTGTTTGCGACCGATTCATCCTGCGGATTTGAACTGATGACGATAGTTTGACGCTTCGGCGGATTGACTGACAAAGAAGTTTGAGCGCCGGAACTCTTCTGCCCGGAACTATCCTGTCCAGATTTTTCCTGGTTAAGCGTATTACTTTTTTCTGTATCTCTCAGCCAGGACGGAGCCAGGAGCGTGATCTCGCCGAGATCGGACGCGATGTTTCCCACTAGCTCGCGGTCAAACGGTTCGCTGGTAACGACCGTCAGTTGGCTCGATCCGACGGGAAGTGAGGAGATGACGCGCAGGTACAATCGGTTCTGGTCCAGAACCATGTCACGGAACTTGCCTTTGGCGAAGCTGGGGAACGTCAGCTTCTCGCCATTGAATTCATCACAGACTGGCAAGGGTTTGGTCCCATACCAGGCGCAGACAGCGCGACGTCCCCAGGCGGGATCGCGCTTTCTTAGTCCGGACAGAGATTCCGCGGCGGGGTTGGCTCCATGCTCCAATCGTGCCGCCAATTCATTGCTGACCGCGGCATTAGCGGCCTCAAGGCTTCGCAACTGGGAATTGATTTCAGAGGTCACCACGAACACGGCAAACTGTCCCGCCAGCCCGTACAGGCTGACGATTGCCATGGTGACCAGCAGCACCGCAGGAATTACGCCGATGAACACATACGTGACGATCAGGCGGTTGCGCAGCCGCCATAGGATTCTGCGCTTCAACCAGCGAAATGCGAGAACCGAAAACAATACCGTCGCGACGAAGACGAGGAAGCCGACCCATCCACTCAAATGCTCGCCCCATGATCGTGCAAACAATCCCAGGAACTTCTGTAGCGCGTATAGCACAGCGGCCATGCCCGCGAAATAGCAGGCGATTCGCGCCATGCGGCCCTGGGGCCACAGTTCGGCCTGGATCAACCGGCTGCGCAATTCTGGATAAGACCATTGCATGCTGAAAAGTTGGACAGTCCGCAGAGGACTTGGATTATACGGCGATGCCAGTTCGATCCGATCGGTGAATCGGCTTCAAAGGCGCATTGATCCGCGCCATCCCTTCACCGTTCAGACTTTTTGCCGATCATATTTCCGGATAGAGATCGAAAAAAGCTTCCAGGCTGGTGCGCAACTGCTTTTCGATCTCTTCTTTGCTGCCTTCGAGCACGTGCATCGTGACGCGGGCCTCCCGGCCGTTGGTCAGCTTCACGGGAGCCTGCCCCACCTCGGCCACATCCTCAGAGGGCAACAGCCTCATGCCATAAATCAGTGTCAAATTCGCCATAGCTAATTCTAAGTCTTCCTTGCCTGCGAAGAAAAATAGTTCGCAGAGTTTGCGAAGCAGCCGTTCCGCTCAAGATGACAATCGCGACAGAGACATCCAAGCTTTTTCGATGTTTCTCGTTTAGAATTCCGCAGTGCGTAGAACTCTGCTTTCCGTTGCCGGCATCGGGCTTCTTTCCCTGGCTGCGCCGCAGGCTGGCGCGCAGGAGCCCGCTGCCAATCCGCCGGCCGCTCAGAATTCGACTCAGCCGCAGGTGAAAATGAACATGCTGAACGTGTGTACGCCTTCGACCGAGGAGCAAAAAGAAATTGCGGCGGCGCTGGCTCGCGTTCCGAAGCAGCCGTTGTTTGGAATGGACTTCGAGGTTTCTCGGGGACGCTCGACGCTGACCGATATGCCCAGCTTTCTGCCCGCAGGATCGAACGCCCATGTCTCCGGCGATCCATCGGTGGCGAGTTACGTGCGAATCCGGCGCGAGTTTTCGGTGCAGGCGCTTTTTTCCAGCGTGCAATATTCGTTCAGCAACGACGGTCAAACCATGGTGGAGACGCTGGTGCTGCACGTGCGCGATCCCAAGGATCTGATTCAGGTTTCGCTCGAAGACAGCGCCTCGGCGGTGACCAGTTCGGAGGCGATGCTGGCGTCGAATACGCCGGCCACTCGGGTTCGGCTGGAGCGTTTCGGCAAGTCGTCGGTGGCGCTGGCCCGATGCCAGGCCGCCGAGGGAGCTGCGGCGCCCGACCAGAGCGCTTATGAACCCTTGTTCCGCACCGCGTCGGAAGTGCTGGCGAATTATCGCGCGCTGTTGAGGGTGAAAAAAATCGTGCCCGAAGAATTGGCGAACATCAGCGGGGAATCGAAGCCGAAGACAGCTGCTCCGGCAGGCAAAGCGGCGAAACCTGCGCATGACAAGGCCTCGCAACCCAACAAATAATTCGAAGGTTACGGCGCAGCTGTTAACTGGAGCGTCTTGCATCGAAAGCTGGAGTCAACCATCTAATCGGCAACTGCAAAATTCATGAGCGAAACTCGAGACGTAGTCATCATTGGGTCCGGATGCGCCGGACACACTGCCGCACTCTACACCGCGCGCGCCAATCTGAAGCCGCTGGTGGTGGAAGGCCACGAGCCGGGCGGACAACTTGCGTTGACCACGCTGGTGGAGAATTTTCCGGGATTCCCCGACGGCATCCTGGGCCCGCAACTGGTCGAGAACATGCGCAAGCAGGCGGAGCGCTTCGGCGCGGAGTACCGCATGATGCATCTCAGCAGCGTCGACCTTAGCAAGCGGCCATTTCTTCTGCATTTGGGAGTTCATCAAGTGCACGCGCAGACTCTGATTATTGCCAGCGGCGCCTCGGCCCGTTGGTTGGGCTTGCCGCATGAGCAGCAACTGATCGGCCACGGGGTTTCGTCGTGCGCCACCTGCGATGGCTTCTTTTTCATGGGAAAAGAAATCGTGGTCGTCGGCGGCGGAGACTCCGCCATGGAAGAGGCGCTGTTTCTGACTCGCTTCGCCACCAAGGTGACAGTCATCCACCGCCGCGATGCCTTCCGCGCGTCGAAGATCATGCTTGAGCGCGCGCAGCGCCATGACAAAATTAAATTCCTGCTCGATACGGTTGTGGAAGATGTGTACGACGTTCACCACAAGGAAGTCACGGGGTTGAAATTGCGCGACGTGAAGACGGATCGAATCTGGGACTTCCCCACCAGCGCGCTTTTTCTCGGCATCGGCCACGAGCCCAACACGAAGATGTTCGACGGCCAACTCGACACTGACGCCGATGGCTACCTGAAAACTCACAACTACGTCTTCACCCGCGTGCATGGCGTGTACGCATGCGGCGACGTGCAGGATCGACGCTATCGCCAGGCCATCACCGCCGCGGGCAGCGGCTGCATGGCCGCCTTGGAAGTAGAGAAGTTCCTGGAAGAACATGGCAAATAGAGATCCGGAATGATCGCCACCGGAGGACCATTATCCTTATCCTTGACGATCGCCTATGCCGGTCCGTCCTCGCAAACCACCATCGTGTTTTTTTTAGTGGAATGATCGTGGCTTTCAGTTCGTCGTTCACGGCGAATCCGCATCCTGTCAGCCAATCGCGTGAGGGTCTCTAAATCCTCATTTGTGATACAAAATTCTGTGACCTTCATGTACGTAACCAGCCTTTCTTCTCCAATATTTCCGGCCCTGGCAGGTCTCGCATGCTAAGGGCGCTCTTCGTCGGGCTCTCTGAGAATCGTTCTCTGCGCAGTTTTGCCGAGCGTTCTGCGATTGGACGCCGCGTCTCCGGCCGCTTCGTGGCCGGCACCGCAATTGACGACGCCGTGCGCGTCACCCAGGCCGTAAACCGCGGCGGCATGAGCGTCAGCATCGACAACCTGGGCGAGAACACGACAAATCCCGAGGAAGCCCGCGAGAGCGCGCAGCTCTATCACCAGATTCTCGACGCCATCGCGGCCAACCATCTCAATGCCAACATCAGCCTAAAGCTTACCCACATGGGATTGGACGTGGACGAGCAACTGGCGCGCGATCTGGTTGCCGGCCTGGTGGCCAAGGCGGCATCCCTGAACCCACCCGGCTTCGTCCGTGTCGATATGGAGGGTTCGCCCTACACGCAACGCACGCTGGATTTTGTTCACGAACTGCACCGCATGCCGGGAAATCAGAATAGCGTCGGCACCGTGATCCAGTCTTATCTGAAGCGCTCCGAAAGCGATATCGAAAAGCTGCTGGCGGAGGGAATTCGCATCCGCCTGTGCAAGGGAGCTTACAAAGAATCCGCAGACATTGCCTTCGCCAGCAAGGCCGACGTGGACGCGAACTACATCCGTCTGATGAAGATTTTAATGAAGAGCGGCATCTATCACGGGATGGCGACGCACGACGAGAACATGATTCGCGCCGGGCAGGCCTTCGCCACGCAGGAAGAGATTTCGCGCGATGCCTTCGAGTTCCAGATGCTCTATGGCATCCGGCGCGATTTGCAACAGAAGTTAGTACGCGACGGTTGGCGTATGCGGGTGTACGTTCCCTTCGGCACCGAATGGTATCCGTATTTTATGCGCCGGTTGGGCGAGCGTCCGGCCAACGTATTTTTCATCGCGCGCAATCTGCTGCGCTCATAGCCGGGCAGGGCGGTCAGAAGTGCCAGGCGATGGCACGTCCGGGCCAATGGCTTGCCTCACCGGCCTTAGTAGAATCAGGCTATGCATTACACCGCCCCGGCAGAGCTGCTGGACATCTTTTCGGTCTTCGTTGCTCCGGATTTGGAAGATGAAAAGATTGACTTGATTCGGGCTGCGCTGTTGATCGCGCGCGGGGAATATCCCGGTCTCGACATCGAAGTCTACGCCACTCGCATTGAAAAACTGGCTCGTCGCGTCGCGGCTTTGGCTCCCGATCTACGCCCGCCACGCATCCTCGCCGCCCTCCAGCATGTGTTATTCGAAGAGCTGCGGCTGCGTGGCAATCGCGAGGACTATTACGATCCGCGCAACTCTTTCCTGAACGATGTCCTCGACCGCGGCCTGGGAATTCCGATCACGCTGTCGATCGTGTATATGGAAGTGGCGCGTCGCGTCGGGTTGCATCTTTTCGGAGTTGGCCTGCCGGGACATTTCCTGCTCAAGCGCTACAACGAAGATGGCCAGGAGATGCTGATCGATTGTTTCAACCGCGGCGACATTCTCAGCCGCCAGGATTGCCAGGGTCGTCTGGATGAAATCTACTCCGGCGGAATGACGATGCGGCCGGAGTTTCTGCGCCCCATCAGCCGGCGCCAGATTCTGACGCGGATGCTGAATAATCTAAAAACTGTGTATCTCTCCACGCGCAATTTCCGCAAAGCTCTGCCGGTTGCGGACCTTATCCTCCTTATTCACCCTCGATCGCCGGCAGAGGTGAAGCAGCGGGCGTTGTTGC
Organism: Candidatus Sulfotelmatobacter sp.; assembly: GCA_036500765.1. Taxonomy (NCBI): domain Bacteria; kingdom Pseudomonadati; phylum Acidobacteriota; class Terriglobia; order Terriglobales; family Candidatus Korobacteraceae; genus Candidatus Sulfotelmatobacter; species Candidatus Sulfotelmatobacter sp. Next base: position 29,975 of record DASYBM010000009.1, read on the forward strand.
GCTACAGCATGGGACTGCAGGGATTGGCGGTGGACGACCTGGAGGAATATCTGAAGCTTTCACCGCACGCGTCCGATGCCGAGGATGTTCGGCAGATGACGCTGTCGATCCGCCGCGCGCAGGCACTAACGAACTAGAAAGAAAATTTTAGAAGTGAGAAGTGAGAACCGTTTCCTCACCGCGGCGCCGTTTCCGGGCCGTCCGCGGGAGCGAAAGGCAGACGGCTGGCCCCGCGCAACATTTCCCGCTCCCGATCGGAAAACAGTCGCTGGAAACGCTGGGAGTTGATGACCTGCTCGCGCTGCTGCGCAGGCATCGCTGCCAGGTCACGTGCCGCGGCGGTCACCATGCGGCGGCGATCGGGAGGAAGTTGCTGAATTTGCCGCACCTGCTGTCTTTGTTCCGGGCTCAGGTGTTCCCAGGTTTCTTGACGATTGAGCATGCGCAACTGCTGTTGCGGCGGCAGGCTCGAAAAATGTTGCAGGCGCTGGCGCAGCAATTGCTGCCTTTCGGGAGACAACCGGTGGAATGCAGGATCGTTTTGCAAGGCTCGCTCCTGTTCCGCCGGCGGCATGTCTTTATAGCGTCGCAGCCAGTCGCCCCCGTGGCCCTGCACCCGTCCCGGCTGCCGCTGTGCTGCTGCCGGCGGTAACACATGTCTCTGCTGATGGAACGCGCCCTTCAGCGCCAGGCAGGGACGAGGAATGGCGAGAGCCACCGCCAGACCGGCCGCTGCCAGCCAACCCATTCTGTATTTTCCGCGCTTCATTTGCTCCGTCAGCGTTCCTCTCTGCTGCGCCACTCATTCGTTCATTCCAGCCCCCGAGTCGGTTACGGGTTCGCTACCGCATCGGGCTGCACATCCAGGTCATCCAGTACTTCGAAGTTGGAATACAAATCGTGATTCTGTTCCATGTCTTGCAAATCACTCACGGCGGTGCCGCGCTCTGCGGGCAAGGAACTCTCCGTAGGCCCAAGCCCGTAGATTCCGCTGCGCGCGAAGTACAGCCCAATGCCTACTCCCATAACTACGGTCAGCGCGGCCGCCAGCACCGGACGCCGGAACCACTGTAACCATCCGGCATGGGGCTCGGCCATTTCTTCCCGCAGACGGGCTTGCAGACGGGTGTCGAAATAAGCCGACGGCTCCGGCGTCTGCCAGTCATCGAGCAGCGCCATGGTGGCCCGCATGGCTTTCAATTCCTCCGCGCACGCAGCGCAACTGTCCAGATGCCGGCCCTCGTCCACGGTGGGTTCGCCGAACCCAGCCGCCACGTCGGGCATTCGTTCACGAATCTCATCGCATTTCATAACTGCTTCCCCTTAACTCGCTTCGCTCTTCGCCTTCTGCCTGTCGCTCACAAAAACAATGTACTTGCTTAAACGAATTCTTTTAACTGTTCCCGCAAAGTCTCGTATGCTCGAAAGAGCAGCGACTTCGTCGCCGACTCGCTCTTCTTCAACACATCGGCAATCTGCTTGTAATCCATCTGCTGATACTTGTGCATGATCACCGCTAGTCTCTGTTGCTCGGGCAGGGCCTCTACTTTACTTCGGATCGCCAGCATCCGCTCGCGGCGTACCATGGCTTGCTCGGCCGTCAAATGCCCGTCTGGCAGTTCGAGCGTGGCGCCGGTATCGTCGTCCGGTTCGTCCAGGCTAACCTGAACCTCGGGCCGCTCGTGCCGCGTATCGCGCGCGTGGTTGACCGCCAGATTGGTCGCAATGCGATAAAGCCAGGTCGTAAATTTCGCGTTGGCCTCATAGCTGGCGCGCGAGCGATACACGCGCAAGAAAACCTCCTGCGCCAGATCTTCGGCCGCCGCCGAGTTACGCGCCATCCGGTACATAAAACTCACCATCGGCCGACGATACTTCTGCACCAGATAATCGAAGGCCGACTGATCGCCCGCCTTGGCCCGCAGCATGATTTCGGCGTCGGAGGGCGATTCCGCGCCAGCCACGGCCGAGAATGCAGCCGACGACGCCGTCGCAGCAGAGATCAGCATGCCCCGGTCAAGTGCGGCGGTGCTCACACCAGTGTCAACCCCGTTGCGGCCCGAAAGTTGCGTCTCAGGTGGGATTGGAGAATGGGCAGAAGTCCCTGTAGAGGAAGGAGATACGAGTGCCCGCGGAGGTTTTGACTCAAGCGCCATGCAAAAGCGAAGGTTGCGAAGGCGTTCCTCGCCACCGCAACCCTAGGCTACCACGCAAGGCCATAGCGCCGAAACTCGGAACGCGACCTCCGCCCCTCCGCAATTTGCATAATCCGCGCGCAAATGTTTGAATGAAATGACTCTCGCAGGGCGCTTAACTCAGCGGTAGAGTGCCATCTTCACACGGTGGAAGTCATAGGTTCGAATCCTATAGCGCCCACCATCTTTTTCCGCAGTCGTCGAGTCCGGCGGTCGAGGCCATCCAACTTTCGGCTCTTCTGATCATCCCCGGATTAAAACTTCAATCAACCCCAAAGCGACGCCCCATCGCAATCTGGACTCAACTCTTAATAGTGCCTTGAGCAGGAGGATTCGTGACGGCCGCGAGTCGAATCTAAAATTGGGAAGCGTAGCTCCGCTGACTGGCCCTTCGATGCGTGGGACTTTCAATATGTGCTATGTTTCAGAAAAGAGGGCCCGTAGCTCAAACGGATAGAGCATCGGATTTCTAATCCGGCGGTTGCAGGTTCGAATCCTGCCGGGCCTACCATATTTTTCATACCTGACGAATCCGCCGGGCGATCGCCAGGCTTAGTCGACTCTTTGATCGCCGCGTGTTCTAAACCTTCGGCCCGCGGTGTTCGCACGTGGCAGTATTCAGGCACGAATCGGCCAGGCGCAGCCGCTCGACCGGCTTGCCGCCGAGAATGTGCGAATCGATAATTTCTTCGACGTCGGCTTCGGTGACGTGTCCATACCAGACAGCGTCTGGGTAAACGACGATGTTGGGGCCGTGCTCGCACTGATCGAGGCAGCCGGACTGGTTCGCACGCACTTTGCCCTTCAGACCGCGTTCAGCCAGCTTTTGTTTGAAGACCTTCTGAAGCCTGGCCTCGGCGGTGGGATCGCAGCAACCGCGGGGATGGCCCGCGGGACGCTGGTTTCCGCAAACGAAGATGTGTTTTTCGAACTTTGCCATGGGTTATCGAGAAGGCACAGGCGGTTGCGATGGCGGGATAGCCGTGTCGCAATGGAATTTTTCGCGCAGGGCGTCAAAGTGAAATACTTTTTCCATGAAACATCTCCCCGACGAAGCAGACTCTGACTGTCATCTTACCTGAGAAGCGAAGTTCTTCCCCAAGCGTACGCCGCCGCGTTGCTATTCTCCATCTCAACACGATAAGATAATCCGTACACATCTTCTCCGCTCTTATCCCTAGAATTTTTGGTGCAGCATTCCCCGCGGGCAAGGAGTGTGCGACCCCGGGCGCAGCGCAGGTATCCCTGCGCTTGAAATCTCGCTGACGGAGCTGGAATTGAAAAAAGGCAAGACTGCCGTGATCGTAGGCGCCCAATGGGGCGATGAGGGCAAAGGGAAGATTGTCGACGTATTGTCGGAGAACTTCTCCGTCGTCGCCCGCTATGCCGGGGGACACAATGCCGGCCACACCGTCATCATCAATGGCAAGAAGTTCATTCTTCAGCTCGTGCCGTGCGGCGTGCTCCGGCCCGGCTGTCGCAGCGTAATCGGCAATGGCGTCGTGCTCGATCCCTTGGCGTTCCTGAAAGAGGCGGGCGCGCTGCGGGAGGCCGGTGTGGCAATCGATGGCCATCTTTTCGTTTCCAACCGCGCTCACGTGATTTTGCCCTACCACCGCATGATCGAACTGGCGGCGGAGAATGCGCCAGGACGCGTCAAAATTGGCACCACTTCGCGCGGCATCGGCCCCGCCTACGAAGACAAAATGGGTCGCCGCGGACTGCGCGTCGCCGATCTGCTCGACTTCCAATTGCTGAAAAAACACATCGAAGCTGCGGTGCGCGAGAAAAATATGATCGCGCACGCGCTCTTCAACACCGAACCGCTCGATGCCGACAAGATGTACACCGAATACGCGCAGGCAGCCGAGAAGATCGCACCTTTTGTTTGCGACACCGCAGTCCTGTTGAACCAGGCGCTGAATAGCGGCGAATCGATTCTTTTTGAAGGCGCGCAGGGCACCATGCTCGACATCGATCACGGAACTTATCCTTTTGTCACATCTTCGAGCGCGACTTCCGGCGGCGCGGTGATTGGCACGGGCGTTGCGCCCAACGCCATCAATTCCGTGATCGGCATCACAAAAGCCTATTGCACTCGCGTGGGCGAGGGACCGTTCCCCACTGAGGACAGCAGCGACGCCGGGAATGAACTGCGCAAGCGCGGTAACGAATATGGCGCGGTGACTGGACGCCCGCGACGTACGGGATGGCTCGACCTGCCACTTCTGCGCTATTCGGGCATGATCAACGGCACCTCATGGCTGGTCGTGACCAAGCTTGACGTCCTCGATCACCTCGCGGAGATTCCGGTGTGCATCGGTTACAAAATCGATGGCAAACCCACTGCCGAAATTCCCGCGCAGGCCAGCGGCTACGAGAAAATCGAATGCGTTTACCGGAAGCTGCCGGGTTGGCAGACTGCAACCGAAGGCATCACCGACTATGAAACGTTGCCCAAGGCAGCGCGGGAATATCTGGCATTCGTCGAGAAGGAAGCGGGAGCGAAGGTCGGCATGATCTCCACCGGTCCCGATCGCGGCCATACGATTTTGCTGGATGAGTTCGTTACGGAGTTGAAGACCGCCGCAAAGAAAGCCTAGAATGTGCTCCCCAGCTGACCCGCGAGCGGGGAAGGAGCGAAACGATGGTGGTGTTGGCTGTTACGTGGATGGCGAAGGTTGGGCACGAGGCCGAAGTTGCCGCGATCTTTGAGAAGCTGACCGAACAATCCCGCAAGGAACCGGGAGTCCTCATGTTCCAGGCGCACCGGCACAAGACCGAACCGCGCCGCTACTTCGTGTACGAGCAATATAAAGATGACGCCGCGCTCGAAGCCCATCGCACCACGCCGCATTTCCTACAGTATGCGAAGAAAGACCTGCCCAAGGTTGGCGATCGCGTGGAAGGGCATTTGTATGAGCCGTTGGGATGATTGTGGGCGCGGGCGCTCCCGCCTGCGTTGGCTGCCCGCGAGGCAAGCCGACTCGAACGCCTATTTCGCTTTATCAATCATCAGTTCCCCGCCGCTTGCGTAACTCTCTTTTGAAACTTCGTTGAACGCCACGATAATCCCCTCGCGGCGCGCGCCCGCTTCTTCCACCAGAGCGTCGGTGATGCGCTTCGCGATCTTACGCTTCTGATCGGCGGTTCGGCCTTGCAGCATTGTTACTTGAACCATCGGCATAAGAAACTCCACAAATTCACTCTGGGCTCGGCAGCGAGGGCAAGATGCCCTCGCGACAGCCGCCGAGACGGCGGCGCTACTGGGTCAATTCGTATCCCGCAAAGAAAAAGCTCAGTTCAAACCGCGCTGTATCTTCGCCGTCCGATCCGTGAATCGCGTTGTGCTCAATGTTGGTCGCCCACTTCTTGCGGATGGTGCCTTCCTCGGCCTGGGCCGGGTTGGTCGCGCCCATCAGTTTGCGCAGATCGGCAATAGCATTTTCTTTTTCCAGAGCAAGCACAACGATCGGTCCGCTCGACATGAAATCGGTCAGCGTGCCGAAGAAGGGCCGGCTGGCATGCACGGCATAAAACTGCTCGGCCTGATGCTTGGAAATTTCCAGCATCTTCATGGCGAGGATGCGGAAGCCATTTTTCTCAAACTGCTCAATAATGTCGCCGACCGCATGCTTGCGTACGGCGTCGGGTTTAACGATAGTGAAAGTGCGTTGCAGAGTTTTCATAAGTCGGTCGTTGGTCCTTGAATGATATTGTCTGTAATCGAGGATCAGGCGCGCGAAACAAATTCCAGGTCTTCGTACTCTCCGATCTGGTCGCTCGGAATGAAAGTCCTGCCAGATACTAGAGGGTCGAGAATGCCAATCCCACCCCCATCTTCCCTGATGTACCAAACAATTTCCGGGTCGACGTCATTCGGATCCCAGGCCACAAGCTCAATCTCCGCCGCATTTCCATGGAAACGCACATGGTCGCCTTTCTTAATCTCTTCGCCCGATCGGTATCTCGGAGGCTGAGCAGACATAAAGGGGATCTGCGAACGCACCCTCGGACTAGACAGGGGCTCCGATCGCGGCTGCTAGCGCCTCACCAATCGCCGCCGGCGACTTCGCCACGCGGATGCCACAGTCTTCCAGCGCTTTCATCTTCTCCGCGGCTGTGCCTTTGCCGCCGGAGATGATCGCTCCGGCATGTCCCATGCGCCGTCCCGGAGGCGCCGTCTGTCCGGCGATAAATCCGACCACCGGCTTCTTCATTTTCGCCTTCACAAATTCGGCGGCGCTTTCCTCGGCGTTGCCGCCAATTTCGCCGATCATGATCACGGCTTCGGTCTCAGGATCGCGGTTGAACAAGTCGAGGGCATCGATAAAATTCGTTCCGATAATCGGATCGCCGCCGATCCCAATCGCGGTGGACTGTCCGATGCCGCGCTGGGTAAGCTGATGCACGGCCTCATACGTCAGCGTGCCCGAGCGCGAGACGATTCCGATTGAGCCTTCTTTATGAATCGAAGCCGGCATGATCCCGATTTTGCATTTCCCCGGCGAAATAATTCCCGGACAGTTAGGCCCGATCAGCCGCGACTTCCGATCCTGCAAGAATTCCCACGCCTTCACCATGTCCAGCGTCGGGATGCCTTCGGTGATGCAGACGATCAAATCGATTTCGGCATCGGCCGCCTCCATGATGGCGTCGGCGGCGAACGGCGGCGGCACAAAAATCACCGTGGCGTTGGCGCCTGTCTTGTCGGCGGCCTCTTGAACCGTATTGAAAATCGGCCAGCCCTCGTGCGTGGTCCCGCCCTTGCCGGGGGTCACTCCGCCTACGATTTGGGTGCCGTAGGCGGCACTCGTCTTGGCATGAAACGTTCCTTCGCGCCCGGTGAGTCCCTGCACGATGACCCGCGTATTCTTATCGACCAGAATTGCCATAAATAATCCTCGCTACGCTTCTACCGCCATTCCGAGACGCCAGCCGTGCCTCGAGCCGCAGCTACCACTTTGTCGGCCGCGTCTTTCATCGTCTCGCTGACCACAAAGTTCAGTCCCGACTCCATCAGAATCTTCTTGCCCTCGACCACATTCGTGCCTTCCAGTCGCAACACGATCGGCAGTTTCATGTTGGTCTTGCGCGCCGCCTCGACCACGCCCCTGGCCAGCGTATCCACCCGCAGGATGCCGCCGAAAATATTGATCAGCACCGCCTTCACGTTCTTGTCGCTGAGCAGAATCTCGAAGGCATGCGCCACCTGTTCGGAATTCGCGCCGCCACCGACGTCGAGAAAATTCGCCGGCATGCCGCCCGCGTATTTGATGATGTCCATGGTCGCCATCGCCAGGCCGGCGCCGTTGACCATGCAGCCCACGCTGCCATCGAGCTTAATGTAGTTCAGGCTGTACTTCGAGGCCTCGACTTCCAGCGGATCTTCTTCCGTAATGTCGCGCAGTTCGCGCAGGTCGGCATGGCGGAACAAAGCGTTGTCGTCGAAGGTGAGTTTCGCATCGAGCGCAAACAGTCGCCCGTCGGTCGTGGTGATGAAAGGATTGATCTCGAGCAGTGAGGCGTCCGTATCGAGAAACGCCTTGTAAAGACTAGTCAGGAACTGCACCGCAGGATTGATCTGCTTCGCACTCAATCCAAGTTGGAATGCGATCTTGCGCGCCTGAAACGCCTCGAGGCCCATGCCGGGATCAATGTGCTGCTTCAGAATCGCATCCGGATTTTCCGCCGCGACCTGCTCGATCTCCATCCCTCCCGCCGCCGACGCCATAAATACCGGCTTGCCCTCGGCGCGGTCGACCAGAATGCCCAGATACAATTCCTTCTCGATCGGCAAAGTCTCTTCGATTAACAGTCGGCGCACGATGCGGCCCTCTGGCCCGGTCTGGTGCGTCACCAGCTTCATGCCAAGCATCTTTTCGGCGAGTTCACCCGCCTCGTTCACCGACTTGGCGATTTTTACGCCGCCGCCTTTGCCCCGCCCGCCGGCATGAATCTGCGCTTTGACCACAACTCCGGTCGAACCTTCGCCGAACAGTTCGCGGGCCACGGCTTCGGCCTCGTCGCGGGTTGCCGCCATCGAACCCCGGGGCACGCTGACTCCATACTTCCTGAGAATTGCTTTTCCCTGATACTCGTGGATTTTCATAATGAAGCTCAGTATGAAGCTCGTTAGTTAGAAATCGGAAAGGACCCCTGCTTGCGGCGACGCGCTACGGCAGCAAACCTGCAATTCTATAGAACGCCGGGGAATTAGGGCAAACGCAGTGCTCCACTTTCGGGGTGCGACTTTCTCCGTAACAACACATCCAAGTAACCGCCTTAACCGGCCGCACCCGGTTGAGGGTCAAGAGGTTTTCGCGTGAAGCTTGTGTCCTTGAACGTGGCGCGTCCGCAGCTAATGGTTTTCAAAGAACAAACCATTAACACGGCTATTGCGAAGAAGCCGGTGTCGGGTCCGCTGGAGTTGCGCACGTTGAATCTCGACGGCGACCGCCAGGCCGACCTCAGTGTTCATGGAGGGCCGAATAAGGCGGTCTACGGTTATCCTGCTGAGCACTACCCATATTGGCAACAGGAATTTCCGGGCCTGGATATGCCGGCGGGAATGTTTGGAGAGAATTTCACGACTACAGGTTTGAAAGAAGACGACCTTCACGTAGGCGATCGCCTGCGGCTCGGTTCCGCAACCCTAATGGTCCGACAGCCGCGAATGCCTTGCTACAAGCTCGCCGCCAAGTTTCAGCGCGACGACATGATCGGGCGGTTTCTGCGCAGCGGCCGCAGCGGTTTCTACTTCTCTGTCGAGCAGGAAGGCACAGTCGCAGCCGGGGACACCTTCGAGTTGATCGAGCGCAATCCGGATGGAATCACGATCGCAGAAATGAACCGGCTGTTCGTGCACGAAAAATACAATCACGATCTGCTTCGCAAAGCGATTCAAACTCCGGCCCTGCCGCAAGACTGGCGCGAATATTTCGCGGCACGAGTCGATCGCCCGGCGATCTCGAAATAGCGATCACGAATCGGAAATCGTGAGTAGCGCAGGTCGGTAGCCCTCATCGTCTGTTCGAAGACATCGCGGGAACCGCAGTCATGCCGTACAATTCGGCGTTACCGCATGATCCTCGACGCTCTTCATCGCATCGCGCACAACGCCGAATCGCTCGGCCGGGCCGGGGCTCGCGAGGTAATGGCGGAAGTGCTGGCCGGCCAATGCACTGACGCTCAAATCGCCGCCCTGCTCACCGCTCTGCGCATGAAAGGCGAGTCGGTCGAAGAGATCGTAGGCTTTGCCGAAGCCATCCGCGCAGCAGCCTCACCTTTGCCGATTGAGCGCAACAGCGGACCGAGTGAGCTCGCCGTAACCGGCACCGGTCGCGATGCTCTCGCCGAATCTCTCGAAGACGAATCTCTCGTCGACACCAGCGGCACCGGCGGCGATGCCAGCGGCACCTTCAACATTTCCACCGCCACGGCGCTCGTCACCGCCGGAGCCGGCGTACGCGTCGCCAAGCACGGCAATCGCAGCATCAGCTCGAAATGCGGCTCCGCCGACGTGGTCGAAGCCCTGGGCGTGAACATTCAGCTTTCGCCTGAACGCGCCGCAGAATGCCTGCGCGAAATCGGCATCTGCTTTCTGTACGCGCCGAATCTGCATCCTGCGATGAAGCAAGTGCAGGGCGTTCGCCGCGAGCTGCGCATGCGAACGATGTTCAACCTGCTTGGCCCGTTGACCAATCCAGCGCGAGCCTCGGGGCAGGTAGTGGGAGTTTATTCGCTGGCTCTAGTCGAGAAGTTGGCCGAAGCGTTGAGCTTGCTGGGCCTGCGCCGCGCGCTCGTGGTGCACGGACTCGACGGACTCGACGAAATCACGATCACCGGCATGACGCGCATCGCTGAGGCTCGCGACGGAGCAGTCCGAACCTATGAAGTGGAGCCCGAAGAGTTCGGCCTGCCGCGCGCCAGCCTGAGTGATATTGCCGGAGGCGATGCCACCGAGAATGCCGCGATCATTCGCGCGATCCTGGCTGGGGAAGAGTCGGCGCGGCGGGATGTTGTCCTCCTGAACGCAGCCGCGGCCCTGGTCGCCGCGGGAAAGGGCAATCATATTGCCGAGACCATTCCGCTCGCAGCGAAATCCATCGATTCCGGCGCCGCCGCAGAAAAGCTGGAAAAACTGATAAATTTTACCCACTCGGCGAGGAGTTGACATGTCGTGCGTTCTTCGGGCGAGCGGAGCGAATTTCGATGTGGATTCTTTCCTGAAAGACTCCACTCTTAGGCCTTTGATCGTCTATCACCGCGGGTCCGTTCGTTTCCCATCCTCAAATCGGACCCAGCGGTTGGAAGAGGAGTCTGGGATGAATGTCGAGGTGAGCGCAAAAGAGTTTTCGGATCTGCCAGGGCAAATTCGGAATGCGATCCAGTTCCTGTTGGATAACACCTATGAACTTGACCGGCTCGTCGGCTTTCCGGAACTGCAACGGATTGTGCTCGATTTTCCGGTGGAGAACCGAGACGTTCCTGTCCAGAGTGACACATTTCCTGCTGAACTGGCACTTTTATTGGGTAACTTGCGTATCGGATTGGTGGTCTCCCATTATCGCGCGCACTAACCGTGCCTCTGCGGTCAAGAATTACTTTTCAACCGATTCAACTTTGAACACGTTATTGGTCACGTCGCTCTCCGGCACGCTGCCGTCGTTGACCACGACTTCCTGGGGAGCGGCCGCAACCTCCACCCGAATCACCGCCTTGTTCTTGGCTTGCACCACGAGTCGCCGCATGATCTCCCCACCGGCAAATTTGACGATAACGGGAACTTCCGCCCCGGCGGTTCCCGAATTGTCGATGGTGACGGTCACTATGAACAAGCCGGTCATCGTCTTGTGCGGGAAGACTGAGTCCACTTTAAAGTCCGGCAGGCCGCGGTCGCGATAGACCCAGTCATCGAAGAACCACTCCAGATCGCGCGGAGTATGCGCGGCAATCAGCCGTTGCATATAGGAAGGCTCTTTATCCTGCTCGGGACGGTAAGCGGCCAGCGCCTTTTTCAGCGCCGCGTCGCCGACTATGTCGCGCAGCATCCACCAGACAAACATCGCCTTGCTGCGATAAAGTTCCTCGCTGATAGTATTCACCAGCGAGCGCTTCACTTCATCTTCCGATCGCGGAGCGGCCGTCGACTGCTCGAGTTGCCCCAGCGCAAAGCGATGCAATCCCATGTATTCAATTGCCGCGGCGCGTCCCTTCTCGCGTTCCAGATAGAGCGCCTGCGCGAAGTGGGCCAGGCCTTCTTCGATCCAGGGACGGAATGAAAAGAATGCGGCGTGCGTAAGTTGATGGGCCGCGGCCAGGCCTGCCAGTTTTGAATCGCTGTTTCCAAATGGCGTCAGCAAAAAGGAGCCGCTCTCAAAGGGTGCGGCGTTAGGATCGGGAAGGTCTGCGGTTTGAGCTTTTTCGCGAATCGTTCCAAACCATTCCGCGATCAAGGGAGAGATCTTTTCGGCTTCGTCGGCATAATTGACGGCCGACGAGTCGTGGCCTCGCAGGTAGTGAACGTCGATATTTGGCCGACGGGTAATTTCGTAATCCGCTATCACGAAGCTCGGAACAACTGCGCCGAGCCGGTCGAACGTGCAGACTGTCTCCTGTGCATGAGTGACTCCTGCGTCCATGTCATGCGATCCGCAAGCTGGAACAAAAATCCCTGACCGCTCAAAATGCAAATGCATCTTCGATCCGGCTTCTCGCGTTTTCCATCGATTCACAACTTCAAACAAGCTGTTGCCTTCGGAAAGATTCGCGACTTCGGTCGCAATCGGATACCACGCCACGTACCCCACTCCGCGCACGGCTGAGAATTTTTCATCAATCTGGTCCCAGTCGGTGCTGTTTGCCGCCTCCTCGGGCGTGCCGATGCGCGTCAGTCGAGTCGCATCGAGCAGGATGACGCCTTCGTACGCGATCTCCAGTTCGACGGTTCCCTGGGGAGCAACCGGTTGCGGCAGCGTCACGATGGCTTCGGAGAGCGAGCCGGTATGATCGATGTCGGAAGTGTAAGTCTGCGTGACGAACTGCACCGCCTGGTCGCTCACTTTTACCGAGCGCCAATCGAGCGACGACGAAATCTGCAGCACGGCAATCTTCTGCGCACTCTGCGAGTCGTTGCGCAGAATGACTTTGCCGCGCACTCCGAGGCGATGCTGTTCCGGCTCGATCCGGACGTTCAGATCGTAATTGGAGATGCTGAAGGCCTCGCGGTCGAGGGCAAGTGCGCCTGGCGCCAAAGAACAAAGCAGGCACAATAATCCGAATCGTACAACGCGCGACCTTATTTCGCAGAACTTCATTCGGGATTAGATGCTTGCTTCGCCCGCCGCTGCCGCACGATCTCATACAGCACAACGCCGGCAGCGACCGAAACATTCAGGGACGGCACTTTACCCAGCATGGGAATCGAAACCAGGAAATCGCACTTGCGCTTCACCAGATCGTGCAGCCCCTTGCCCTCGCCGCCCAGCACCAGCGCGCAGTCCATGTTGTAGTCGAGCGCGTCGTAGGTTTGTTTGGAACGTTCGTCCAGCCCGACCGTCCACACATTGTGCTCTTTCAGTTCTTCGATCGAGCGCGCGATGTTCGTGACTTTCGCGATCGGCATGTGCTCGCTCGCTCCCGCCGAAACCTTAGTGACTGTCCCGGTCACGCTCGCGGCCCGACGTTCGGGAATCACAATGCCGTTGGCGCCGGCGGCGTCCGCCGTGCGCAGGATCGCACCGAGATTGTGCGGATCCTCCACGCCATCGAGCACCACCACCAGCGAATATTCCGCGCGCTTGGCGGCAATGACGTCTTCAAGATCGTTATATTGTTTGGCGGATGTGACGGCGACCACGCCCTGATGCGCCGCGTTGCCGGCCATCTGGTCAAGTTCCGTACGCTGAAGAAAACGCACCGGCACGCTCAACCGCCGGCAATCTTCAATCAGACGTTGCAAGCGGATGTCGTGCCGCTCCTTGGCCATCCCAACCCACTCAAACGCCCGTCCGCGCGCCTTCAGGGCCTCGGTCACAGAGTTGATGCCATAAATGTAGTGCATGAGCATTCAGTGTATCGAAACTGGCACGCCAATGCGGTTGCGATGTAGTTTCAGTGAGCCAGTCACGCAACGGTTTTCACCGGACTCCAGCTCTTCGCTGAAAGGCAGCCCCGGACGCATTCGTCCGGGGCCGTTTACAGCTCCACGCTCCCGCACAAGTTCGGTTCGGCTATGTGATTTTGTAAAATTCTCTCATGTACTTGCTCCGCACCCTGGGATGGCTCTGCTGCGTCGTCTACTCGACCATCCCTGCGTTCTGGCTGATGATCCATCCCCGAGTCGAGCGCTGGCGGCAAAGCCATCGTTCGCCGTTCCGCCTACTGTTGCCCGCCTGGATGGTGATGTGGATCGCGGTAGGTGCGGTTACCGCCCCGTGGCGCGCTGTGACGATATATTCGACTTGGTGGAGTTGGTTTCCTGCTGTACTCTTTTTCGCCGCCGGAATCTCCATTTACAAGCGCGCCGGCGCCCACTTCAGTTGGGCCCAACTCGGAGGCCTCCCCGAGATTCGCCCTGGAGAAGTTCGCGCCGAAAACCATGCTCAGCGCCTCATCACCACCGGCATCCGCTCCCGAGTTCGCCACCCCATCTATCTCGGCCATCTCTGCGAGATGCTGGCCTGGAGCATCGGAACGGGCCTCGCCGTCTGCTGGCTCCTCACCGCCTTAGCCATCGTCACCGGCGCAGTCATGATTCGCATGGAAGATGCCGAACTGGAGAAGCGCTTTGGGGAAGCGTGGAAACGATATCGAGCGTCAGTGCCCGCGATTCTGCCGCGTCCGTGAGAGCGCGGGCTTTTTCGCCCACGCTCCACGTCCGACTCCTTGCGGCTATTTCAGTCCTCCCATGGCCGCATTCGTAAGCATGAACCAACCGCCTTCGCCTGGATAAAACGGCCAGGGAAAATCGGGGTTTACATTCACGTACTTGTTCTGAATGGTGACAATGTAGTTGTTCACATTCGTCTTGTCGTTGGCCAGATAAGCCGCGTATGAAATGGCGCACCACGGGAACGGATTATTTTGCGTCGTGAACGACAACGAGGGCCAGCCTGGCCACGCGGCATCGAATTTCGAATAGCTCGTATTCGCCTGACTTCCCGTAACCACTTTCTCGAGCCCCGGCCACAACTGCGCTACCGCATCTGGATAAAAGGTGCTCATATTCGGAGCTGGCGAGCCCGCGTACGGAAGGTACAACTTAGTGGAAGAGTTATAGAGCACTGACTGAATACCCGACAAAATGCTGGAAGCATGGGCCTGATACCACGAAGTGGTGGAAGTATCATTCCAGGCCTGCGTCGCCAGCGTAGCAAAATCAGATATTCCTCGATAATCCTCCGAGTTATCCATTAAGTATTCAATTTGATAATCCGGCTTGGCATAAACCAGGCCGTTACTTTGCTGAAGATTGGTGACGATGTTGCCCGTGACATTCAGAATGTATTCGCCAACCGTGTTCTTAATAAAGGACTGAGCGCCTGAGTCCCCGGTGTTCCACAAAGCTTCGGCCAGACTCAGGAACGTCGCGGCGTAGGAGTCCGCCGAGTCGTAGCTGTTGGTCGAGGTCTCCACGCCATTGGACACGCTGTAGTTGTAGACAGTTCCATAAACACCGTTATAGTCGGGCCAATTCACGTGGGCGAGGTACCAGTTCATCCAGGCTTCGACCGCTGAAATGCGGTTGGTCGAACTGTCCTTGAGCCAACCAATGGCCGCGAAGTTAGCGAAGTACGGGTCGATCTCCGTGGCGCTATAAAGAATTGCTCCATCGGAAAGCTGCTGCGTTGCAATGTACTGTCCTGTCTTGGTGAGGTTGTTCTGATAGTTCTGGCATTGGGCGGGGACTGCTGCGAGCGCCATCATTGCACTAAGCAGCAGAGGAAAGGGAAGGAATCGTGCACACATCGAGGGTAACTCCTGAGATTAGGTTTAGCAGAGGTGGCGGCATTAAGTTGCTGACTTACCAGCCGAGGTTGCACGCTTACTAAGAGGTTACAAAAGATGTGTTGCAGCAAGCGTGGCGCGGGCACTCCCTTCGACAAGCTCAGGGCAGGCTCTGCCCGCCACCGTTGTTTTGGCTTTAGTTTTGGTGTTGACTTTGATTTTGACTATAGTTTGGTTTTCGATCGTGAGCGAAATCCTGCGCAAAGCCATAAAAGCAGCGGGCACAGCCTGCCCTGAGCTTGTCGAAGGGAGTGCCCGCCCCACACCAGCCCCTCCCGCTATAATCCCAGTTTGGCTGAAAGCTGATAGCTGACAGCTGATAGCTTTTTTTCATGCGCTTCGAACTCTTCATCGCGACCCGCTATCTGCGCGCAAAACGACGCCAGGCGTTCATCGGCATCATCACCGGCATCTCCATCGCAGGCGTCGCAGCCGGCGTTGCTTCTCTCGTGGTCGCGATGGCCATCACCAACGGATTTCGCCAGGATCTCCAGCAGCGCCTGCTCGGCTCCACCTCGCACATCAGTCTTCAGCGCATTGCCGATGACGGCATCCAGAACTGGCCGGCGCTCATGGATCGCCTCTCCAAACAACCGCACGTCCTCGCCGCGGCCCCTGCCATTTTCGAACAAGTTCTGATCTCGCGCGGTCCGCGCTCCCGCGGAGCCGTACTCAAAGGGATGATCCCGCGCTACGAGCGCCGCGTCAGCGATCTGTTGAACTCGGTTAAAGAAGGTTCCGCAGTGCCGCTAGAGGAACAGATCGAATCGCCTTCGGCGAGGGCGGACGGGGCGTCCGCCCTTCCACAATCCGCAACTTCGCAATCGCCCGACTCTCTTGCAGGCGTGCAGCAACGCGTCGCAGCAATGCCTCCTATCGTTCTCGGCAAGGACATCGCCGATCACCTTGGCGCGACGGTCGGTTCGGTTGTGCTGGTCACCAGCCCTCAGGGCGAACTCACTCCCTTCGGCATGGTTCCCAAGTACAATCGCTTTCACGTGGTCGGGATCTTTGACTCCGGCTTCTTCGACTACGATTCCAGTTGGGCCTTCGTCCGCCTCGCCGATTCGCAGAAACTGTTCGGCCTGGGCGACGAGATTTCCGTCATCGAATTCAAAGTCGACGACATCTACCAGGCCGCTGCCATCTCTCGCGAAATCGAAGACGCCGCCGGCAAAGGCTTCATGGCCACCAACTGGCAGGAACAGAACAAGCCGCTCTTTCAGGCCCTGAAGCAGGAGCAGCTTCTCACCTTCATCACCATCGGATTGATCGTCTTCGTGGCCGGCCTCAACATCCTCATCTCTCTCGTGATGATGGTTATGGAGAAGACCAAAGATATCGCGGTGCTAATCTCCATGGGAGCGCGCCGAACGCAGGTACGCAATCTCTTCATCGCACAAGGCATGTTGATCGGCATCATCGGCACCGCCATCGGCTTGGTCGTCGGCTACATCCTCGCCTACATCGGCGGCCATTACCATGTCATCCGTTTATCGCCCGAGGTCTACTCCATCGACTACCTGCCCTTCGCACCGCAAGCGCTCCAGGGAGTGAAGGTAGCGGCGTTCGCTCTGCTGATCTCGTTTGTTGCGACGCTCTACCCCTCGTGGTCCGCCTCGCGCATCCTTCCGGCCGAGGCTTTGCGCTATGAATAGACTATGCTGCGCCGGTGGCGGATTGTGGAAGGGCACGGCTTCAGCCGTACCGTTAAACGCAATAAAAAATGCGGACTTTGGCCCCTGGGGTCTTGCTTCGCGTGAAATCTCCCGTGTTCCTCATCACCTGACCGTACCCCTGCCTCGTTGTAAAGGTCCATCCGTATGGATTTTGGAATTCGTCCCCCTCGAAACGATTTGCATCCACCCAGCACTAATCTCTACGGCCGCGAATACTGCCGCGACCGTAGGATCAAATCCGCCACGCTCTAGCCCTTGGAACGGAACAGGCACATCATGCATCTAACGGACCAAGACTCGATGCTTAGGGTGGAAGGCCTGAAAAAGGTTTTCCGGTCCGGTGAGGCGGACCTGGTGCTCTTTGAAAATTTGTCGTTTGAGGTGAAACGCGGCGAAATGCTAGCTATTGTGGGCGAATCCGGAGCCGGCAAGAGTACCTTGTTGCACATCTTGAGCGCTCTTGATCGCGCTTCCGAAGGTGACGTATACTGCGCCCACTTGCGATTGAATACTTTATCGCACGACGAAGCCGCCGACTTCCGTAATCGGGAAACCGGCTTCGTATGGCAGTTCCACTATCTGCTGCCGGAATTCACGGCGGCAGAAAACGTTGCCATGCCGCTGCTGCTTCGCGGGCGGAGTTGGCAGCAGGTCGAGCCAGAAGCTTTACGCTGGCTGCGCGAGGTCGGACTGGAGCAGCGCGCGCATCATCGCTCAGGCGAGCTTTCCGGTGGAGAGCAGCAGCGCGTCGCTTTGGCCCGCGCGCTCATCACCGGTCCCAAGCTCTTGCTGGCCGATGAGCCAACGGGCGACTTGGACGGGCAGACAGCCGAAGCGGTTTTCAGTTTGATTGCGCGCCTACATCGCGACCACCAACTCACCTCCCTCATCGCTACACATAATCTGTCGTTCGCGCGCCGCTGCCAGCGCGTGTTGCGCTTGCAGCGCGGCCAGATGGAAGAGATTTCGCCGGAGTCGTTACCGGCTTGAGGATTTGGAGTGTAATCGCAAGATTCGAGCCGCGAAGCGGCGGCATGTGAAAGCCCGGCACGGAAGTGCCGTGGAGAGAGCGCCGAAATTGATTTCGAAACGCAAGATTAGTCAGAGAAAGTGCATAAAAATGGTCAAAACGAACTTCAGCGCAAAGATCTAAACATGAGTTCCTTCGGTAACGTGATCAAAGGGTTGCGGCGCGGTTTCCGTTCTTGGTTTTGAGGCCCTTTGATTGCATACTAGGAATAGAATATAAGGTGAGCGGGATTTAGGTTTTGCAGGATTTAGGTTCGGCAGGTCGGGCAAGCACGGTTTTTCTCGGCCAGGAAGGTCAGGGGAAGGGGCATTATGTTTGAACGCTATACGGAGAAAGCCAGGCGCGTCATCTTTTTCGCACGCTACGAAGCCAGTCAGTTCGGGTCTCCTTATATTGAGACTGAGCATCTGCTTCTCGGACTCCTGCGCGAAGACAAGGCCCTGACCAATCGTTTTCTGCGCTCCCATGCCTCGGTCGAGTCCATCCGCAAGCAGATCGAGGGACACACCACGATCCGCGAGAAGGTTTCGACCTCGGTCGATCTGCCGCTGAGCAATGAATGCAAGCGCGTTCTCGCCTACGCTGCCGAAGAAGCCGAGCGCCTTTCGCATCGCCATATTGGTACCGAGCATCTGCTATTGGGTTTATTGCGGGAAGAAAAGTGCTTCGCCGCCGAGATTCTGCACGAGCGTGGCCTGCGCCTCTCCACCATCCGCGAAGAACTGGCCCGCAGCACGCAGGAAAAAGCCCAGCCGCAGCGTCAGCGCGAAAGTTCGCTACTTGCGGAATTTTCCCGCGACCTCACTCAGGCCGCTATGGACAGCCAGCTCGATCCGCTCGTCGGCCGTGACGGCGAAGTCGACCGCGTAATCCAGATTCTCTGCCGCCGCACCAAGAACAATCCCGTGCTGATTGGCGAGCCCGGCGTCGGCAAAACCGCAATCGTCGAAGGGCTGGCCCAGCGCATCGCTGACGGTGAAGTTCCATCGTTCCTCGCCGACAAGCGCATTCTTGCTCTTGATCTTTCACTCATCGTCGCCGGCACCAAATACCGCGGCCAGTTCGAAGAGCGCCTCAAGACCATCATGAAGGAGTTGATGGAGAATCAGAACTCCATCATCTTCATCGATGAATTGCACACTCTGGTCGGCGCCGGATCGGCCGAAGGTTCGCTCGACGCCGCCAACATTCTGAAGCCCGCGCTCTCTCGCGGAGAAATCCAGTGCATCGGCGCGACCACGCCCGGAGAATATCGCAAGTCGATCGAAAAAGACCGTTCCCTCGAACGCCGCTTCCAGGCCGTAAAAGTCCCACCCCCGAACGAGACCGATGCAATAAAGATTCTGTTCGGAATAAAAGATCGCTACGAGAAATTCCATGCCGTCACCTACACCGACGAAGCCATCAACTTCGCCGTCTCGCACTCGAACCGCTACATTCCGGATCGCTTTCTGCCCGACAAGGCCATCGATCTGGTCGACGAAGCAGGAGCCCGCGTCAAGCTGCGCCAGACTTCACTGCCCGAAGAGCTGACCGAAGTGCAGAAGCGCATCAAATTCATCGTTCATCGCATGGAGAACGCCATCGCGAACCACGAATTTGAGAAGGCCCGTTTCTACTCTGATGAAGAACGCAAAGAGCGCGAGAACTTGCGCGCCCTCCGCGAAAAGTATCATCTCGACGAGTCGTCCACGGGCGTCGTTAACCGCGAAGACATCGAAGATGTAGTCTCGCGCTGGACCGGCGTTCCCATCACTTCGATCAAGGAAGAAGAAACCCAGAAACTTCTCCGCATCGAAGAAGAGCTGCACAAGCGCATCATCTCTCAGGACAAGTCGATCAGCGCCCTGGCTCGCGCCATTCGCCGTTCGCGCGCCGGACTCAAGAACCCGAACCGCCCCATCGGCTCGTTCCTGTTCCTTGGGCCCACCGGCGTCGGCAAAACCGAAGTCGCCCGCACGCTGGCGCAATTCATGTTCGGCACCGAAAAGGCTCTGGTCCGCTTTGACATGTCTGAATTCATGGAGAAGCATTCGGTCTCGAAGCTCATCGGCTCGCCTCCCGGCTACGTCGGCTACGAAGAAGGCGGGCAGCTCACCGAACGCGTGAAGCGCGCGCCGTACTCCGTCGTCCTGCTCGACGAAATCGAAAAAGCGCACCCGGACGTATTCAACATCCTGTTGCAAGTTTTTGAAGACGGCCAGTTGACCGACGGCCTGGGCAACACCGTCGACTTCAAGAACACGATTCTGATCATGACCTCGAACATCGGCGCGCGGCACTTGCAGAAGCGCGAGGGGCTCGGCTTCCAGTCTTCGAAAGAAGACATGATCTCCGACAAAGTTGAAGAACTGGTGAAGGGCGAAGTCAAGCGCACCTTTAACCCCGAGTTCCTGAACCGTTTGGACGAAATCATTCTGTTCCTGGCCCTGGGCGAGAACGATCTCATCCAGATTCTCGAACTCATGGTCACCCAACTGAACACGAACTTGGCGCAGAAATCCATCACGGTCACGGTTGCGGACGATGCCAAGAAGTGGATCCTCAACCAGACCTTGACAGACCGCAGCTACGGCGCGCGTCCGTTGCGCCGCGCGTTGCAAAAGTACATCGAAGACCCGCTGTCGGAGGCGCTGATTCAAGGCACCATCACGACGCGCCCCGCGTTCATCGAGGTCTTCCTGGAAGACAACAAACTCTTCTACCGCCCCGTCGACTCGGAGAAAACCGAAGGCGTGCTGCTGTACGAAAAGTAGAATCGCATTAAGAAACATAAGCCGTCAGCTCAACTGCTGACGGCTTTTGTTTTGTGGCTCCACTCGCGGCGAACATTTCCCACGGTATAGCATGGACCCATGAATCTCCCCGTCAACCCGCCGATCCTGCCCATGCTCTCCAAGCGCATCGACGACTTGCCCGAGTCCGGCGATTGGATATTCGAACCGAAGTGGGACGGCTTCCGCACCCTGATCTTCCGTGACGGCGACGAGATTCTGATCCAGAGCCGCGATGAAAAATCTCTCAACCGATATTTCCCGGAGTTGATTCCGCCGCTACAGGCGCAACTACCGACGCGCTGCGTGCTCGATGGCGAAATTGTAATTGCCACCAACGACGGCCTCGACTTCGAGGCGTTACAGCTTCGCATTCATCCGGCAGCATCGCGCGTAAAACTTTTGTCGCAAGAGATTCCCGCGTCTGTCGTGTTCTTCGACCTGCTCTGCATTGGCGATCGCGATTTGCGCAGTGTTCCCTTTCAAAGCCGCCGGCAGGAATTGGAAGCGTTGCTCTCATCCGCCAAGCCGCCGCTTCATCTCACGCCGGCAACCCGCGAATCGCGCGTAGCCAGAGACTGGTTCCAGCGTTTCGAAGGCGCCGGGCTCGATGGCGTGATGGCCAAGTCGGTCGCCGGCGCCTACGAACCCGACAAGCGCCTGATGCTGAAGATCAAACACGAGCGTGATTGCGACTGCGTTGTCGCCGGTTTTCGCTGGCACAAGAAGGGCGAGGGCACCCTGGTCGGCTCGCTGCTGTTGGGCCTCTTCGACGATTCCGGAGCGCTGCAACATGTCGGCGTTTGTGCCAGCTTCACGCTCGAGAAGCGGAGGCAACTGGTGGAATTCCTCGCTCCCTATCGCAAGCACGCTCTCGACAATCATCCCTGGAAGCTCTGGGCTGAGGCAGGAGAGGCCGAAGCCGGACATCGCATGCCCGGAGGCCAAAGCCGCTGGAGCCAGGGCAAGGATTTATCCTGGGAACCGCTGCGACCCGAACTCGTCGTTGAAGTCGCCTACGAGCACATGCAGGGAACGCGCTTCCGTCACACCGCCCAGTTTCGCAGATGGCGCCCGGACAAGCCGCCCAGCGCCTGCACCTATGCGCAACTCGAAGTTGTTCCGCCCCAGGAATTGATGGAGATTTTCGCCAGCGGCCGCTGAGTTTCCGTTCGCAGTTGTGAGCTTCTAAGGTAGCGATGTCATCCTGAGCGTAGCCGTTCTTCAGGCGAAGCGAAGGATCTCCCGCTTAACCGGCCTGTCGCGTCAGCCAACGCATCAGCATCAGCCCCGCGACCGAATCCCGCTCACGCCCCTTTTCGCGAACCACGCCTCGCCCGCCATTCCCGCGTCGGATCATCATCTGGATCGGGCGTCTCCTGCGCGGGCCGCAGCGCTTCGGGCACATGGCGCAGGTTCACGCGGATGCGAGTCCACGTTGATGATCGGCCCCGCATGGAGTCAATGAGCACGTCGTCCACCGCGAGAAGTTTGGCCACATCTGAGTGCCTGCTTCTCCACCGCTCCAAACCTGCCACCGCGGCCTCTTTATCAGGAGAATTCGCAACGACAATCAGTGGCATCTTCGTTCGCGGCTTTTTCGCGTTAGCCTTTGGCTGCGAAGACGACGACCGGGAAGATGACGATCGCGAGGATTTGGCCCGCGACGGCGCAACCCGCGGCGCTTCGCCATCCATCTTGCGAAAGTGCGGAGGCCACGGCGCATCCCCCAGCCCCGCAGCCTCATCTTGCGCCGCGAGTTCCAGTAACCTTGCCAGCGAACCAGCCGAGCCATCCATGCCCGCGTGCGGATCGCCCAACTCCGCAAATCGTTTCGGAACGGTGAGCACCGTAAAATCTGCCGGATCGCACTTCGGAACTTCGCTCCAATCCAGCGGCGTAGAAACTCGCGCGTCCGGCAAAGGACGCACAGAATAAGCGGAGCAGGTGGTGCGATCTTTCGCATTCTGGTTGTAGTCAAGGAATACGCCGTGGCGCTCTTCCTTCCACCACTTCGAACTGGCCAGCGCCGGCACCCGTCTCTCAATGGCCCGCGAGACCGCCAGCGCCGCACGGCGAATCTCGCTGAAAGTCCACCGCGGCTGAATCCGCACATTCACGTGCATCCCGCGCGAACCGCTGGTCTTGGGCCAGCCCTGCAGGCCCATCTCCTCGAGCAGAGCGTTCACCTCCATCGCCACGCTGCGAACGTCGGCCCAGCTCACGCCGGGTCCGGGATCGAGATCGATGCGCAATTCGTCGGGATGGTCGAGATCGCCTGAACGCACCGGGTGCGGATGCAACTCGATGCAGCCCAGGTTGACGATCCAAGCCAGACCGGCCGTGTCGTCGATTACCAGTTCTTCCGCCGTTCGGCCCGAAGGAAATGACAAAGTTACGGTTCGCAGCCACTCGGGCCGCTCGGCGGGCGCTCGCTTCTGATAAAACGCCTCACCCTCGGCGCCGTTGACGAAGCGTTTGAGAACGATTGGACGATCTTGAATTCCGCCGAGCGCACCGGGCGCAACCGCCAGATAATAATGAATGAGATCGAGTTTCGAGAGCTTCGTCTGCCGCGAAAAATACAGCTTCTCCGGATGCGTCACCCGGACCTCGCGTCCCTCGATGGTCAGCGTTTCGGCAGCTTCTTCTTTCGCCACCAATCAAGGCTACACTAATGACAGGTGTAACACTCGATCGGCCCGGTCCGGATCCAACCCCTCCGTAGCCCGCCCGACCAAAACTCCGATTGACCCCCGGCCCTCAACTGTGACAAGATGCGCGAATCAAAGTGCGGGTTCCGCGCCAGGACCCGCCACAATTGGGGCGTGCGACCGAGGTGATTCTTATGTGTTCTCGTCTGGTCCACTCGGCCCTAGCTGTAAGCCTGCTAGGCCTGATCGTTCTCTCTCTCAGCCTGGGTGCCAGCGCACGGGAAGTCGTCCTGCCCGCCGGTACTCTTTTGCAATGTACCTTGAACGAACCCAACTTCTCCTCGGCCACAGTCGACGTCGGGGACCCCGTTCTTTGCCATCTCCGAGCCCAGACCGAATTCGGTCAGCAGGCTTTCCCGCGCGGAAGTTATCTTGTCGGCCATCTCGAAGCCGCCAAAGATCCCGGCCACTTCTGGGGCAAGGGATATTTGAAACTCCAGTTCGACCGCATCGGCCTGCCCACCGGCGACCTGCCGCTTGAGGCCAAGGTCATCGCCACTCGCGGCTACAAAGTCGATAAACAAGGCAAGATCGACGGTAAAGGCCATCCCGTGCGCGACGTGGTCGAATGGATGATTCCGCCGCTATGGCCATGGAAAGTGATTATGCTGCCCGCCCGTGGCCCGCGACCGAAGCTGAAAGGCGAGACCCAACTCAGCCTGCGCCTCATGGACGATGTTGAAATTCCACAGGTGGCGCAGACCTATGGCCCCAGCTGGCATTTCTTCGGACGACCGCAGAACCAGTCCTATGACAATGCCCAGTCGAATAATTTCCGGCCGCAGCTTACGGTCCGTGCGTCCGCCTCCGTCCAACTCAGCTCCGCAGCCGCCGCTCCGCAGGCTTCTTACGCGAGTTACGTGACGCGCACCGCTCTGCCCACCGATCTGACCAGCGCCCCCGGCATGCCCGTCTTCGTCCTGAATACCGGCGCCATGCTGGCGGTCAGCGGATACGGCTACCAGGACAGCCGCATCAGCTATTCCCTGCTCGGCGGAGGCACCGGCGTCATCAGTACCGACGACGTCGACTGGCAAACCACCACCCGTCTCAACGCCCAGCGCGGAGTGCGGGTAACTCTCCACGGAGGAAAGATCGCGCAGGAGTCGCAGGGCTTCTAGCTTCTAGCTTCTAGCTTCTAGCTTCTAGCTTCTAGCTTCTAGCTTCTAGCTCTTGGCTCTTACTCCTTGGCTCTAACCTAAGCGGCCGCTGGCGCAAGCTGGCGGCTTTCTTTTGTCGATCTGTTCACCGGAATTGAGTCTCATTCAAGGTCATTCGTCGCACGTTTGGGATTTATTTTGGGATCAGACTGTGGAAAGCAGCGGCGGAGAAAAGGGCGCGACCTTTTCAGATCGCGCCCTGCTGAGAACGCTCAACCAAGCTATTCAGAACGCTCGCGGCGGAAACACTCCGATTGAATCCACCGTAATCGTATTATTGTCGTGCACCGGCGACTTCGGAGACTCCGTCAGCGTGCAACTGCCGCCATTTTCGGTTACGTTCACGATGCCGATGTCGCTGTCAGGCTCTGCCACGTACAGCGCTCCGCCGGTTCCGGAGTTGCTCGCCGTAGCCAGGCCGGCTTCGAACTCGAATCCTCTCAAAGTACCGGAAATGCAGCCACTCGACACTACTCCCGTGGTCTTGTCGAAGTGCGCCGCCGTAACCTGATTGGAGCTAAAGCTGCTCGTATAGAGCAATGTCTCGTCGGGACTTATCCAGATGGCCTCCGACCCACTTCCGGCCCCGATGTCCGAATAGACGACGGTCGGCGTCAGTTTTCCGGAAGAGATGTCGGAAACTTCCACCAGTTCCGGAATCACGGTGCCGCCGAAGATCGCATAGTGCCCATCTGCGGTGATATCGACGCCCTCGGGAGAGCTGCCGTCCTGAATGTTTCCGGTCGAGAGTTGCAGGTCGCCGTTCGCAACCGGCGTCCCGCTGGTGATGTTAAAGGACCCAATGGATCCGTCCTGAAAACTTGCGACTAAAATATTTCCGTGGGCCCACATATCGACGATGGGGCCGCCCTTCAATCCAGCTGCGGGCGTGTCGCCGATGAACGTGAGTTTGCAGCCGGATAAGATCTTGTACGTCGCCAGAGTCTCGGAACTGGTGAAATTGGCATAAAGGTAGCTGCCGTTATTTACGATTCCTACGCCGGCCGAGGCGCCGCTATCGGTGCTGGAAGCCGGGAAGGTTCCGCTGAGAATGAGAGTGGCGATTGCGATCGCAGCTACATCATTGCTGCCCGCATCGGAGATGAAGGCGCAATTCTCAGCCCCCTTACTTAGGATGCTGACGCGTTTCGTGGCCACGGCGCCCAGTCCGTTGTTGCCGTTTCCGCCAGTGCCAACCACCGCGATTTGTTTTAATATGCCCTGGGCCAGGATGGAATAGGAAGTGGAGGAATTGCCGGAAGAATAATCATTGTTGGTGATCAGGTAATGAGGTTCGGCGGCACACAGGGTGGCGCTGAACATTCCGATCGCGGCTACGGCCATTGCCGTCCGCAGCATATTGGTACCGCGTTTCATTCCGATTCTCCTACGGGTTTACCGATGCGGGGTTCACCGATTGCGAGTGACAATATCCGAGAACTGCATCAGGAGCCAATCCACTGATTTACCTAAGACACGCCTGACAAAGCCGTATTGGAGCCCCGGACGCCCCCGAAGCCGCACGAACCGTCTCGATGATGATTTTCCCCCGTCCGTGAATTATCCTTTAATCCGAGACAATTCTTGCTGTCCTTCTACCCCGGGAGCCGAATCCATGCACAAAGTTAACCTCGCGGAAAAATTCGACAAGATTTCCGAATACTGGAAGCCCTACATCGCCGCTGAACTCAACGGCCAGCACGTGAAACTCGACAAGCTGAAAGGCGAATTCGTCTTTCACCACCACGAGCATGAAGACGAAATGTTTCTGGTGATCAAAGGCCGTTTCCGAATGGACTACCGGGACAAAGAACTTGGCGACCGCCATGAATGGATCGAAGAAGGGGAGTTCATCGTCGTGCCGCGCGGCACCGAGCACCGTCCCGTAGCCGATGAGGAATGCTGGCTGATCCTGTTCGAGCCCGCAGGTACGCTCAACACCGGCAACGTCGTCAACGAGCGCACCCACGCCGAACTGGAGCGAGTCTAGAACTACGTAGCCCCGGACGCATTCGTCCGGGCTTGCGGGCAAAGCGCGCGATCGGGAAACTAAGTGTTCTCGCCGCATCCCACGTGTCGAGTTCGCGCGGAGTCGAAGGGTGCCCCCCTTTTGAAGTCTCTGCTAATATCGGGCATCGAATAAAACCATCATGGACCTCATCGTCTATTCTTCTGCCTGGTGCCCGGACTGCCGCGAGGCCAAACGCTTCCTCGCCAAGCACAATATCCCGTACAAAGAAGTCGACGTCCCGACCACGCCCGGAGCGATCGAAGAAATCCTCAAGCGCACCGGCAAGCGCGCCATCCCTCAATTTGTCATCGACGGCGAATGGGTCCAGCCCTACGATCCCCGCCACGGCTTCCTTTACGAAAAAATGGCGAAGCGCCTTGGAATCGTGCTCCCGTAAACCGATTCCACAGTGACTCTGGCTGTGGTTAAGCCGGCGTCAAGCCTCGACAAACTCACCCGTACATTGTCTTCAGTACCGTGGTAAATGCCCCCCAAACCGGCGAAGATGCCCTTATTCCAAGCCGGCCGCCTGGCCAGCCATCAAGGCTCGGCGCTTAAGTAGCTTACAAACAATGGCTTGGAACGAAGGACGCTTCTAGACACTCCATGCCCGAATCCCCAATGCAAGACCCGGACTCATCTCCCGTAGCGGGAGCCAATCCGGTCAGCGACTGTTGGCAGCAGATGGTCCAGGGCATTCTTGGATTTGTGCTGCTGGTCGGCGCCCTGGCGATGGTCCACTATTACGCTCCCGCAACCGCCCTGGAAGAGCCCCCGAGCGACCTGCAAAAGCAGGTTCACGATCTGACCGCGCAGGTCGAGCAACTCAAGCAAGATCAGGCCATGCCGGCCGTGGTGCTGAACCGCTATCGCAATTCCATCGGATATATTTACGGCGTCTATCAGGTCGGCTTCGCGAACCAGCGCCCGATGGTTCGGGCCCGCGTTTCCGGCACAGGATTTCTGGTCGGCCGTGGGCTGGTGGCCACCAACCGCCACGTAGCCGAACCCTGGTACGGCGACGAAGAAGCGCAAAAGTTGATCGAACAGGGTGCCACTGGGACGATCGAAAGCCTCGTGGTTTTCTTTCCCGGTTCGCCGACGCCGGTGGCGTTGACTCCCGGCTCGGTTTCGAAGAGTTCCGATCTGGCGGTTTTGCGGGCTGAAGATTCCGACGCAATTCGTGGCCTGCCGGTTCTGCCGCTGGCGAAGTCGCCCGGCTCTCCCGGACAACTGGTCACGGTGATCGGCTATCCCATGGGCATTGCGGGAATGGTCGCCAAGTCGCCCAGCGGAATCTATGAGCGCCTCGCCTATCGCCACAACGACATCAGCGCGGCCAGTGAACTCGCGGCCCTGTCGCTGATTCGTCCCTCGACCACTTGCGGACATCTCGGCGACGTAGTCGGAGACAAGCTCATCTATGACGCTCCCACTGCACACGGCGGCAGCGGCGGGCCGGTCTTCAACTTGCGCGGCGAAGTCATCGGCGTCAACTCCGCCTACATGGACGGCTTTAGCGGCGGGACGCTTGGCGTCTCGGTCGACTCCCTCCGCCCGCTCGTGCAAGAAACCCAGTCGGGAAAATAAAGCCCAATCGGGAATAAGCCCAATCGGGAAAATAAAACAGAATCTTCGTGGAAGAGCGGCCCTTTAGGGCCGCGTTGGCGCGAGAAATTTTGAGCCCTTTAGGGCCGGTGCTCGTCTTCGATTGCCACAAAGACTTGGGTCGATTCAAAAGGACGGGAGGCCGTCGCCCCCCGTTAAACGGCTTCTAGAATGCCCAGCGCAGCGAGAACTGAATCAGGCGTGGGGTGCCGGTGGAGTTTACGATTTTTCCGAACGACGATCCGGCCTCAACGTCGAGCACGGCCGGGTTCGCGAAGGTCGGATGGTTCCACACGTTGAAGAAGTCAGCGGTGAAGCGCACTTCCTGGCGCTCGCCGAACTTAAAATACTTGATCAGCGAGGCGTCCCAGTTCTGCTCAAACGGACCGCGGTAAATATTGCGGCCCAGGTCGCCAAAGCCGGTGGTGCAGTAGTTCGGGTTGTTAATCGGATCGCACTGAGTCGGATAGAGCAATGGCGCCGGCGTGAACGCCGGGGCATTCAAATATCCGTTGGCCACGCGACTTTGAATGCTTCCGCTGGTCAAGCCGCTGGCAATGGTCGCGCCCGGAGCCAGGCTTGCACCCAGCAGGGGCGTGCTGCCTTGCCCCAGGAACCCCGTTCCCGCGCCGGAGTCGAGAATCGAAAACGGATTGCCCGACTGGAAGATGGTCACGCCGCTCAGCGCCCAGCCGCCGAGCGCCGTGTGCGCAAGGCCTGTCGAGTGCTGAAAGATCGGCAGCTCGTAAACATAGGTGACGGAGAGCCGATGAGTGCGGTCGAAATCCGACAGCCCGCGCGACGCATTGATGTTGCTCTGGTCGTTGTAGGCTGTGTTGAAGGCCGTGTTGCCGCTCGAAGTCGCGTCGATGTTTTTCGAGAATGTGTAGGCGCCTTGCAGATAGCTCTGTCCCCAGCGCCGCGAGACCGTCGCCTGGAGCGAGTGGTAGATCGAGTACGCATCGTTGGCGAAAAGCTGGTAGCCGCTGTAGCCGTTTAGACCGGGTGCAGGCGTGCGCGCAATCGCGTTGGAGAATGTGTTGTCGGTGATCTGATAGCTGTTGTTGTTGATGTCAGTGACGGTAAACGGATTGGTCGGGCTGGCGTTTACAGACTGAATCGCGTCGCGGGTTTCGCGCAAATGAAGTCCGCGTGTGCCGACATAGCCGAGTTCCAGCACCCAGCGTTTACCGAGTTCCTGCTGGAGAGTCAGGTTCCACTGCTGCGTGTTAGGCACCACAAAGTGGCGCGGCACTTCCAGCACAAACAGATTCTGCGTCGAATTGACTCCCGGTCCGCCCGTGCAGGCGTAAGAGCCGTCCTGTCCGGTCGGGCTGTTCGGCGTAAAGCTGGTGAGCTGCGCCAGGCAGGGAATCCATGCGCCTGACAGTTGTCCTGCCATCGGCACCGCGTTGGGATTGGTGGCTGGCGTTCCGGTGAAAAAGTTCGAGAGCGTGATTCCCGGCGTGGTCCCAAAGAACACGATCGGAATAAACGGCGACTGGAAGCTGAGTTGGTCGACGGCGCCAATGTCTTCGCGAACATAGTAAATGCCGTATCCGCCGCGAAGCGTGGACTTATGCTTGCCGAAAACATCCCAGGCAAATCCGACGCGCGGTCCCCATCCTGTCGAGACGCTGTTTTTGAAGGTCGAGCCGGCGGCGTTGCCGGTCAGCCCGGCAACTCCCAGCTTGTTCACGCAACTGGGATAGATGAAGGGATAGGTGTTCGACTTGGTCAGGTCCGATTCGATGTTGCCGATGTGGCAGTCGCCATCGGTCCAGGCTCCTAAGAATTCCGTCCGCAAGCCGAGATTCACCGTCAGGTCGCGCGTAGCCTTCCAGTCATCCTGCGCGAAGAAGGCCGAATCATTCTGCCGATACTTGTGGTTGTACACACCGCCGCCGCCAAAGCTGAACTGCACGTTGCCATTCAGGAAATTCTCGAAATCCGTCAGTCCGTTCGACGTATTCGTGAAGAAGAGCTGCCCGTTGAAGACCTGCGGAAACTGTTTATCGAGATTCACGCGAACGTACTGCCCGCCAACGGTTAAGGTGTGCGCACCCTTGACCCAACTCAGGTTTTCGACAAAGTTGTAGTTGTTCTGCGTCTGGTATTGATTGGCGGGAGGAGTTGGGCCAAACTGGAAGCCCGAAGTGCCAAAGGTGAATTTATAGATGCTGCTCGTCAAGTTGCTGGTTGGCCGGTCGATTCCGACATCCGTCGCCGTGACCGGATTCACGTTGATGCCGCTGTTGTCGATGTGAACCAGCCCGAAGCGGAAGTCGTTGACCAGCCTCGCACTGAAGACGTGCGTCTCGGCGATGCTGAAGAAGCGGTCATGCACCGGCAGGTCGTAGGGAAAGTTCAGATCGGTTCCGCTGGCGGGCGCGCCCAAGGAAGCCTGCAATCCTCCCGCTCCGAAGGGGATGTCCTGCTCGGAGTTGGAAAAGAAGAAGCGCGCCGAAACTGTGTCCCGGGACTGGTGAAACTCATGATCCCAGTTGCCGGTGAATTGATCGTCGGTAAATCTGCCGGGTTTGCTGACCGTGAACTGCACCGGAGTTCCGGCAGCCGTGCCCGCCGGAACACTGGGCAAGGGGAAAAGATAGCCGTTGGCGGGAGCGCCGAATTGATTGCTTTGAAACGCCATCAGCGAAGCGGCCACGGGATCAATCGCGACGCCCCCGAAATCGTTGGAAAGATTCGCCATCGACACGCTGTCGGTGCCGCGGTCGGCAGCGGGCACGTAGGGAACGAACGTGCTGATCAGCGTCCCCGGCGACTCGCCGCTGCGCTGCCGCGTGCCCTGATAATTCACAAAAAAGAAACCCAGCTTTCCCCCTGGGCTCACCGGGCCGCCCAGGCTTCCGCCAAAAATGTTCTGTTGAATTACCGGACGCGGCGACCCGCTGCCCTTCAGGAAATATTCGTTGGAATCGAGCGCCGTGTTGCGAAAAAACTCGTACACATCGCCGTGGAAGGTATTGGTACCGCTCTTGAGAATAGCATTGATATTCCCGCCGCCGTTGCGTCCCTGGCTGGCGTCGTAGAGCGAGGTCGCCACCTTGAATTCCTGCACAACGTCAGGATTCGGCAACGGGGTAGTGGTCAACTCGGCGACGTTGTAGTCGGTGGCGCTGATGCCTTCGATCAAATAATTGTTGTTATCTTCGCGCTGCCCATTGACGAAGATATGTACCTGGCCGCGTCCCAACTGCGAGGCAGAATTCAGTTCGCCTTGGGCCCCCGTCGACAGAGTCAGCAACTGCTGGAAGTTTTGCGTCGCCAGAGGAAGCGCCCGGATAGTATTGCTGTCGACCGCCTGTCCCGTGGTCGCATCGCTGGTATCGACCGCCTGCACTTCCGCCGCGACTTCTATGTGCTGTTGCACGGCCTGGGTCGACAACTTCGCGGTCAAGCGCGTCGTTTCCGTTACCCGCACAACGATGTTGGAAAACTTTCCCTCCGCGAAACCCGCGCTCTTGATCGCGATCGTATAAGTGCCGACCGGCAGCAACGTCGCCGCAAAAGTTCCGTCCGGTCCGGTTTGCAACGTGCGCTCCAGCACGCTCGTGTCCTGGTTAGTTACGCGCACCTCGGCGTTGGCGACCACTGCGCCGCTCGGGTCCTGTACCGTCCCCTCGATAGCCCCCGTGGCTCCGCCTTGCGCAAGACCCTGCCCCGTAAGAAGCGCAGCCAGCAAACTTACCACTACTAGCCTGATTAGATAACTTGCCATTCTCTTTCTCCTGGATAGACCTGGAAACCGAAAGATTGAAAACAGGGACCGCCTGTCTTCATCGAAAGCTCCGCTGGATACACCGCTAGTCTGCTTGCGTGGATTGGGGAAAGCTTACCGAATGTAAGCGGAGGTTTTCAAGCGCGGATCGCAAACCGAGGTAACAATTCACGTACCTGCAATACACAAAACTGATAGCAGCAACCCGGCGTGGCGCTCAGCCTTCGCCAAATTCCCGGTAGCGCTCCAGCACATCGCGCTCCGTGATGACACCTTCCAGTTGGCTCAAATCGGCGCGGCTGACTACCGGCATCAGCGGCCAACGATCCACGTAGCGGAGCGCCGTCTCCAGAGGATGATCGGGATGCAACTCTGGAATCTTCCGAATCGGTAATACCGAACCGAGTGCGGATTCTCCTTTGCCCTCACCGGCGAGGACGCGTAGTTGCTGCCGGGTCACGCTGTTCCATCCGGTCGGGCTCAGGCGAACCAGGAAGTCATTCGCAGCCGATTGCTCCGCTTTCAGCAGCGCCTGGGCGACCGTCTCCTGCCCATCGAGTACGGGCCCTTCCGCCGGCCGCATGGCATCTTCCACGCGCAGGATGCCTTCTTCGCGCTGCTCCTCCATCGACGGCAACTCCAGGCCATCCTGCCGCGTGAGCAGATCGAAAATCGCAATCGGCTGAAGTCCGCGGGAAATCACATACGCGATCGTGTTGGCGAGAATCACCGGCACGATGATCGAATAATTTCCGCTCACCTCCAGCACCATGAATACCGAAGTCATCGGTGCGCGCAGAAATCCTGCGAACAGCACCCCCATCCCCACCAGCGCATAAGTCCCCGGCGAACCCGTCAGATGTGGCAAGACCGCATGTTCGGCTCCGCCCACCGCCGCGCCCAGCATTGCCCCGATAAACAATGTTGGCGCGAACATCCCCCCCGGAGTTCCGCTGACGAACGAGAGCAGCGTGGCTACGATTTTCAGTCCGGCCAGCATCGCCAGGAATTGCCAGGTAAAACGCCCATGCATGGCCTCATCCATCGCCTCGTAGCCTGCACCCATCACTTGGGGCGCGCCCAGCACCGCAATAATGCCAATGAGCAATCCCGCCATCGCCGGCTGAAAATATTGCGTCCATAACGGCAGCGCTTTGAGACGCGGGCGGAACGTCGCGATGCCCGTCGAAAATAGAACCGACGCCAGGCCTCCCACTACTCCCAGAATCGAGTATGCGATCAGCTCCGACGGACGTTCCAGTTGCACCGGGGGAATGCGAAACAAAGATTCCGATCCCAGAAACCAACGCATCACGACGACGCTCGATACTGCCGACAGCACCACCGAGCCCAGGATTCCCGCGGTCCAGCGGCCAATCACCTCTTCAATCACAAACAGCACCGCCGAGATCGGCGCATTGAACGCCGCCGCCAGCCCTGCCGCCGCGCCGACCGGAGCGATCAGCCGCATGCGGTCGCGTGACAACCGCATCTGCCGGCCCAGCACCGAAGCCAGGCACGCGCCGATCTGCAACGATGGATCTTCCGGACCCAACGAGTGCCCGGAGCCGATTGCCAGCGCCGCCGTGATGAACTTGCCCACCGCCGTGCGCACCGGAATGTGTCCGTTATAGATGTAGAGCGCAGCTTTGGTTTGGTTGACTCCGCTGCCGCGCGTGCGCGGGAAGAAATGAATCACCAGCGCCGCGATCACCAGGCCTGCCAGCGTTGGCGCCAGCAGAAGACGCGAGGGCGAGAGCACCGCTCCCGATCCCAGCAGGTAAAGCCGGCACCAGCCAATCGCAAAACGGAAGCACACCACCGCCAGCCCGGAAAAAACTCCGATGAATACCGAGAGCACAAGGAAGAAGCGGTCTTCGCGAAAAACGCTCTGCAACAGAGCTTTCGGGGAATGCCCGTTCACCGTGAGGCCGTTCGCGGTCAAGTCATCCGTCGCCAGCCCGTTCGTCGTCAGGCCGTTCGCCTGGGCTTCCAGCGGGTGCGGACTTTCGATTGCGGCGCCGGATTGTGCGTTCGTGCGCAAGTCATTCGTCAGCAAGTCTTGGGCGTTCTTTTTCAAATCCAACTTAACTACCCTCGTGCAGTCTTGCGATCAACAGCAGCGCCAGATCGGTTCCCGCCGGAGTTCCACACATGGCGCTGGTTTGGCGCTCAATCTCAAACACCAGATTCATCGCCTGCTCGACCAAGTCGGGTTTCCGTTTGAGATTCAACTCCGATATCTCGGGCTTCATTTTGGCCCAGCTATCGGCGAGGCTCGTTTGCGCCGCAGTGGGCAGTGCCGAGCCGCGCATAAGACCGCAAGATTTGAGCCGTTCGCCTGCCGTAGAAAATGCCTCGACCACAATCCGGTCGCGCTGGGCCACGGAAAGTTGCCGCCGGAAAGGATCCATATGCAGAACGAGTTCCGTCGACTTGAGCAGATCGGCACTATGTTTGTCGCTGGGATTGGCCGCTACAGCGGCCTGTAGATAGCGCTGCGCCAGAGGATAACGTCCGAGTTGGAATGCGGCGAATCCCGCCCCCGCGAGCGCTGCGCGATCTTCGCCCTCCGCCTTCAGGCTGATGCGATATGCCGCCAGCGCATGCTCATAATCCCCCACCCGCAGAAACAAATCACCGATACGTTCCTGCTGCGCTGGATCTTCCCCCACATTCTCCTGCAACGCGATCAACTCCGGTTGCGCCTGTGCCTTGGCTCCCGTCGCCAATAGCAACTCGATCAACTCCAGCCGCGCATCGCGGCGTTTCGCTTCCTGATCGCTCGGCCAGGCGGCATAGATCGCATTGTGGTAATAGCGGATCGCCTGCTGGATCTGCCCTTTTTGGGCGGCGATGCGCGCCAGGTCGAGATTCACAACCCCGTCTTCGGGCTGACGGTCCCATAGGTTGAGCAGGTAGGTCGAGGCTTCGCCGGTCCGCTTCAGGCCGATCAGGGCCTCGGCCAGATGGCGCTCATAATCGTAGTTGTCGCGGGAATACAGCAGCGCCGAGCGAAATTCCATGACTGCGGCATCATATCGGCCCGCGCTCAGGTCCCCGAGCCCACGGTTGAACCATCGGCTTCCCAGAGACTCTCGCTGCGCTTGATAAGCCCGCGATAGTCCGCTCACGCCCACGAAGAAAAGGATCGCGAGCAGCGCCAACAGCGTCAATATCACCGGCCGCTGCCGCAGATACAGCCGAACGTCTTTCGCCACTCGGTTCGATAAACCGGCGCCGATATTTTCTGCCTTCGCTTCTACCATCCCAGCATCCCCAACCATTTATCGAAACTCATGACTGACTCGAGACCTTGGGACCGGAAGCCATCCTGGCTCGCGCACATGCTCGGCATGAAAACGCAACAAGCGCGCGGCCAGAATCGAAGCTCGGCCCACATAGCCCAACACTTTGCGTTCGTCGGCACGATCGACCACCGGAAGCCGCCCGATGTCGAAGCGCAAAAGTTTGGCCGCCGCCTCTGATACCAGTTCATCCGGATAGGTCACCACAAGAAGAGTTTTGCCCGCTTCCTGCACCGTCATCGCGCCTGAAGGATCCTGGTGGAGCGCGCGCAAAATATCTCCCCGAGTGATGATGCCCGCAAGTTTGGCGGAGTCGTCGACGATGAGCAGAGCTTCATGTCGGGCCACGGCCGGATCACGCCGCGCAATCCGCTCCGCCAGGGTTCCTACCTTCGTATCCGCCGCAATCGTAGGAGCATCTTTTTCCATCGTTTCGCTCACCCTCGCCTGGGTCAGCGCATCGGCTTCGTAATCCTGATGCACCCGCAGTCCTCGGCGCGCCAGCTTTTCGGTCATGATCGAACTCGTCGGCATGAACAGCATGGCGACACCGTCCGCGATCACGGCGACCAGCATCAGCGGCAGCACCGAGTTGTAGTCCCGCGTAATCTCAAATGCGAAAATAATGAAGGAGAACGTGGCCCGCGAAGCCGCCCCAAACACCGCTCCCATCGCCACCAGGGCAAACGCTCCCGGGGAAAGATGCGCCGCCGGATACACATGATTCGTTACCATCGCGAACAGGCCGCCCATGGCCGCGCTCCACATAAATGTTGGAGCCAGCAGCCCGCCCGACGTTCCCGATCCCAGTGAAATCACCAGCGCCGCGAACTTCGCAAACATCACTACCAGCAGAACTTTCCATGCCAGACTCCCGTTGAGAATGTCTCCGATCGTGTCATACCCCACGCCGAAAACCCGTGGCACATAAAAACCAATGACGCCAAGTGCCAGCGCTCCGATCGCCGGCCACCACAATTCATCGAAGGGAAGCTTCTCGAACGAATCCTCCACCCAGTAAAGTGCCTTGCTCAGTCCAACGGCCGCTAACCCGCAGATCGGCCCGAGCAGCAGGTAGAACGGCAAAGCGTGCGGAATCCCGAAATCCAGACTTTTCCCCGAAGACTCTCCGACTGAGAACATGGGTCCGGCGCCCAGCAGTTGCATGTGGACCGCCGTCGCCAGCGTGCTCGCAATCACCAGCGGAATGAACGACCGCGACTTAAATTCGAAGAGCAGCAACTCAATCGCGAGAATGACCCCGGCGATCGGCGTGTTGAAGGTGGCAGACATTCCTGCCGCCGCGCCGCAAGCCAGCAGCACTTTCCGCTCCACCGCCGTGGTGTGCAGCAACTGCCCCACCAGCGACCCGATCGCCCCTCCAGTTTGAATGATTGGACCTTCCGCGCCGAACGGTCCGCCGGTTCCGATCGCGATCGCCGCCGAGATCGGTTTGAGAATCGCCACTTTCGGCTCGATGCGGCTGCGGTTGGTCAATACCGCTTCCATCGCTTCCGGAATTCCGTGTCCCTTGATCTTGGACGAGCCGTACTTCGCCATTACGCCCACGATCAGCCCGCCCACCACCGGAACCAGAATCACCCACGCTCCCAGTTGATGTGAGCCCACGCTCCTGAAAGTTGTCGACCAGTGATGAAAGAAAAACAGATTGGTGAACAGCCCGATCAGCTTGTAGAGCGCGTAAGCTACCAGGCCGGCCACGAGCCCGATGGCCGCCGCCAGAAAAGAAACCAGCACGATGCGAAACTGCGCCGGCATCGAGTTCGACGGGTTGGTTGCGTCTGTCATATTTTTATCTTCACTTTTTGGTGCGCAGCGCCGCACCGCGGTAAGCCCTGGTGCTCGAAAACGGGGTTCAGACCCTGAAGGACTTCGACTCTACGCTCCGCGCCGACCCTTTCCGCCTTTCCTTCTTCGGCATCAGCCGCAGCAGCGCTCCCACCAGGCCGGGGGCCGAGTTCCGCAACTCGTTATGATGATGCAGCGCGAGTTCCGCCAGCACCCGCTCGCCCTTGGGCGTAAGTTCCAGCAATACCTCGCGCCGGTCGCCCTCCGACCGCTCCCGCCGCACGTACTCTCCGCGTTCCAGCCGATTGACCAACTCCACCGCGCTATGATGCTGGATGTGCATGCGGTCGGCTAGTTCCCGAATCCGGGGCCGAACTCCCGCCGGCATTCCTTTGATCGCCAGCATGAGCTGGTATTGGCCCCGTTCCAGCCCGGCCGCTTGCACCGCCAGCTCGCTGAAGTGAAGGAATTTTCGAATTTGGAATCGAAATTCGGCCAGTGCCTGATAGTCGGACAGGGTGAGCTTCTTCATGCGGGATGTCTATCGTGCCGCGATAGTCTGGAACTATTATATCGTAGGGCGATATATGAGCGAGCTCGGCTGCTCTCCTCAGCGATCCTCCGTGTCCTCCGTGGTGAAGAAGTTTAGCCGGCGGCGCATCGGCGCCTGCTCTAGCCTCCATCCCAGGCCTCCGTATAGAATCCTTAGTCCGCAATTCCGCCGCACGCACAGGAGTGCCAGTGATCCCGCGCTACACCCGCCCGGAGATGGCCCGCATCTGGAGCGACGAAAACCGCTTCCGCACCTGGCTGGCCGTTGAAGTCGCCGCCACCGAGACGCTCGCCGCAGTCGGCCTCGTCCCCAGGGACGCCGCCCGCGCCATTCGCGAGCGCGCCGACTTCCGCGTCGAGCGCATTCACCAGATCGAAGCCGAAGTGCGCCACGACGTTATCGCCTTCACCACCGCCGTCGCAGAAATCGTCGGCCCACACGCCCGTTGGTTTCACTACGGCCTGACCTCCAACGATGTCGTCGATACCGCGCAGGCTCTGCTGATTCGACAAGCTTCCGATGTTATAAAAAAAGACCTCGCACATCTGGCCGAAGTCCTGGAGCGCCGCGCCTGGGAGTTCAAAGACACGGCCATGGTCGGCCGCACCCACGGCATCCACGCCGAGCCCATCACCTTCGGCTTCAAGATCGCCAACTGGTATTCCGAGACGCAGCGTAACCTCGCGCGCTTCCTCGCCGCTGCCGAAGACATGCGCGTAGGAAAATTCTCCGGAGCGGTCGGAATCTTCGCCCACCTCACACCGGAACTCGAAGAGAAAATCTGCGCCCGCCTGGGACTGAGACCGGCCGCCGTTTCTTCGCAGGTCATCCAGCGCGACCGTCACGCCCACTATCTGGGAACCCTCGCCGTAATAGCCTCCACGCTCGACAAGATCGCCACCGAAATTCGCCACCTTCAGCGCACCGAAGTCCGCGAGGCGGAGGAGTTCTTCAGCGAAAAGCAAAAGGGATCGTCAGCCATGCCGCATAAGCGCAATCCCGTGACCAGCGAGCAGATCAGCGGCCTCGCCCGCGTCGTCCGCAGCAACGCGCAGGCCGGATACGAAAACGTTGCCCTCTGGCACGAACGCGACATCTCGCACTCCTCCGCCGAGCGCATCATCCTGCCCGACTCGACCACGCTCGTCGACTATCTCCTTACCAAAACGGCCAACCTGATCGACACCATGTTCGTCTATCCCGAACGCATGCGCGCCAATCTCGACAGCACGCGCGGCCTTATCTTCAGCGGGCAGTTGCTGCTCGACCTGGTCGAGCACGGCGTGAGCCGCGAAGACGCCTACCGCCTGGTGCAATCCCACGCCATGCGCGCCTGGAAAGAGAACTTGGACTTCCATGAACTCGTCCTCGCCGACAAAGAAATCACCGCCAAAATTCCGCGCCGGCAAATCGAACGCGCCTTCAACCTGCAACGCCAACTGAAAAATGTTGATAAGATTTTCGTCCGCGTCTTCGGCAAGAAGACGTCTTCTGCGAGAAAGAAAAAGAAATAAAAGCGGGTGCCCCACTTGTCGCTTTCAGTTGAGAGAAGTGGATTTTACCCTGGGCACTCATCACTTCGTTCGGACGGATGAGGCGTCCGCCTCTCCACACTACTTCTTCTGCAATGCCAGCACGCGCGCCGAGATCGCTCCATTTTTCAGCATCCCGCCAATAATCAGCGGGCCCAGCGGCGTCGACACGATTCCCCGGCCGTCGGTGCGGACGTCAAACGTGTCCTCTGAGATCGTCTCCCACTTGCCTCCGTGCAATTCAAACGCAAACGTCACCGGGGAAAGCTCCGCCAGTTTGCCGTCATAGTCCAGGCCCTTAAAGTTGTGCACAGTGGCCGTGCCTCCCGAGAACAGAATCCTGTGCTCGTGTTCCCAGGCGCCGGCAACGATGCCGAACCGCCCCGGTCCGGGATGCGCCGAAATTTTGCTCCACGCAATTTTGTTCGGATCTTTCTTTTCGATCTTTCCTATCCAGCATTCGTCCGACACCACGTAGCGGTTTCCCCCGGCAGGATCTTTCTTCGCGCCATCGACATAAACGATGGCGTCATCGATCAAACCGCCGGCATGACCAAAAACCGCACTGCCCGGAAGCGGCGTCGCCTGGCTCCAGGTATTCTTCTCGACGTCGTAGGCCTGTACGTTATTCACCGGCCCGTTCTTCGACCGTCCGCCGACCAGATAAATATAGCGGTCGTGATTCAGACCGATGACCGCGTTGTCCACGGGCACCGGTATATCGGCGGCGCGATACCAACGTTGCTCTTGGGGCAGGAAGGAGTTCACGTCGGCTACGGTGATTTCATTTCCCTGCGCGTCCACGACATAACCGCCGAATACGAAAATCTGGCCGCGGGCGCCGATCGCCGACGCGCCCAAGCGGCCGGCCACTCCGGGCACGGGCCGGCCTTCAGTCCACTTCCCCGACTTGAAGCGGAGCAGGTACATCTTGTTGGTAATGTCATCCCAGGTCTTCTTGGGGCCGACTCCCATCATCGAATAGACTTCGATTCCATTCTTCAGCGATGCCACGGCATTGCTCGAAACTGCGACCGGCATCGGAGGAAATTTCGGTTGATCGGCCGCCAGGAGGAATACGGCGCACAGCACCAGCAAGAAGAAGACAGAAAGTTTTTTCATTGCTGAAATATTACGTCTTGGGCGAAAAAAAAGAACTAGCCAACTTCCCTGGGCGCACTCTATTTCTTTAAGGCGGCAGTGAAGTTCGTCATAACGGTAACGGATGGGCTGACCTGTTGCGCAACCAGATCGAGAAGGATTTTTTGCCCGTCGGGCGCGACATCGTAAACGCCGGGCGTAGAACTCTTCGCATCGGAGGCGATGGACTGAGCAGCGCCAAACTGTAGCCCCTCATTCGCTTCCTTTACCGGCACGGCCATAATCGAGCGGTTGGCCTGGTGAGCGTAGTAGAGTTCTTTGCCATCCCGGCTCCACTGCGGTGCAGTGCCGCCGTTGGTTGAAACCTGCCATTTGCCCTCGCCGCCGTGAAAGGCCACTACGTACACTTCCAGATTTCCAGATTCTTTCGAGGTGTACGCAAGCCAGCGGCCATCGGGGGAGAGGCGTGCCTCGTAGGCGATGGATTTCTCAGCCCGCGGAACCACAAGCCATGGCTTATGGTCTCCCTGAAGTGGGAGCGCCCAAATTTCATAATCCAATATGCCTACATGGCCACGCGCATAGATAAGATACTTTCCATCCTGCGACCAATCGCTGCCCACCTGGTCATGGTCATCGCTATGCAGGAGTTCCGCTGCGCCGCTTCCATCGGAAGGTTTGCGGTAGAGCTTTGTGTCGTTGTTTTTTTCGATGGAGGAATACGCGATCCACTTGCCGTCGGGCGACCAGACGGGATTCGAATTCTGAATGGGTCCAAAGGTAAGTCTCGTCTGGACTCCGCGGACCACA
This sequence comes from Candidatus Sulfotelmatobacter sp., assembly GCA_036500765.1. Lineage (NCBI taxonomy): Bacteria > Pseudomonadati > Acidobacteriota > Terriglobia > Terriglobales > Candidatus Korobacteraceae > Candidatus Sulfotelmatobacter > Candidatus Sulfotelmatobacter sp. The sequence goes on from DASYBM010000009.1 coordinate 71,012, forward strand.
TCGAGCACCCAGATGTCGTGTGCACCGATACCATTATCAATCTCAAGCGCAATGCGATCCCCCTGTGGCGATAGCTTTGCAGCCGTTACATTGGCCATTTTGCCGGCCACGGTGCCGATCTGTTTTCCATTGCGATCCACCCAAACCAGTTGCTCGTCGCCAGTTCCGCCACTGCCAAAAATCAGCAGGCCGTTGGTGGAGGCAGAAACGTCAATGTGCCAGGTAGAAAGATCCTCGATCACGCTGCTGGCCAGGCTTTGTGCTTCTCCACTCAGCGTTCCGTTGGCGGGATCGAAGGGCTGTGCCATCAACTGGCCGCTGCGAACAAACAAGAGAAATCCGTTGCTGTAAACCGCGTTCGATCGAGATTGAAACAGCAAGCGATCCGCGCTTCCATCCACCGACGCGTAGTGCACGGCATCACTGGCGGGGTCATTGATATTGATCGCGAGGTAGAGAAAGTGCTTTCCATCCGGAAGAATGAAAGGCCAGCGATGCGAGGAGACACTCGGCGCATCATTCTTGGTCACGGCCACCGCAGTCCCGCCGCTGGAACTGACGCGCATAATCGGAGCGGGCGTCTGCGGAGAGAACAGAATTATTCCGCCCGGGCCCCATGAACCTCCGCGGCCGAACCGCGCGTCGCATACCGTGAACGTCGATCCGCTATTGACGTTGATTGTCTTCAGTTTATCTTCCGCGAAGAAACCCAGCGAACGGCTGTCCCACGACCAAAAAGGAAAAGTCGCGGTATCGGTACCGGCAAGCACATGCGCCTCCGGTGCGTTCAAAGGACGAACCCAGATTGCGTTGTTTCCGTCAGCACCGACGGCCACAAAGGCCAGCGATGAGCCATCGGGCGACAACACCGGTGGTCCCGCGAAATCGCCAATGAGACTCAGGGTCGCGTTCGCAGGCGGATTGATCGCAGCGCGGATCGGCGGCGCTGTCTGGGACGGGTGGTAGAGCCACATGGCCGCGACCGCACCAAGAACAATCGCGGCCACCACGGCAGCTGACCAAATAAGACGCTCGCGCCGATGCCCACTAGGGAGCGCCACCGCGGCCGCGGCCTTTCGCCCCGCCTGTTCAACCGCGATCCCTTGCAGACTCAGCTTCAGGTCGTGCGCGGTCTGTATGCGCTCGTCGGGATCTTTTTCCAGGCAATTGCGAATGAGCTGGTCCAATGCCAGTGGCATATCGGGCCGAAGTGTTGTGACCGCAGGCGGGTCAAAGGCTAGAATCTGCCCCACGATGCTGGCCTGCGTCTTCCCTTCGAAGGCACGTTTGCCGGCGGCCATCTCGAACACCATGAGCCCAAACGCGAAAATATCGGATCGCGCGTCAGCTTCGTTCCCCTGGATTTGCTCAGGCGACATGTACTGCACGGTCCCGATCACGGTCCCAGCGGCAGAAAGTGGCGATACAGGACTCGGAGTCGGGATAGTCTGCGTCAGCGCCGCCGCCACCACGGAAGCAGAGCTGCCGCTGCCGTCGCTCGTCGCGACCGTAGCTCCCAGCGGCTTGGCGAGACCAAAGTCGAGAAGCTTGGCGCCTGACTTGGTCAACATCACGTTGCCCGGTTTCAGGTCGCGGTGCACTACTCCGGCACGGTGTGCTTTTTCAAGTGCGTCGGCGATCTCGGTTGCAATTTTCAGCAACTGCTCCATCGCCAGGCGTCCCTTCTTCAAACGATCGGCCAGCGACTCGCCTTCCAGGAACTCCATCACTAGAAAGTCTGCGCCCTCGTGATGACCGACGTCGTGCAGCACGCAGATGTGGGCATGCTGAAGCTGCGAGATGATTTTGGCCTCCCGTTCGAAGCGGGCTCGCAGCTCCGTGTTGGCGGCAAGTTTCGAGTTCAAGACTTTGATGGCTACGGTACGATCGAGTCGAGAGTCCTTCGCTCGATACACCTCGCCCATGCCGCCTGCGCCCAGCGGCGATTGGATTTCATATGGACCGAGTTTCGTCCCGGAAGTGAGCGCCATTCGTTCGAGCATTATAGCCTTGCGCAGAACACTGCCACGTATGCGCCGATACCAGGCTCCCAGACCGGAAGTATTCCGGGTGGGCACCAAGTGACCAGTATTGACTACTCGTCAAATCGCGACTTCTCCAGGATTACGGGTTAACCGGAAGTTATTCTGAGCCAGAAGTGCGCTTCTGGGAAGCTAGAGATTCCCATCACCAGCTAAACTAGCGGTCCGTTTGTATTACTTCACCAGCCCCTGCCGCACGCCATGAATAAAGTCGGTATAGGCCGGCGTTTGTCCGCTGGCGCGCATGTGCGTGGCAATCTGCCCGCGATGATAGGCGGAATGTAGAACCACATGGGTCAAGACGTCGACAATTGTGCTGGTCCACGCTTCGCCTTTGCTGTTCTTGTAGCTGATCGACTGCGAGACATCCCCGGCGGTGATGAGATCGAGAAATTCGAGCCATAAATGGCCCAATTCGGCCGCCAGTGCCTCACACTGCGCCAGGTCCGCCTCCGGCCATACCGGCATACTCTGCGGTTGCTGCTTCAAGCGATCGAGCCATAGCCGCTCGGCGGCCAGAATGTGCGACACGAGTTGCAGCGACAGTTTATTTGCGGACTGGTTCTCGCCGCCCGCGCTTCGGATCGCGTTCAACACTTCCCGGTTCGCCCATTCATCATAGGCAAACTGGCGCCGCAGATAATCAGCCAGATTCACGAAACCGCCTCCGTTGCATGCGTACCGCTAGCACCAATGTATTCCCAGCCTCCGCTCGAGGCAATGTGCTCGGGCTTCATGCGATGTTGTAATGATCCTTTCACATTTCGGGAATAAAATGATGACATCCCGATGCCACGCAAAGCGACAGCCCCCCGAAATGCCGGGTCGCGAAATCTCGAGCCGCAAAATCCTGCAACGCGAAATGCCGTAGCCGAAGCGAACGAGCCCAGCGCTCGATCGCATATAGCCAAGGCTGTGCCCGTCTCGAAGGGCGGCTCGGACGATTTGATGCGCCTCTCGCTGAAAGCCTGCCTGATCGCCCGCGACGCTGCGTTCAACGTCCGCGACTTGCTCACCCATCATTCGCGCATGGCTTTTCTCGCCATTAAAGACTGCGAAAAGGAACTCGACCTGATCGAGCGTCAAATCGACGAGCGCTTGCCCGCGGCCATTACTCGCGTAAATGAGGGGCGTGCCCGCCAGTTGCTATCGAGCCTGAAGTCCACGACCGACCTGGAGCGCATCGGCGACCTGGTAATGAGCGTGGCACTGCGGATGCAGTCCCGCACCTCCAAGATGGCTGCCTCCGACGTGCGGCAGTTGGTAGAAATGTCGGCGGTGCTGCGAGAAATGCTCGACCTGATTCATCAGGGCTTCTCCAACCTCGACCTCGAATGCGCCCGCAAGGTGCTGCAAATGGATAAAGAGATCGACCGCGTCTGCCACACCCTGTTCCAGAAGCATCTGGCGGGATCCGTAGCGCAAGGCGAAAACACGGGCTTCGATGTGTTGCTGATGGCGCAGGCCCTGGAGCGTGCCGGTGACCACACCACCAACCTGGCCGAGGATCTCTACAGCCTGATCGAAGGCCGCAGCCTGCGGCACATGCCGAAGAAGAAAGCCGCGAACTAATGGAGCCCCGGACGCCCTCGTCCGGGTTGCGCGCGAAGCGCGAAATCGACGCGCAACTTTTACACCGGAGCCTATTTACGGCGGACGCCGTGGCACACGTCGCTTCGCTCCGCGGGACGGACGAGAGCCTGCCCTGAGCGAAGTCGAAGGGCCTCCGTCCTTCCACAATCTCCCACGCAAATTCATCGTTCGTTAACACCCTAGCAACATTCGCGCAACATTCCCCCCATACAGTCGTGGGTGTCTCCCGCTTCGCGAAGTTCTGTGACTTCGTGGGATGCCCTGAATTCCAAATGCAACAACCAGCAGAATTCCATGAAAAAACTGGGAATCCCGGCGGCACTTCGCCTTTCCGTCCCGTCATTTTTGTCGTCGAGGATGACGAGGATATTGCCCGCCTAATCTCTCACAATCTACAAGCGGCTGGGTTCGAGGTGCAGAGTTTTGTGAGCGGCGCCTCGGTACTCACCGAAGCCGCGCGGGAAATGCCCGCCCTGTTTCTGCTCGATGTGATGTTGCCCGGCACCGATGGCTTCGAACTCTGCCGGCACATCCGCCAGACCCCGATCCTTTCCGCGACTCCCATCATCTTTCTTACCGCCAAAACCGCGGAAGCCGACCGCGTCAAGGGACTGGAACTGGGCGGCGACGACTACATCACCAAGCCTTTCAGCCCGCGCGAACTCGTTGCCCGCATTCGCAGCGTATTGCGCGGATTGGGGAATGTTCCCGCACCGGGCGAGGTGCTGCGATTGCGCGACCTGGAAATAGACGTTTCCTCCATGACCGTACAAATGCAGGGTCGCAACGTCATGACTACGGTACGGGAGTTCCGCCTGCTCGAATATCTTGCAACCCACCGCGGCCGCGTCCTGACCCGCGACCAACTGCTCGACGCCGTGTGGAAGGAAACCCCGTTCGTCACGCCGCGATCCATCGATGTCTACATTCGCCGCCTGCGCGAAAAGATTGAGCTTGACCCCCGCCATCCCCAATATTTAAAGACCCTGCGCGGCATCGGCTACCGCTTCGAAGTGCCCAAATAGAGTGGACTGAGTCGGCCACTGTTAGAATGCGCCCATGGCCGGACGCGCGGCGAGGATCACATCCCGCATTGTCTTTTTTGTTTGCGCTCTGATCTCACTCGTCACTGTTTACCCCTATGCGCTGCTGCGCGGCGCCGAACTGCCAGTGCAGAGCGAATGGGTGATTTTTGTAGTAGCGCTGTCAGTGGTGGGCTTTTTCAGCTTGGCTATGGCGGTGTCGCCCCGTTCGTGGATTGCGAAAGTCTGCAATAAAAACCGGGACGACGCGCGCCTGTATTCAGCGCCCCTCAAGCTGCTTGGCGGCTTCGCGGCAATTTTCTATCTCGCGGCGCTCGTGGCTTATTTCGCTCCGCACGCCTGGAATCTCAATCCTCAACTCATGCTTGCGCTGTGCCCGATGTATTTCGTGAAGATGACGATCGATCCCTCACCCCTCTCGATCTTCCTTTTGCTGGCTCCCATGAACGCCGCGGTGTACGGTGCACTCGGAGTCACATTGGGATACGCGGTGCTAGCTTTTCGCGCACGCGCTTAACAAGGAGGCTACACCTGTCTTGATACGAATTTTATCGGTCGAATACGCTACCCTCATAGGAACGCGATTCCTCGCCATTCACTCTTTTCATCCCACGCTCCGCTCCTGTCGTTTATTCTGTCGTACATTCCGAAATGGCTCCCCATAAACCCAAACCGCTCTGGCAAGCCGACGATCAGCACGCACGGCTTTCAGAACTCATTGCTCATTCCGACGAGACCGCGAAAGATAACCCGCTGCGTCGCGACGTTCGTTCGCTGGGTGCGATTCTCGGCCAAGTGCTGGTCGAGCAGTCAGGTCAGGAGGTCTTCGAATCCGTAGAAGCATTACGAAAGCTACTGATCGCGCATCGCGAGACAACCCGCCGCACTCCGGAGGAGCCCGCTTCTGCCACACTCATGCTCCAGGCACAAGGGATTGTCTCCCGCATGGACTTGACTCGCGCCTACCAGGTCACCAAAGCATTCGCCACCTATTTTGAACTCACCAACCTTGCTGAGACCAATCATCGCCGACGCCGTCGCCGCGCTGGAAAGCTTGACCGCGAACATCCGCCGCTCCCGGGTTCATTTCGCGGAACGCTGCTCCGCCTGAAAGAAGCAGGCATTTCAGCTCAGGCTGCGCTCGCCGCTGTCGGCCAGATCGCCATCACTCCCGTCTTTACGGCGCATCCCACCGAAGTCGCCCGTCAGACGGTGCTGCTAAAGCGCCGCCGCGTCGCCAAAGAATTGGAGCGCCTCGACCGACTTCCGCTCACCGCCGAGGAAGCCGAAGACTGCGAGAACAGCATCCGCGCCGAGGTCACTTCGCTGTGGCAGACCGATGAAGTGCGCTTGGCCAAGCCTACGGTCGACGACGAGATTCGTATCGGCCTGCGCTATTTTCGACTCTCGCTCTTCGATGCTCTGCCAAAAATCTATGCCGAGATCGTCGAGTCCTTCCGCGAAGTTTATGCACTCGAACTCGACGAAGCCGCCCTGCCCAGCCTCATCCACTTCGGCTCCTGGATCGGCGGCGACCGCGACGGCAACCCGCTGGTCAAGCCGGACTGCATTCGCGACGCGCTCGACATGGCGCGGGGCGTGATCCTTCGCGAGTATCTCCACGACGTGGAATCCTTAAGCGATCGCCTTAGTTCTTCGCGCCGTCAAACCGGCGTATCGGAAGAATTACTCGCGCGCTTGAAGCAATACGAGCGGACGATTGCCGGCGTGCACCTGGCGTGGGGACCGCACAACACGACAGAAAGTTATCGCCGCTTTCTCTCGTACATGTTTCACAAGTTACAGCAGAGCCGCGAGGCCGCGGACTCCCCTGCCTCCTACCGCAATGCCGCCGAGTTTATGGACGATCTTCTGCTCGTCGAGAGCAGTCTTGAATCCAATCGCGGAGAGCGGCTGGCGCGAACCTACGTCGGTTCCCTCCTGCGCAAGGTGCGCACCTTCGGATTTCATCTGCACACGCTCGACATTCGCCAGCATGCTCAGGTGCATAAGCGCGCGCTAGAAGAGCTTGGACCTCACCCCGAGCGCAGCACCAACTCTGCCGAAAGCCGCGAGTTGCTCGATACTTTTCGCACCATCGCAAAACTAAAACGCACGCATCCCGCTCACTCCATCCGCCACTACATCGTCAGCGGCGCGGAATCAGCCGACGATGTGCTGGCCGTTATTCGTCTCGCAAACATCGGCGGAGTTCAGGTCGCTGGATCCCCCGACGATCCCGGCCTCATGCCGGTGCCGCTGTTCGAATCCATTGAGTCGCTGCGTGCCGCCGGCGGTGTCATGCGCCAACTCTGGAGCCATCCCGGGTATCAACCCCTGCTTGATTCCTGGGGACGCTGGCAGGAAATCATGCTCGGATACTCCGATTCCAACAAAGACGGCGGCATGCTGACCAGCACGTGGGAACTCTACAAAACTCATCGCGAATTGCATCAGGCGGCCAAAAAACATGGGGTGAAACTTCGCCTTTTTCACGGCCGCGGTGGCACCGTCGGCCGCGGCGGCGGTCCAACTCACGCCGCCATCCTGGCGCAGCCGCCCGGCTGTTTCTCCGGACAGATTCGCATCACCGAGCAAGGCGAAGTTCTCAACTGGAAATATGCCGACTCGATTCTGGCCGAGTGGAATCTAGAGCTGATGATAGCGGCGAGTCTCGAAACTTTAACGCTGCGTGGAGAACAGCAGGGGCAAGATTCTGCGCGCTGGGAAGAGGCTATCGAAGAGATGTCGCAGGAAGCTTATCGCATCTATCGCCGCGAGATCGCCGACAGCCCCGACGTCCTCGCATACTTCGAGCAGGCTACTCCGGTCAACGAACTGGATACGGCCCGCATCGGATCGCGCCCGTCGCGCCGCAGCCAGGGTCGCAAGCTTGAGGATCTGCGCGCCATCCCGTGGGTCTTCGGCTGGATGCAGAGTCGGCATGCCGTCCCTGCGTGGTTCGGCGTCGGCTATGCTCTCGAACAATTCGCGAAAGGCGGTCCCGGCCACGAGCAGCTTCTGCGCCAGATCGCCCGCGGCTTTCCTGTATTCTCGGAAGTGCTCCGCAACGTGGAACTGGGCATGGCAAAAGCCGATCTCGAAATCGCCCGCGATTACTCCGGGCTGGTCAAAGATGCGGCGCTGCGCAAACGAGTCTTCTCCATGCTCGAGGAAGAATTCCTGCGCTCGCGACGTATGATTCTCCGCGTGACCGGCCAGCGCGAACTCTTGGCCCGCAATCGCGTGCTGGCCCGCTCGATTCGCCTGCGCAACCCTTACGTCGACCCCATGAGCCTGATCCAGGTAGAACTCCTCCGCCGCAAACAAAGCGGACAACAAAGCGTTGACCTGGAATACCCCTTGGGCGCCACCATCAATGGGATCGCCGCCGGCCTGCACAACACGGGATAAACTCATGTGGCGACGGACGCATTCGTCCGTCCAGCGAAGGCGAAGCCCGCGCCCCAGGATACGATCTAAGCCCAGAAACAAGCTACCGGTTAATATCCTCCTTAGCCTGCAGCTTCTTCACATATCCCTCCAGATTCGCCTTATTCGAATCCGGCGCCCCCACGAGCGACAACTTCACTTCCTTCACCGCATTGTCAAAATCTCCCTGCGCGCTGTACACGCGGGCCATGCCCATGTGCGAAGTCCAATAGTCCGGATACTTCTTGGCCGTCGACCGGAACACCGCCAGCGCCTCATCCTGCTTCTTCTGCCCCTGCAACTGCCGCGCATAAAAATAAAGTTGCAGCGGACTCGCGATACCCAGCGCCTTGTTGCGCGCCGCGTCGGCGTCCGGAGCGCGTCCCATCGCCTCCAGAATGCGCGACTTGTTCATCACGTTGTCATAACGCTCTTCCGACTGGATCGACTGCTCCTCATCCTTCAGCGCCTCGTCCAGATTGATTTTGTTGGCCAAGAAATACCCAGCCGCATCGTCCCAACCTTCCCAGTAATATTGATTGAGCCCGTGCAACTGCCGATGAATACTAGCGGTTACCAAGTCGTTTACGTTGACCGTAACTTTGAACGGCACCGCGACTTTATCCCAGCGCATGGTCAAGACAGCCGAGTTCGGCTTCAGATCATCGAAATCGTAGGTCAGCGCATCGTGCGCCTCCGCCGGTTGCGGCTTCACATTGACCCGCAGCGCGTCTTCTTCCTGCTTGTAGGTAAAGCTTCCCCACGATGTCGAATTCTTTGAAAAGATCACGGTCCACTGGTTCTCGCCCGGAATCATATGCAGTCCATACGTTCCCTTATCGAGCGCCTGTCCTTCAATCGTGACCGGATCGCTGAACGTAATCGTCGTATTCTCATTCGCGCCCGCGCGCCACACCTGGCCGTAAGGCGCAAGCTTGCCCCAGACCTGCCGCCCGTTCGCCAGCGGCCGATGATAGTTGAGCGTGATATCGGTGATGCCGATGCGCTGCGTGATCACCGCATGCTGGCTCGCTCGCGGCAGATCGAGCATCAAAGTTTCGCCGGTGGCCGTTTGCGCCTGAGCGAGACTCGCGGATAACAAAACAGCGGACAACAAGGCAAGCAGACAAACGCTTCGGTAGTGATATCGCATAGAAACTCCTTTTGCGGCTGAGATTGAACAGCCGAGAGGTCACAACAGAATTGGGAGAACAGAAGTTGAGCACGGCGTCTTCATTCTCGTGTGATGGCTTGGACGCGCGTCCGCTCCCAAAGTAAGCACGCAGATTTATGGAGGAGCGGACGCCTCGTCCGCCCCGCGAAGCGTGCGACCGCCGAAAGCCCTAGTGAAGCCGTTGATCGCCGATTGCGCGCTTCGCGCGCAACCAGAGTCGCCGGTTCCCTCACTCCCCTTGACAAACTTCTCGGTGTGGAGGCAGAATCTTTATAGGCGAATAAAAAGCGAATAAGCCTCCGGCGGCTCCAGCCCTCGGCGTGTTCCCTGAAATCTTCCGAGGAATCTTATGTCTTCCGCAGTGGTTTCCACTTCGGCGGCCCAAGGCCGCCCTTTTCTCTTTGATGCTGAACCCAACTCTCATATGGGGACAGCCGCCCCTTCGACAAGCTCAGGGCAGGCTCTCGGCTGTCCAGTCGAGCGCAGCTCGACCGCCCGCCGTGACCATATCCTTCAATCAACAATCATCGGGGGGAAAATCCCTCCCGCCAGCATTACCCCAGCCTCGCAACTCCACCACTGTCCCGCGCCAGAGATGGCCCCCAGCGGCATCCCCGCCATCGACGCCCTGACCGGCGGCCTGCCCCGCGGGTGCCTCACCGAAATCTACGGCCCGTCCTCTTCGGGCCGCACCACCTTATTCCTGGCCGCTCTCGCCGCCGCCACCCGCCGCGGAGAATTCTGCGTCGTCGTCGATGCCAGCGACGCCCTCGACCCCCACTCCGTAGCAGCCGCCGGCGTAGAACTCGATCGCCTGCTCTGGATACGCTGCGACGGCGATTCACAGAAAGAAAATTCACCACGGAGACGCCGAGATACTGAGAAAACAAGCGTTCCGCAAGATCGAATTGAATCCCGGAACATGAATCAATCCGAACATCGCCTCGAACAAGTCCTGCGCGCTACCGATCTGCTTCTCGAAAGCGGCGGTTTCGGCCTCATAGTTCTGGATCTCGGCGACCTGCCTTCGCAAGCCGCACGCCGCATCCCTCTGACCACATGGTTCCGCTTCCGCCGCGCCATCGAGAACAAACCCACGATCCTGCTCGCGATCGAGCAGTTCCCTATCGCCGGAAGTTGCTCTTCGTTGCTGCTCCAATTGGGGCTGCCGAGCGTGGAAAAAAATAATCTTTCACGTCCCACCCACGCGCAACTCCTCACCGGCCTAAACATCTCCGCCGAATTAGTTCGCTCTCGCCTGGACCGCAAACCGGCACGCTCCATCACCTTCGCCACCAAAACCGCATGGGCCGGATGAAAACGATGAAACCAATTACTCAATTACCCAATTACAAAATTACGAAATGACGCAATCCCATGCCGTTCGCCTGCATCTACATCCCGAATTTTCCCGTGGCGGCCGCACTCCGCGCCGAGCCTGAACGGAAGACTCGTGCTCTCGCCATCCTTGAAGGCAAGCCTCCACTGGAAAAAATCATCGCGGTCAACGAAAACGCCGCCCGACTGGGCATCGCAGGCGGCATGACCAAATCGCAAGCTGAACTGTGCACCGAACTCGTGTTACGCACACGTTCCACTTTGCAGGAATCCGCGGCGCACGCCACCTTGCTCGATTGCGCCCAGTCGTTCTCCCCCTGCGTGGAAGACGCCGCCTGCGACACCGCCATACTCGATCTCGCCGGCCTGGAATCTCTGTTCGGAACGTTGCCCGATATTTCCCGCGCCATCCACACTCGCGCCACCGCCCTCGGACTCGCAGCCAATGTCGCAGTAGCCTCTAATCCCGATGCCGCCGTGCTGGCCGCCCGCGGCTTTCCCGGCGTCACCATAATTTCCGCAGGCCAGGAAGCCGAACAATTAGGATCATTGCCGACGAAAGTTTTGTTTGCCGATCTGCCCAAAGATTCATGTGGGGACAGCCGCCCCCGGCTGTCCGGTCGAGCGGAGCTCGACCAATCCGCCGCTCGCCTGCTCGAAACCCTCGACCGCTGGGGAATCCGCAACCTGCGCGACCTGGCCGCGCTGCCCGAAGTTTCGCTCAGCGAACGCCTTGGGCAAGCAGGTCTGCGCCTGCTGCAACTGGCCCGCGGCGCAGCGACTCGCACTCTGATTCCCGTGGAATCGCCGCTGCTCTTTGAAGAAGCCATCGAACTCGAGCACGCTATCGTCCTGCTCGAACCGCTGGCTTTCCTGCTGAATCGCCTGCTCGAACAACTCTGCGCACGTCTAAGCTCACGAGCCCTCGGCACGCAAGAACTACGCCTAACACTGGAACTCGAAAATTTCTCGCCTTTCCGTCAACAAACAAAAATCAACAATCTCCAATTCCTTCGTACCCTGCGCCTGCCACTTCCCATGCTCGACCCAAAAGTTTTCCTCAAGCTGTTGCAGCTCGATTTAAATGCCCATCCTCCTGGCGCGCCTATTGTGAAGATTCATCTCGCCGCTGAACCGGCCCGTCCACGCTCGGCGCAGGGAGGACTATTTCTCCCTCCGTCGCCGGAACCGGAAAAGCTGGAACTCACCCTCGCTCGCATTGCCGGCATGGTCGGCGAACACAAAGTTGGAGCCATAGAACTTCTCGACACGCATCACCCCGAAGGATTTCGCATGCGTCGATTCGCCGCCCGGGTTCCGCAAACCGATGTCACACGAAAGAGTCCGAGTGGGAAAAAACCCGACTCGGCAACTCCCGACACAGAAGAAAAATCGCCCGTCACGGCCCTGCGCCGCTTCCGTCCCCCGCTGCGCGCCAGCGTAACCCTTGAAAACGGCCAGCCGGTACACGTGGCCTGCGCCAGAAAAAAAGAAGTTTACGGTGATGTGCTCTGGAAAGCCGGCCCCTGGCGCTCCTCCGGCGATTGGTGGGAGCGCGACGCCTGGTCCCGCGACGAATGGGACCTGGCTCTGCGAAACCCGGCCTCACAAGAAAAAGACATCGTCTCTTTCTTTCGACTCGTACACGACTTGCTCGGCGGGAACTGGTTCGTGGAAGGAACGTATGACTGAGAGAAAGTGAATCATTGAGTCATTGAATCAATTAGTCATTTTGATTTCATTGGCTTAATGACTCAATGGCTCAATGACTCAATGTACGTTTGACTCAATGTACGTCGAACTTCACGCCCGCTCCGCTTTCAGCTTTCTCGAAGGCGCATCCCTGCCCGAGGAATTGGCCGCCGTCTGCGCCCAACTCAAACTCCCCGCCATGGCGCTGCTCGACGCCGACGGCGTCTATGGCGCCCCGCGCTTCCATCACGCCGCAACCAAAGCCAAGCTCAAAGCCCACATTGGCGCCGAAGTTTCCACAAACTTGTCACCACAGAGGCACCCTACTCTGCTCAGGGCAGGCTCTGTCACAGAGAAGAATCAACAATCAAAAATCAACCATCAAAAATTGCCTTTCTCCGTGTCTCAGTGTCTCCGTGGTGAATTCCGCCTGCCCCTCCTCGTCTCCTCCCGCGCCGGTTACCAGAACCTCTGCCGCCTCATCACCAAAATGAAATTGCGCGGCAAAAAAGGCGAAGGCGCAGTCTCCGCCGACGAATTACAGGAACACGCCGAAGGCCTGATCTGCCTCACCGGAGGTCCCGAAGGCCCGCTCGCCGCCGCCCTGCAACAAGGAGGCATCGACGAAGCCCGCCGCCAGATCGATCAACTCGTCGGCATCTTCGGCCCCGGCAACGTCTACGTCGAACTGCAACGCCACTTCCAGCGCGAAGAAGAATCTCGCAACCGCGCCGCCGTCGACATCGCGAGCACGCTCAATCTTCCTCTGCTCGCCACCAATGGAGTCTGCTACGCCACCGCCAAAGCCCGCGAACTATGCGACGCCTTCACGGCCATCCGCCACCACCATACACTCTCAACCGCAGGACGCCTGCTCGCCCGCAACTCCGAACGCTTTCTGAAATCTGCGCGCGACATGCAGCAACTCTTCGCCGATCTGCCCGAAGCGATCACGAACACCGTCGAACTTTCCTCGCGCCTCGAATTCACCCTCAACGATCTCGGCTACGAATTCCCGCGCTATCCCGTGCCCGAAGGCGAGACCATGGATTCCTTCCTGCGCGAGCGCGCCTGGGAAGGCTTCCGCCAGCGTTATGGCCGATCCACGCAAGACCTGCAAAACCGCGCCCGCCTGCAAATCGAAAAAGAATTAAAGCTGATCGAAAAACTCAAGCTCGCCGGATACTTCCTCATCGTCTGGGATCTGGTCCGCTTCTGCCGCGAGCAAAATATTCTGCTGCAAGGCCGCGGCTCTGCCGCCAACAGCGCCGTCTGCTACTCGCTCGGCATCACTGCGGTCGACGCCGTCGGCATGGAACTGCTCTTCGAGCGCTTCCTCTCCGAAGAGCGCGGCGAGTGGCCCGACATCGATCTCGATCTGCCCAGCGGCGACGAACGCGAAAAAGTTATCCAGTACGTTTACAAACGCTACGGCGAGCGCGGCGCCGCCATGACCGCCAACGTCATCACTTATCGCAACCGCATGGCCGCGCGCGAAATGGGCAAGGCCCTCGGCTTCGATCCCGAAACTCTGGCGAAAATTTCCGCCGCCGTCGCCACCTGGGAATTTCGCGACGAGAACGATGCCCTCGACCGCCGCTTCCGCGACGCCGGACTCGACCTCAACCATCCCCGCCTACGCAAATATTACGAACTCTGCCTCGCCGTGCAGGACATGCCGCGCCATCTCGGCCAGCACTCCGGCGGCATGGTCGTCTGCCAGGGACAACTCGATTCCGTCGTCCCGCTCGAACCCGCCTCCATGCCCGGCCGCGTCGTCGTGCAGTGGGACAAAGAAGATTGCGCCGACATGGGCATCATCAAAGTCGATCTGCTCGGCTTGGGAATGATGGCTGTATTAAAAGATTCCATCGAACTCATCCGCGACCACTATCACGAAGAAGTCGACCTCGCGCATCTTCCGCAAGATGACTCGCAGGTTTATTCCGCGCTCCAGCAAGCCGACACCATCGGCCTCTTTCAAGTCGAAAGCCGCGCGCAAATGTCGTGCCTGCCTCGCCTGCATCCGCAGCGTTTCTACGACATCGTCGTGCAGGTCGCCATCATCCGTCCTGGCCCCATCGTCGGCCAGATGGTGAATCCATTTTTGCAGCGCCGCCAGGGACGTGAAGCCGTCACCTATCCTCATCCCTCGCTCGAACCCGTGCTCAAGCGCACCCTCGGCGTCCCACTTTTTCAGGAACAACTGCTGCGCCTGGCCATGATCGCCGCCAACTTCACCGGCGGCGAAGCCGAAGAACTCCGCCGCGCCATGGGATTCAAGCGCTCGCAAGCCCGCATGCGCGAAATCGAAGCCAAACTCCGTTCGGGGATGACACAGAACGGAATTTCCCCCAAAGCGCAGGAAGAAATTATTCTCTCCATCACCTCGTTTGCGCTCTACGGATTCCCCGAATCCCACGCCGCCAGTTTCGCCCTGATCGCCTACGCCAGCGCCTATCTGAAAGCGCACTACCTCGCCGCCTTCACCGCCGCCTTGCTCAACAATCAGCCCATGGGATTTTATTCCCCAGCCACAATCGTCAAAGATGCGCAACGCCACGGATTGAAGCTGCTGCCGGTAGATGTGACGCGATCGGAGTGGAAGTGTACGCTGGAAGCGGTCGGCGGTCGTTGGTCGTCGGTCGTTGGTCGTTGGTCGTCGGTCGGCCGCCAAAAAACTCTACCCGACCACACCGAACACGCGCGGCAAATGGGTTGGGAAGCCAACGACCAACGACTAACGACCAACGACCAGGAAGTCATCGCCCTCCGCATGGGCCTGCGTTACGTTCGCGGCCTCCGCGAAGATGCGGCTCAAGCCCTGCTCCGCGCACGCGCGCATGCGCCTTTCGCCTCCATCCACGACCTCACTCGCCGCGTTCCCAAGCTCCGCAAAGACGAACTCACCACGCTGGCCGAAATCGGCGCGCTGAATGCAATTGCTAAAGATGAAAACCAGGGCCACGGATCTGCACGGATTTTCACGGATTCAATCAACAATCAAAAATCAACAATCAACAATTCTTCTCGGCAGTCGGTACTCGCAACTCGCAACTCGCTTCACCGCCGCGACGCTCTCTGGCTGGTCGAACGCGCCGTCCGCGCCTCCGGCCCGCTGCTCGAACAGACCGCCGAACTCGATGAACCCTCGCCGCTCCACCCCATGAATCACGAGGAGCGCCTGGTCGCCGACTTCCACGGCACCGGACTCACGGTCGGCCCGCATCCCGTGGCCTATCGCCGCGCCTGGCTCACGGCCATGGGCATTCGCCGCGCTATCGAGTTGCGCGATATTCCCAACGGCAGGCGGCTTCGCATCGGAGGCTGTGTCATCGTCCGTCAGCGCCCGGGAACTGCCAAAGGGTTTGTCTTTTTGAGTCTGGAAGATGAAACAGGAGTCGCGAACGCCATCGTCACGCCGGATTTATTTCATCAGAACCGCCTGCTGCTGACCAGCGAGCGCTTCCTCGCCATCGAAGGCATCCTGCAAAATCAGGACAACGTAATTTCCGTAAAAGCCGAACGCATCTCTCCGCTCTTCGTCACCAAGGCCGAAACTGTCTCGCACGATTTTCACTGATCTCAAAACGAAACTACAAATCAAATACCCTATACACCAGCGACGGATTCTGCGCCTGCAACAGCGTGATCGCAACATTGTGCACCGGCACTCCTCCCGGTGTGCGGCCCTCCCCTTTTCCATGATGCGCATGGCCATGCACAACCAGATCCGCTCCATGACGGTCAATCACCTCGGCTAGACGCGATGTCCCCAAAAAAGGAAAAATCTCCGGAGCTTCGCCCTGCACCGTCTCCGCAATCGGCGAATAGTGCACCACAATTACCCGCTTCTGCGCCCGCAGTTGCGACATTCCCCGCTCCAGCTTCATAGCCTCATCGACCGAAGCCCGCACAAAGTCTTTGATCTCGCGCTCGCCGAATGCCGTCAGCATGCCGCGCCCAAAACCTCCGACAAAGCCCTTGGTGCCGGCAAATCCTACGCCGTCGCGCTCATACCCACTGCCGTCGAGCACCTTAAGGCCAGCGGCAATCAGCATGCGCTGCAACTCCTCTTCTTTCCCGCATTCGTAATCGTGATTCCCCAGCACTACGATCGTCGGCACGCGTAGCCGCACCAGCACATTCAACAGCGGCTCCATCTCTTCGGGCTTACCGTAATTGGTCAGATCGCCGGCCAGCACCAGCACATCCGCCTCGTCGCGCACGCGTTCAAACTGATCCTTGAGCTTCGCATAACTCTGCGGAGTGAAATGCAAATCGGCGCTGGCGGCAATTCTCATACTCCCTTCACACCGCCTTCCTTGTCACATCGCACGCCGGCTGCCCATTAACAGCTTCCACTCGGCCGATTTGCGCCAAACGCATCTTTCGCGTCTCCTCCAGCAGATTCGCCATCTCCCATTCGTTCACGTCGATAGCGAACATGTAGTCATCCACCAGACTTCCACGAAACGGCGCTTGGGGATTCGGATGTAGAAGCTCACGCTCGAAGCGCCGCAGCAAATCGCACCAAACCTCGGCGGGCACATGATGACTCTGCGCCGGATACACATAGCGAAACAGCACCAGCGACCAAAGCAGCATCTCCCAGTGCTCGCCCATTAACTCTAGCTCGCGCTTCCAGTCGAAGCTGCCGTAGGTGCTGTAAACGATGTGGGCAATGTCGGCGCCGTCGAACCGCTCACGCCGCGCCACGAATATTTTCGACGCCATCAGCTCTTCGGCCGCCAAAACTCTGGTCTCGACGCCATAGACCACGGCCGGACACGATCGTTCAATCCATGAATCCTCGACCACGATCAGCCCGTTGCTCATGCCCGTGATCAGGTCGACAAAGAATCCATCCCGCCGCGCCTTCGCTAGCCACACTGGATCCTTAATGTCGCATTCCATCCCAGCCTGAGTCAGACAGCAAAGCGCCGCAGCACAGTTTCTGGCGGTAACGAAAAGATCCAGGTCTTTGGTGAACCGGCAAATGCCGGTGTGATGGCGCAAAGCAAACGCGCCGGAGACCGCGTAGGGCACGCGATTCTTCTCCAGCGCCAGCAGGACGTCGCGAAACAGTTCGGCCTGCTCTTTCGGTTCCCCCGAAGGCATGGACGATGTCTTCGGCAGCTCTTCGGGCCGTTCGTCTTCCGGCCGTTCCTCGGGTTGGTGCTCTTCTGGCACGCCCCTTGGATGTGGCATCAGTACGCGTTGGTTGGTATCCGGTTTTCTAAGCTAAGGAAACCTGAGCCCCGCGTCGTCTCACTTTCCCGTGTAGCTGACTCTCCAGATCGAGTTCGACCCATCGTCGCTTACCAGCAGCGATCCATCCGGCGCTACCGTGATTCCAACTGGCCGCCCCCACACCTGCCCGTCCGGCAGCACGAATCCTGTCAGAAAGTCCTGGTACTCGCCGGTGGCGTGTCCCGTCCCGTGGAGCGGCACGCGAATCACTTCATAACCGACGCGCACCGCCTTGTTCCACGATCCATGCTCCGACGCAAAAATGTCCCCCTTATATTCCGCTGGGAATTTGTCGGCCTCATAGAAGGTCAATTCCAGTGACGCGTTATGCGGCTGCAACAGCACGTCGGGAACAATCGCCTTATCTTTCAACTCCGGATGCTTCCCCGGGTGCCGCGGATCCTGATGCCCACCGATGTACCACCAGGGCCAGCCATAGAATCCGCCCTCTTCCACATGCGTGATGTAGTCGGGCACCAGGTTATCGCCAAGCGCGTCGCGTTCGTTAACCGAACACCACAACTCGCCCGTCTGCGGATTGATCGCAATTCCGCCCCCGGCATTGCGAATCCCATAGGCATATACCTTCAACTGGCAATTCGCGGGATCGCATACCAGAATGTCGGCGCGATCTTTCTCGCCCGGATGCGTGTCGGGATCGTCTACGTTCGACCCCGAGCCCACTGCCACAAACAGTCTCTTGCCATCCGGAGAAAAATCGATGGCGCGAGTCCAATGTCCCCCGCCGTCCGGCAAATCGGCAACATGCTGCGACTCGCCGTTCGCTTTCAAATCGCCATTGTGATAGGGAAAGCGAATCACTTCATTCGTATTGCCCACATAAATCCACTGCGGGTCCGGTCCCGGCGGATAAAATGCGATTCCATACGGCTTCTTCAAACCTGTCGCAAAAACCTGCATTTGTTCCGGCTTCCCGTCGCCGGTGATCCCGCGGAAAACTCGAATGCGGCCCGCATCGCTCTCCGCCAGAAAAACGTCGCCGTTCGGCGCGGTCCGCAGCCATCGCGGATTTTCGAGGCCGGTTGCGAACAGTTCCACCTTGAATCCCGCAGGCGCCACAGGCCACGCGTTATCCGGACGCGCCACCAATTCGGGCCCGTTGCTGGACGACTTCGACGCATAAGGCTGCGGAAGATCTTTCACCGTGATCTTGCGCGTCACTCCCGGCTTCTCGTAGCGGAAATCGGTGAATGGCGGGTGCGGCGCCGGATCTTTCAGCGGTGCCGCGTTTGCCTCGGCCGCAGGAGCCGCGCTGCCCGCTGGCACGGCGTTCCCCGCTGGCGCTGTTTTGCCCGACGCCAACGACTCCACATACGTCACCACCTGCCAGCGCGATTGCTCGGGCAGAAACGCCCACGACGGCATGCCGTTATCTTTGTCTCCCTTGGTGATGAACCAGAACAACTCGCCGGCCGTCACGCCCTTCAGTTTGCCATCGACCAGCGAGGGCACGTTGCCCGTGCCCTTTCCCGCTTTTCCATGGCAAGCGAGACAGTTCCGGGTATAAATCGTCTTGCCCGCATCGGCCGCCGCCTGCTGCGATTCATAAGGATTTTTTTGGGCCTTCGCCGAGGCGGGCGCATCGTGGAAAGGACTGCCGGACTGCGCTATTGCAAAGGGGAAAAAAGACAATACTACCAGCGAGACGATACTGCCTGACCTCAGACGCATAAGTATCCTCACGGTTTGGGTTTCCTTTTAGATTAGCGGGTTTGGGTAAAGGATGCGAGGCGACCTTGCAACTTCCTGCATACAGGAACCCGATTCTCGTGCCGACTTTGCAATTCCTTGCATACTCAAAACGAGCGCCCATAGTTTTGCGCCGCGCGAAATGGCCCGATAGTGCCACACTGTAGCACCAACGGGCCATACTCTCGCAATCTTTTCATATTGCCGGAATGCCATCCAATGATATGCTGGCTTCCCTGTCGATCACTCTGACAGGCGGCAATATCCCAAGGTTCTTCTCCCCCCGGGAATCGCAAAATCGTTTGGAGGTTCCGATGCGCCGTACGCTGACCCTTGCCCTGATTCTGCTGTCCACGTTCACGTTCGCTCAGAAAGCGCCGACGGGTTCGGTGAACGTTTTGACTCGTCAAAATGATAACCAGCACACCGCTCAAAATCTCCAGGAAACGATTCTGACGCCGACCAATGTGAATCCCGGCACCTTCGGCAAAATCTTCAGCTATCCCGTGGATGGCCAGGTCTACGCTGAGCCGCTCTACGTGTCGAATCTCACGATGGCCCAGGGCGGCGTGCATAACGTCGTCTTTGTGGCCACAGAATATGACAGCATCTATGCCTTTGACGCCGACAGCGCCGCGTTGAATCCCAACCCGCTTTGGCATGTGAATTTCCTGAATCCTGCGGCGGGCGTGACCCCAGTGCCCTGTTCGCAAGGCTCCGGCATCTGCCAGTTGTTCCCGGTCGTCGGGATCACTTCGACGCCGGTAATCAACCTGGCCACCAACACCATCTACGCCGTCGTGCGCACACAGGAAACAACGGGCACCACCACCAACTGGGTCGTCCGCCTGCACGCTCTGGACATCACCAGCGGCGCGGAGAAATCCGGCAGCCCGGCCACAATTTGCTCTCAGACTGGAAATACAGGTTGCTCCTTGCTCGGAAGCACCGCCACTTTCGGACCGCACCACCAACAAAGCCGCCCCGGTCTATTGCTGGTTCCCCAGACTGGCTTCCCGAATGGAATTCTCGTCATTGGCTTCGCCGGAGATTCCGGCTGGGTTATGGCCTTTGATCCCAACAGCCTGAAGCTGTTGGCTGCGTTCTTTTCCGACAATGAGAAATCCCATACCGCCTCAAAAGTTCCCGGCATTCCGGGTGAAGGACACTCCGGCGTTTGGGGTGCTGGCGGCGGGGTTGTGGCGGATACGAATGGAAACGTTTATGCCGTTACCGGTGACGGTTATTGGGACGGATCCGTCAATTGGGGCGACAGTCTGGTCAAGCTCGTGCTGACCGCGAATTCCTCATCCAGTAGCGGTTACTCGTGGACCATCGCCGACTATTTCACGACCAGCGATCAAGCCTGCCGATACGCCCATGGCAAGGACTACGGTTCGTTTGGCCCGCTGCTTCTGCCTCCGCAGAGCGGCGCCGTTCCGAACATGATCTTTACCACCGGCAAACAAGACTCGGTATGCGAGCCCGGCAATTTCGCCGGATATGTTCTCAACCGTGACAACCTCGGGCACACTGGCGGCCAGATTTCCCAGATGAGCCTTTCCAGCGGCGGCGGCGAGCAGTCTCCCGCATACTGGACGAATGGCACTACGCAGTGGGTCTTCAACGGCGCCGATGGCGATCCCATTCGCGCCTATACCGTGTCTTCTGCGGGCGTGAGCACGAACGGCGTCCTGGCCAGCAGCTACGTCTTCTCGAATGGAGTCTCGCCCGCCATCTCGGCAAACGGAACCACTAACGGCATCGTCTGGGCTCTGGAACGGGTCGAAGACCCGGATCATTTGCCCGGATTCCTGCCCGCGCTTCTCCACGCCTTTGACGCCACGACTTTGACGGAGTTGTATACCTCCGGTCAGGCCGCTGGCGGGCGCGATACCGCGGGTCCTTCGGTCAAGTTCCAGGTTCCGATGATTGCCAACGGTAAGGTTTACGCGGCTACTCAGACCGAACTCGACGTCTATGGCTTGTGTCCTTGCGGCGGGCAAAGATAAAACCCGAGCAAGATAGCCCTTCAGTTCGTGCGGGCCTATAAAAAGGCACGTCCTTGAACCGCTGTACTTCCGGCAGTACGCCGCCATTGTTGAAGGAGACGAGTATGCGCTTTCGCAAAACTTTCCTGGGGACCGCGCTGATCGTCGCGACCCTTGCACTCACCGCGCTGGCCAATGCGGCCACCGAGAGCTTGCTTTACACTTTCACCGAGACCACCAGCTTTTGGCCGCAGGGCGCGCTGCTCGAGGATGCGTCGGGAAATTTCTACGGCACCACCCGCGGCGGGGGAGCCTACGGCGTCGGAACTGTGTTTGAGTTCTCTCCTCCGACGGTCTCCGGCGGCTCCTGGACCCTTACCACTCTTTACAGCTTTCAACCCTACGGCAGCGGCGGTTATATGCCGATCTCAGATCTGGTTCGCGACCAGAAGGGAAATTTTTACGGGGTCTTCTATTCCGGCGGTGACCCCAGTTGCAATTGCGGCGGCGTCTTCAAACTGATCGCGCCTACCGTATCGGGCGGCGCTTGGACCGAGACAGCGATTTACTCCTTCAAAGAGGTTGGCGACGGCCATTTTCCCGCAGCTTTCGCGTTGTCGCTCCAGACCAACGGATCCCTCTACGGCACCACCATTCGCGGCGGCACCTACGACAGCGGTACTCTCTACCAACTTACGACCAAGAATGGTACGACCTATACCGAAACCGTTCTGTATTCTTTCGGTGAGGTCGGCGACGCCAACACTCCCAATGGTCCCATCGCTGTCGACGCCAAAGGATATCTCTATGGCGTGGCCTCTTTCGGCGGCGCATTCAACCAAGGCGCCGTATTCAAATACGTTCCTGCCTCTCTCTCTCATGTGGCCGTCGAGTCGCTCCTGTACTCTTTCGGTGGCACCGAAAGCACGGGCACCGATCCGATCGGGAATGTCATTTTCGATGCCGGTGGGAACCTGTATGGCGTGACCAATACCGGAGGCTCCGCGAACGACTACGGAGTCGTTTACTCGCTCGCGCCCGGCAATCCAACCTGGAACGAGACCATTCTCTACACGTTCGTGAAGAGCAGCGGAGTGAATCCTGTGGCTGGTCTCGCCTGGAACCACAAGAACAACAATCTCTATGGAACAACCAGCAGCCTAAATGGGTTAAACTCCGGCGACGGCTCCGTGTTCAAGTTGGTGCCTCCCACGGTCAAAGGCGGCGCCTGGACCGAAACCACGGAATTCGAGTTCACCTACGCCGTCAGCGGCGGCTATCCGACCGGCGTCGTTGCCCTCGATACTAAGACTGGATATCTCTACGGCTCCGCCATGAATGGCGGCGTTGTAGGCTGCGATTTGTACTGCGGCACGATCTGGCAGATCACCAATCCGTAGCTTGAATTGGCGTTCGATAGAGGCAATTATCCAAACCAAGAATGAGGGGCTGGCAGCTGCGATCGTTTAGCTTTTTCGCAGTTGCCTGCCCTTCTGAAAAATCGGGAAGCAGCGAGCTATAGCTCGCGTACCCCCTGATAACGCCCGGCGAGTTTCACTCCTCCAGTCTCCCTCTCTTTGCCGCCCCCTTCGGCATGCCCCCCCAAGAACATGAGCCGATCGGTCGGTTTCGACCTAGGAGAATCCATTATGTCCGTTCGCATGTCTGCCTTTACGATCGCCCTCCTGCTGACCGCGGTTGCGTTCACCCCGTGCGCGCACGCGCAGACCGAAAGCACGATTCACACTTTCACCGAGACCACCAGCTTCTGGCCCCAGGGGTCTTTGATCGAAGATGCGAAGGGCAATCTTTACGGCACTACGCGCGGCGGTGGGACCTATGGCGTGGGAACTGTGTTTGAAATGTCGCCGCCGGCGATTTCCGGCGGCGCCTGGACTCTAACTACCCTCTATAGCTTCATCCCTTATGGCAGCGGCGGATACGTCCCGATTTCCGATCTCATCACCGACAGCACGGGAGCCTTCTACGGGACCACGTATTCCGGCGGCGACCCAGTTTGCGCCTGCGGTGTAGTCTACAAACTCATTCCTCCCACCAAAACCGGCGGCGCGTGGACCGAGCAGCCTTTGTATGCCTTCACCACCAATGATGGCGATGGCCATCTTCCCGCCGCTGCGGCGCTGACCACGACTTCGCAGGGAATTCTCTATGGCGTCACCATTCGCGGCGGCACCTGGGATAGTGGCGTGATCTACCAACTTGCTCCTGCGGCTGGCGGAACGTACACCGAAAGCGTGCTCTATTCCTTCGGCGATCTCGAAGACGCCAGCACTCCCAACGGACCGATCCTTCTCGACTCTGCCGGAGCGCTCTACGGAGTTACCAATTTTGGCGGCGTCTTCAACGCTGGAACCGTCTACAAGTTCGTTCCCGCCAGCAATGGCCAGTTGGCGACCGAGTCTCTTCTGTTCTCTTTCAAGGCCGGTACAAAGTCAGGAACTAACCCGAGCGGCAGCCTGCTCTGGGACAGCAGCGGGAACCTCTATGGCATCACCAACGGGGGTGGGTCCGGACAAGACGCCGGCGTCGCGTATGAACTTACCCCCGCAAGAGCGGCCTGGACCGAAACCGTTCTTTATATCTTCAACAAACAGAGCGGCAGCAATCCCGTTGGCGGACTCATCTGGAACCCCAGCAACGGCGCGCTCTTCGGCACCACCAGCAGTCAAAATGGAAAGACTACCGGCGACGGATCCGTCTTCCAATTGTTGCCTCCAACCGTGAAAGGCGGCGCTTGGACCGAATCCACGCTCTTCCCGTTCACCTACCCAACGTTCGGCGGCTATCCCACCGGCACCGTTACCCGCGATCCCAACACCGGAACGCTCTACGGCACCGCCCTCAACGGCGGCGTCACCGGTTGCGATTTATTCTGCGGCACCATCTGGCAGATCGTGAACCCGTAAAATATGCCTTAAAGCGATCCGTATCAGGGCATGCCTTCAGGCATGCCGCAAAAGCACACAGGATTGGAACGGCTTTAGCCGCTGTGTCGTCCGGTCAGCGGCTAAAGCCGTTCCCCATCGCACCCGTAACGGCACCGCTAAAGCGATGCCCTGACCCGAATTATGCTTCCACGACGTGCCCACACCCCGTTGCGTGCGCGCTCCCAAAGTATGTTCAAATAACCTATGCAGAAATCAATCCTCGCAATCTTCTTCGCTCTCTTGTTCCCTATCGCCAGCCTGGCCCAAAAATCCGACCACTTCCGCATCTACGCCACCAATGAACGCTCCGGCGATCTGAGCGTGATCGATTCTTCCACTCTTCAGGTCATCGCGACCATTCCTCTGGGCAAACGTCCGCGCGGCATTCACCCCAGCCCCGACCATCGTTTCCTCTACATCGCGCTCAGCGGATCGCCCATCGCCGGCCCCGGCATCGACGAAAGCAGACTTCCGCCGCCCGATAAAACCGCCGACGGCATCGGCGTCTTCGACGTGCAGCAGAACAAGCTCATTCGCACCATTCAATCCGGCTCCGACCCGGAAAATTTCGACCTCACCAAAGACGGCCACACCATCATCGTCTCCAACGAGGACGACGCCAAAGCCAGTTTCATCGACATCGCCACCGGCAAAGTCACCAAGTCGGTTCCCGTCGGAGAAGAACCCGAAGGCGTAAAGGTCAGCCCCAACGGCAAGTTCGTCTACGTCACTTCCGAGGACACCGGAACCATCTCCGCCTTCGACGTCGCCACAGGCACCCTCATCAAGACCTTCAAAGTTGGCCGCCGTCCCCGCTCCGTAGCGTTTCTTCCCGACAGCTCCCGCGCTTATATCAATGCCGAAAATGACGGCACTGTCACGGTAGTCGATACCGCCAAGCACGAAATGATCCAAACCATCGCGCTCGATCCCGGCGCCAAGCCCGGCGTCATCAAGCCCATGTCGGTACTGCTCTCACCCGACGGGGCCACGCTCTACGTCAGCACCGGCCGCGGCCACAAACTATTCGTCATCGACACCGCCACAAATAAAGTCACCGCGTCGTTCGAAATCGGAGAACGCCCATGGGGCATCGCGCTCTCTCCAGATGCAAAGACATTGTTCAGCGCCAACGGCCCCTCGAACGACGTTTCGGTCGTAAATCTCGCCGCCCAGACCGTGACGAAAAAAATAAAAGTCGGCGACGGCCCCTGGGGCGTGGTAGTCCTGCCCGACTGAAAGCGGGTTGCTTCTTTACATCGGCGTCATCCAACGTCGTTATCCAATCAAACGGAGCCGTACTTCAGGCGTAGTGAGGGATCTCGCGCGCATCAGCGGAAGGTAGAAAGTTCGCGGCGACATCCGGCCGCGTAGGAGCGTCATTAGAAAGCCCGGGTGGATAGGAGGAGGGAACGAATCCCGTAGGGCTGGCACAGGCGCTTTCTCAAAATCCTAACGAAACTTCGTTCCCGTCATCCGGAATCCGCAACTCAATCCCGCGCGCGTGATTCGCGGCGACGGTCGCACTGATGTCAACCGACTCCATCGGCACGTTGCGAGGTTCACGGTCAATACTCACCGACAGGACGCTGGCGGTCAGCACAAACCTGCGGCTCTCCAGGCGCTCTCCACTGGTCAAAACAAAAATCGCAGCCGGCGGCAGAACCTTGGGCGCATTCGAAATGGCAACCGCCGGAACCTCAATCACTTGCGCATTCGGAGTGGGGGGTGCGGCCACCCGCTGCATCATGATCGGTTGCGACGCATCCGGCACGGCCTCCGCGTCCGACTCATTCCCGACCATGTCATAGTAAGGAAGAAAAGCTGAACCAGCCCCGTTGCGCCGATGGAATCCTCTCGCAGAAACTCCGCGCCCGCCATGTCCCGGGTTCAGCCCAACCGCGCCGCCGTGAAATCCGCCCGCCCGCTGCGCCAGGAGCGATCCGCTCAAAACCAACAGCGAGACACCCAGTAAACCTGCCTTCATAACGCGCCGATTATACCCCGTTTCCGTTCGAATTCCGTCAACAACTGGAGAATACCTGGCGCCAAGAACAGGCGCGGAGAGAAGGGCGAAGCTCTGGTAGCGCTGACGGGAATCGAACCCGTATACCCGCCTTGAGAGGGCGGTATCCTAACCGTTAGATGACAGCGCCACGCGGCCGCTGCAACCAAAGCGAACCCAAATTATAACAAAGCCTCGCTTCAGCCGAAGGCTCTAAGGCTAAACTGCCGCGCCGCGTAAACAAACCATACCTCCCTAAAGTCCGAGATTTGATTCGGAATCGCTCCCGCCCACTCTGCAACTCCGCTCCTCTACATCACATTTTTTTGTTGCTCCCTGCTCTCTTCCACAGGTCCGCCGCGTTATACTTAGATGCAACTCCGCCAACTGGAATCCAGCAGCAATGAACTTGCAGGGCGAAGTGTATGTTCTTCATCCATCAACCAATCCAATCATTCCTAAATTTAGGAGGATGCAAGGAGTATCCCATCATGGCAAAATCAAAATTTCCCAAGAAAACCAACGAAGTGAAAGAAACCGTACCCAATACACCCTCTCCCGCGTTAGACGCCAAGACCAATGGCAGCGTTGACGTGAATGTCGCCAGCAACAGCGGGACCGTGGCTGCCTCGACTACAACCCCAGCTGAAACCGCAAAGACGGAAATGAAAAGCGCTGCCCGCAAACCCAGCATCGGCAAACCTGAGATTGTTAAGACTGACATCGCCAAGACCGACGGTCGCGCCAATCTTGTTCCCATCAATCTGGAGGAAGAGATTCGCCGCTTCGCCTATCTGTTAGCCGAGCGCCGCGGGTTCGAACCCGGCCACGAAGCCGAAGATTGGCTGACGGCGGAGCACGAGATCCGTCAGCGCTACCATCAGCAAAGCGCCTAGCGCCCTGCCGGAGACATTGCCTGGCGGCCGAACCCGGCCGCCACACTCCGGCGGAAACGTTTACGCGCATCAAACTTTACGAACGTCTCTGGTTGCCTCCGCCGCGTCTTTCTGAAAAAATACTTTGGGGTTCTCCCACATGGCGCAGATCGGCAGTTTTGCCTTGCTTCTCGCATTGGCACTGAGCATCTATTCGTTCGGCGTAGGCCTCCTTGCGCTCTTTTTCCCTGGCGATCCGCTATGGGAGCGCCTCGGTGAAACCGCCCGCCGCGCCGGCGTCGTCGTCTTCGGAGGAGTTTTTCTCGCCGCCGTCGCCCTCGTCGTCGCCGCCTTCCGCAACGATTTCACCATCGCCTACATCTTTCATCACAGTAACCGCGACCTCCCCGGCCGGTACAAATTCGCGACTCTATGGTCGGGGCAGGAAGGCTCATTGCTCTTCTGGTCACTGCTGCTCGCAGGCTACGGATTCGTCCTCCGTCTGCGCTACAAGACCGATCCCCGCCTCTTCGCCTACGCCTCCGTCGTTCTCGCCGGCGTGCAAATTTTCTTTCTGTCACTCGTAAATTTCGCTGCCAACCCCTTTGGCCTGCTTGAGGGCCCACTGCGCGCCGACGGCAGCGGATTGAATCCTCTTCTGCAATATCCCGAGATGGTCATTCATCCGCCCATGCTCTATCTCGGCTACGTCGGATTCACCGTGCCCTTCGCCTTCGCCCTGGGCGCGCTCATCATGAAATATCCCGGCGAGAAGTGGATTCACATCACCCGGCGCTGGACCATGGTCACCTGGGGATTCCTCACCTGCGGCATTTTCCTCGGCGCACATTGGGCCTATGCCGTCCTCGGCTGGGGCGGCTACTGGGGATGGGACCCCGTCGAAAACGCCTCGCTTATGCCCTGGCTGGTCGGCACCGCTTTCCTGCACTCGGTCATGATGCAGGAAAAACGCGGCATGCTGAAAGTCTGGAACATGTGGCTGGTCTTCTTTACATTCTGGCTCGCGATTTGGGGAACGTTCCTCACCCGCAGCGGGATGATCGCCTCGGTTCACGCTTTCGCGCAGTCGGCAATCGGAACCTGGTTCGCCTGGTTCCTGGGCATCAGCTTCGCCGCTTTTCTTTTCTTCTTCATTAAGAACAAAGACCACCTGAAGAGCGAGCACAAACTTGAATCGCTCATCTCCCGCGAATCGAGCTTCCTCTTCAACAACCTGCTCTTCGTGCTGCTCTGCTTCACCGTGGCTTGGGGAACGTGGTTCCCGAAAATCTCCGAACTGGTACAAGGCAACAAAGTCACGGTCGGCGCACCGTTCTATAACCGCGTCGCGATTCCTGTCGCGCTATTGCTGTTGATCCTGACTGCCGTTGGCCCCTTGCTCGCATGGCGTAAAACTTCCTTCGAAAGCCTGAGGAGGAATTTCGCCTGGCCCACGCTTGGCGCCGCCGCAGTCATGGCCTTCTTGATGATCACGCCCCCAAGCTGGGGAGGACCCTTCGGCCTGCGTCCCTGGCAGGACATTTCCTACTTCTATTCCCTAATGGCCATCGGCCTCTGCGTGCTGGTCACGCTCACTATCGCAAGCGAGTTCTACCGCGGCGGCAAAGTCATCTCAGGCCATACCGGCCAGGGTATGTTCGCCTCCCTGGTCCAACTCACTCATCGCAACACGCGCCGCTACGGCGGATACCTCGTCCACTTCGGCGTGGTCGTCGTCATCATCGGTCTCGCCGGCGCCGCCTTCAATCAGGACAAAGAATCAGAAAAAGGAATGGACTACGGCGACAAGATGACCATCGGCAGCTACACGCTGGTCTGCCGCTCCTACACCCAGGACGACGGCCCCAACATGGCCAGCGAATGGGCCGTCATCGATGTCTACCAGGGCGACAAAAAGATCGACACCATGAATCCGGTGCGCGAGTTCTACAAGGCAAGTCAGCAGGCGTCGACCAAGCCGGATATCCGCTCCAGCCTGAAAGAAGATCTCTACCTCGTCTACGAAGGACAGAACGAAAAAGGACTGCCCATCATCCGAGCGCACCTCAACCCGCTGGTCATGTGGATCTGGCTGGGCGTAATCATCATCCTCGGCGGCACCGCCCTGGCCCTGATCCCCAACGCCCCGGCACCCGTCCGCATCGCAGTTCCCGCGCGCCGGATGGAACAAGCCGTCCCTGCCGTGACTGGAGATTGAGGGTTCAAATTGTGGGGACGGACGCATTCGTCCGTCCGGTTTTTGACTTTGCATTTGTTCTTGATTTTTCGTTGGCTCGGGCGTGCACGACCGAGGTCGAAACTCGGGGCACTGAAACAATTATGTTGACGCGACCAAAACAAATCCTGACCTGCGGCTTGCTCTCTCTCGCCGTCTTCGCCCTTACCGGCGCGGGCGATCCCGCGACGCGCTTCAAAGAACTCGGCCATCAGATGATGTGCATCTGCAGTTGCAATCAGATTCTGCTCGAATGCAATCACGTCGGCTGCCCCGACTCCGACGGCATGCGCAACGAACTGATGGCCGCCGTCAGCCGCGGCGACAGCGACAGCCTGGTCGAACAATCCTTCGTGCAGAAGTATGGCCCCACCGTTCTCGCGGCTCCCACGAAAACCGGCTTCGATCGCACCGCCTGGATCGTTCCCTTCGTCGCTCTGGCACTCGGACTCACGCTCGTTGTGATGGTGATTCGCGCCTGGAAGAATCGTCCCACGCCCGCTATCGCCGACGGCCTGCGCCCAGTCCGCGGCGCCGAACTCGAACAATTCCGCGACCAGGCCCGCAAGGAGACCGACCTATGAGCTTCGAACTCGCCTGCTGTCTGCTAGCCACCCTCGCCGCGCTCTTCTACATTTTTTTCCCCGGGACGTTTTCCGTCGGCCGTGTTAAAACCCGCGCATCGTATCTGCGTGAGCGCAAAGATGTGGTCTACGAAAATCTCCGCGACCTGAACTTCGAATTCAAAGCCGGTAAAATGCCCGAGTCCGACTATCAATCCCTAAAGTCTTCCCTGCAAGACGAAGCCGCCACGCTCCTGGCCGAAATCGCCCGCCTGGAAACCAAAGCGGATGGGCCCAGAAAAGCGAGATCATGAAAGAAGCAAATCATTTGACCGTATTAAGACTTGTCATCCTGAGCGGAGCAGGAAGTGCGCGAAGCGCAGTTCCTGCGCAGTCGAAAGCCTGCCCTGAGCTTGTCGAAGGGGACCCCGTGCCCGCATGCGCGATAAACAGGCCCCGCAAGGCGTTCTCTCTACAAGTCGCGATCGCCCTGCTGCTCCTCTCCACCCTCGCCTCCGCCCAATCCCTGACCGGCACGGTAAAGAACTCCACCACCGGCCGCCCCGCCGCCGGCGACGAGGTTATCCTGCTCAGCCTCGGCCAAGGCATGGAAGAAGCCGGACGCACCAAATCCGACGCCAAGGGCAATTTCTCCTTCAAGCTCGACTCGCAAGGCCCGCACCTGATCCGCGTGATCCACCAGGAAGTCACCTACCACCGCATGGTCCCTCCGGGAACAACGTCGGTCGAAGTCGCCGTCTACGACGTCGGCAAGAAAGTCGAAGGCATCTCCG
Organism: Candidatus Sulfotelmatobacter sp.; assembly: GCA_036500765.1. NCBI lineage: Bacteria > Pseudomonadati > Acidobacteriota > Terriglobia > Terriglobales > Candidatus Korobacteraceae > Candidatus Sulfotelmatobacter > Candidatus Sulfotelmatobacter sp. The sequence goes on from DASYBM010000009.1 coordinate 101,701, forward strand.
TCGTCGCCGACATCATGCGCTTCCAGGCCACTCAGGGCCAGCTCCAGGTCGAGCGCACTTTCGCCGTCTTGAACAACTCCAAACCGCCGCGCACCCAGATGAACGAGCACAACCTGGAGTTCTACGTCCCCGACGGCGCCACCATCAACGAAGGCCAGGCCATGACCGCCGGAGGCCAGCCCGTAAATTCCGCTCCTGTTCCGGAAGGGGCGAATGCCAAGAATCGCTATGCATTCCTCTTCCCGCTTCGTCCCGGCGAGACTCGTTTCAGCGTCGTCTACAGCGTCCCCTACACCGGCAGCATTAACATCGACGCGAAAAGCGTTTATCCGTTGGAGCATTTCGTCGCCATCGCTCCCAAGGCCATGCAATTTGCCGCCGCGCCCGGCACCAACTTTACGGTCGCGCCTTATCCCGGCCAGCCCGATGCCAATGTGGAAGTAGCCTCCAATCTGGCACTCGGCCAGCCCATGGCCTTCAAGCTCAGCGGAGAAGGCATGCTGGCATCCCAGGCAGAAGAAGGGGAGCAGCAACCCAGCCAGGGACAGGGACAAGGACAAGCTTCAGCCGCGCAACCGGAAAGCCGTCCCGGCGGCGGCCTCGGCCCGCCCATCGACGCCCCCCCGCCCACGCAGAAATATCAGTGGTACATCCTCGGCGGATTAGCCCTGGCGCTGGTCGTCGGCGGAGTCTACGTAGCCTCCCGCCAGCAAGCCGCCAACCGCGACGCCCGCGCCAAAGGCAAAGGTTTCCCAGCGCTGGAAAGCGAAGATGATTATGAACTGGCGGAAGTTGCCGTCGCGCACGAGTCCCGCGCCGTCAGCGCTCGCCCGCAACCGGCATCCGCCCGCGGCGCATCTCCGTCCATGCTCCTCGAAGCCCTGAAAGAAGAACTCTTCCAGCTCGAAGTCGAACACACACAAGGGAAAATCACGCGGGAAGAATACCTACAGGCGAAAGCAGCCCTCGACCAAACCCTCCAGCGCGCCCTGAAACGCGAAGCGCAAAAAGCGTAGCGACCATTCAAAATGCTGGTCCGGCACGAACCGGAAGGGCACAACTTCCAGTCGTGCCACTCAGCCGCCCACCAGGGAATAGGCTTTAGCGGCTGAGGGCCATCGGTCCGCTTGGCTCAAGAACACGAATGAAGTTCATTGGTGGCTGCTTAACCGGTGTGCCGTCGCACTTTTGAAATGACAAGGTGTTGTACCGGATTGGCTCGATCTTCGTTACGACTAGTTGGGTTTTCCACGCAACGCGTTCGTTGGGCTTGTCATTCCACTCCTTAATCCAAGACTCGGGTATGACAGGGTCTGATAACTCGTAATGCGAGGTCGAAAACGGAATGATGTCGCAAATACTCAGCAGGTGCTCGACGTTCCTCCCCGCCATGTGGACGTATCCGAGCATCGGGAATTTGAAATCATTTTTCTTCGCAAACCTGAACTTGACCCTCCAGTAATATTCATGCCCATCTGCCAAATGCTCCAAAACATCCTCGACCTCTTTTGGGTCTGGCCTCCAGCTAATCAGAATAGCGTCCACGGTGCCTCCGCAGGTTTTACCGCCCTGCATCATACAGCGTATAGAGGCCGTCCAGAAAAAAAGTGCAGGCCCACAGTGAGCCCCACCCGCCAAACCCAGCTAACTCCTTACTCCGTAATATTTTGCCCGCAACTCATTGAGCCCCATAGATCGGCTCGCAAATTCCGTCCAAATCTATGATTCTAAGAGATCGATGAGGGGGGGAGGGGGGGACCTCCAAAGAAAATAGCCAAAAAATTGTGGGGACGGACGCATTCGTCCGTCCCGGCCGAGCAAAGCTCGGCTGGCTCTCGCTGCCGGCACCATGCATCCCGCGAGGTCGCGTAACATCAAATGAACTAGTTCAGTTCGACAAAATTATGGGAAACATGTTTAAAACCGCGTTCCTGCTGACCGCGATGACGCTGCTGCTGATGTTCTTCGGTCGCTACTTCGGCGGCGAGAACGGGATGTTCCTGGCGCTGGCCTTCGCCGCCGTCATGAACTTCGTCTCGTACTTCTACTCCGATAAGATCGCGCTGACGATGTATCACGCCCAGCCCGTCACGCGCGAGCAACTGCCGCGCGCCTACGCCGCCGTCGAGCGCCTCACGCAGAAAATCGGCATTCCGATGCCGAAAATGTACGTCATCCCCACGGACTCGCCCAACGCCTTCGCCACTGGCCGAAATCCGCAACACGCGTCCGTCGCCGTCACGCACGGGATTTTGGGTCTACTGAATGACGAAGAACTCGAAGGCGTACTCGCCCATGAACTCGGCCACGTCAACAACCGCGATATCCTGATCAGTTCGGTCGCCGCAACCATCGCCGGCGCTATCACCATGCTCGCAAGCATGGGACGCTGGGCCATGCTCTTCGGCGGCTACGGAGGCGGTGACCGCGACCGCCGCGGCGGCGGAGGCCTGACCGCCCTCTTCATGCTGATCGTCGCCCCCATCGCCGCAGCGATGATTCAAATGGCCGTTTCACGCTCCCGCGAATACGAAGCCGACGCGACCGGCGCACACTTCACCGGCAATCCCTACGCCCTGGCCAGCGCCCTGCAAAAAATCGATGCCTACGCGCGCCGCATGCCCATGCAGGCCAGTCCCTCGACCGCGCACCTCTTCATCATTCAGCCGTTCCTGGGAGTGAGTGCCGGAGCCTTCGCGAACCTGTTCTCGACCCATCCTCCAGTCGCGAAAAGAATTGAGCGGTTGACGGGACGACCGGCGGAGTTTGTGCAGTGAAGGAGCTTCTAGCTGCTAGCTACTGCCCAACGAAAAATGACATCAATCCCACGGGTCGAGTTTGCAAGCTTAGGCAAAGCAAGCGTTCTTCGTTTGCCCGCGCGAGAACTTGCGGGCCAGCATGATCTGGTTGGCTAGAAGCTAACAGCTAGGAGCTAGAAGCTCTGTGACGTACGTAACTCTGCCGTCCACAGCCGCAAATAGTAGAATCCAGACAATGTCGCCTGAGACCGCTATCGCCGTTTCTCCCCAAGCCGCCGACAAGGCCGCTGACAAAGCTAAAGATCTCGAAAAAGCTCTCCTGCGCGTGATTCGCGGCAAGGACGACGTCGTCCGCCTCGCGCTGGTCAGCATTTTCGCCCGCGGACACCTGCTGATCGAAGGCGTTCCCGGAGTTGGCAAAACGACGCTCGGACAAGCCCTCGCCCGCGCCATCGACTGCAAGTTTCAGCGCGTGCAGTTCACCAGCGACATGCTGCCCTCCGACGTTCTGGGGATTTCGGTCTACTCGGCACTGCAACAGGAATTCGAATTCAAGCGCGGGCCGGTATTCACGAATGTTCTGCTGGCCGACGAAATCAACCGCACCACGCCCAAAACGCAGTCCGCGCTGCTCGAGGCCATGAACGAGGCCCAGATCACCGTCGACGCGCACTCTTACGAGTTGCCGCAACCATTCCTGGTAATTGCCACGCAGAATCCCGTCGAGCATCACGGAACATATCCGCTGCCCGAGTCGCAACTGGATCGCTTCCTGATGCGCGTACGCATGGGATATCCCGACGCGCAAGCCGAGCGCCAAATTCTGCGCTCTGAAGCTGGCGCCGCGCATCTCGACGATCTGCGCCCCGTTCTCACCGGCGCGGATGTGCTCGCCATGCAGCAGGCGGTAAAACAAGTTCGCGTCGACGATTCGCTCGTAACCTACGCTTTAGAGATCGTGCGCCGCACCCGCGAGTCGGAATTTCTCTCGCTCGGCGTTTCGCCCCGCGGATCGCAAGCTCTCTACCGCGCCGCGCAAGCCATGGCCTTTCTCGAAGGCCGTACGTTTTGCACGCCCGAAGATATCAAGCCGCTGGTCGTCCCCGTCTTCGCTCACCGCGTCGCCGTCAGCGGCCTCTACGCCTCGACCCTGAAAAAATCCGAGCAGTCGGATCAGGTGCTGAAAGAGATTATCGAGAATGTCGCAGTGCCGATGTAACAGTCGCCAGTGCCCAGTTGCCAGTTCTTCTTCCTCTGTGTTTCTCAGTGTCCTCTGTGGTTAGCTCTTGGTGGTCGCGTGACGAGTCTATAATTCCCGCCATGTCCTTCCTTCGCTTTCTCATGCTGATGTCGCTGGTCGCCTGGATCGGCGGGTTGATTTTCTTTGCGTTTGTGCTGGCACCCACGGTGTTTGCTCCGGGTGTTCTGCCTAACACGCATCTTGCTGGAAACATTGTCGGACGATCTTTGGGCAAGTTGCACTGGATCGCCATCGTTTCGGGAATAATATTTCTTGCCAGTTCTCTGTTTTATAGCCGCATCACCGACGGGACTGCGCATTTTTTCGCCGTTCGTCACGTGCTCATCTGCCTCATGCTGGGACTCACGTTGCTCTCGCAGTTCTGGATTATTCCGCGCATGGATACGCTGCGCGCCCAAGTCAGCGATTTCGCGACCGTGCCGCTGGACAATCCCGCGCGCGCGGAGTTTGATTCTTTGCATGCATGGTCGACGCGCGTGGAGAGTGCGGTGCTGCTGCTGGGCTTAGTGGCGATTTACTTAACGGCGAACGCCTTCCATCAACCCTGAGAACCAGCCTGCTTGTAACGGAAGCATCCCACGACGTGGTCGTTCACCATGCCCACGGCTTGCATGAAGGCGTAGCAGATGGTCGATCCTACGAAGTTGAAGCCTCGCTTTTTCAGGTCTTTGCTCACGGCATCAGATTCCAGTGTTTTCGCCGGAACCTGCTTGAGCGATTTCGGGGATCTAACTTTCGGTTTGCCGCCCACGAACCGCCAAATGTAGACATCGAAGCTGCCGAATTCTTTTTGAATGCGCAGGAAAGCTTTCGCATTTTCCACCGCCGATGCAATTTTAAGTTTATTGCGCACGATGCCTGGATCACGCAGCAGGCGCGCAATCTTTCGGCGGTCGTAACGGGCGACGCGCTCGGGGTCGAATCCGTCGAAAGCTTTGCGGTAGTTGTCGCGCTTGTTCAGGATTGTGTTCCAACTCAAACCGGCCTGCGCGCCTTCGAGAATCAGGAATTCGAACAGCGTCCGATCATCGTGGACCGGAATGCCCCACTCTTCATCGTGATAGCGAATGGCGAGGTCGTTGTTGGCCCAGGCGCAGCGAATTCGTGCACTTTCTGCCATTGGCGATCAAGCTGAAGAGTACTTTGCCAGAATCGTGCCCTCTGCGGTTTCAATCCTTAGCCACAGGGCACAGAGTTCACAGGGGAACTGCGAATTCGATTTACTCCAGAGACTTTGGGTCCGACTTGTTGATCGGCGATTTGCGATCGAGGAGAGAAACCAGTCCCTGGGCAGCGGGAGGAATACCCGCTTTACCTTCACGAATGATTTCTTTGGCCGTCAGCTTCCTGCCATAGAGTTTTTCATTGGCGCTGCCATCGGAGCGCAAGGTGGACCCCTCCAGGGAAACGCCGGCGAAGAGGCCTTTGTTGCGCGAATAGGAGAGAATTTCGGCATCCATGACGATGTCGGTGGCGCCTTCAGCAGTGCGGCCCTTCGGGCCAGCCGCGGCTGAGGCGTCGGCTCCGAGTTTTACTTTGCTGTAGAGCAGCGACTCCGCGCCCTTGGGATTCATCACGAGCAACACAAAGTCGGTGGCCTGACCGCCCAGTTGAAACCCGATGCTGACGCCTTCGAGGGCGTATAACGCCGGGGCGCCCCATTTGCCCTTGTAGTGTTGGCCGCTGCGGCAGATCATGACGCCGCGACCGTAGCTGCCTCCAATGCCTAAAGCGCCCTTCTTCACCGAGGGAAGAATGACGACGCACTCGGCCTTGTCGAGCAGGTCCTGAGGAATGTCGTCGGGAATATTCAGAATCTCTTTCAGTACAGCACCCGCGTCTTTCACGCGATCGACTTCGTGCTCGTCGTCGACGGCAAATAGTGCAACGCTCGACATGAGCACGAGGATCAGACCCGCGATAAATCTCTTCATGGAATTCCTCCAAGCAGATTTTAAGGAAGAGTATTTGAGTTTGTATGACAATGTTAAACGAAGAATCCGATTGAGCAATGGTCTGGGAATCGAAAAGGCGAGATCCAGACCACGTAACTGGAAGAATCGGCATGGCTTGCGCCATGACCAAACGTGTGCTCCTTTTGTAACTTGGCACTTTTGTGGCGCGCTCCTAGAGTCAATCAGATAGCGGGTTGCAGCGTGGACCCGATTCGGCATGTGGCGTGCATCCAATAGCTTGGGAGTGTCGCTAGACGCGGTTTAGAGTGAAAAATTTGGATTCTTCCGGCATGAAGTACACGAACCTGATGATGCGGCTGCTCGCGTTTTCTCTGGCAACCTTTGTGTGGGTTGCGGCGTCGGGCGCGCAGTCTGCCTTTGTTTCGGGAGCGCCCAGCGCCAACGCCTACGCAGGAAATGGCGCAGTGGAAAATGCCGCTGACGACGATCCACAGGGATCGCTCATCACGCTGCATGCCCGGGTGAACGAAGTCAATGTGCTCTTCATCGCAACCGACAAGCATGGCAAGTTCGTGCGTGACCTGGGCCAGAACGATTTCAGTATCCTCGACGACCACCAGCCGCCACAGGCGATTTTGAATTTTCGGCGGGAAACCGACCTGCCTTTGCATCTTGGCCTGTTGGTAGACGTTAGCGGATCGGTCGACAGCCGTTTCGATTTCGAGCAGACCGCCGCCACCAGCTTTCTGGAGCACACCCTGCGAACCGGGTTCGATAAGGCTTTTATCGTCGGCTTCAACAGTCACAGCCAGATGGCGCAGGATTATACCGATAACGTGCAATTGCTCTCGGCGGGCGTGCACAAGTTGCACGACGGCGGCGGAACCGCCCTTTACGACGCGGTGTACCATGCGTGCAAAGATAAATTCTTGAAGGACCGTTCGGATCGTCCGGTGCGCAAAGCCATCGTGATTGTGAGCGACGGCGAGGATAATCAGAGCGAGATTTCGAAGGCGCAGGCCATCGAGATGGCACAGCGCTCGGAAGTGATTATCTACGCGATCTCCACTGACGACAGCGGATTGGTTATGCGCGGCGACAAAGTTCTCGAGCAACTGGCGGAAGCCACCGGCGGACGCGCATTTTTCCCCTTCAAGATGAAGGACATCACGCGCTCGTTTGCGGCCATTGAAGATGAGCTGCGCAGCCAGTATGTCGTCTCCTACAAGCCGGCGAATTTCGATGCGGATGGGCGCTACCGGTCCATTGAAATCTCCTCGCTGAAAAAAGATCTGCAAGTGCGGGCGCGCAAGGGATACTTCGCGCCGCAGCAGTAGCTCCGGCTTCCGGCTCTCGCGCGGCCTCAGACCTCAGACCTCGAACCCACAGAATAGTTTTCCGTTGCTTCTTTTTCCGTATGGTCTCGGCCTTGAACGGAAGCCGAGAGCCGGAGGCCGGATATTAACAGCTTATCTTGCCAGTTATTCTTGCAAGATCGCCTGTTCATCGTGTATCCTTGAATCACGATGCCACGTAAGACGCTGGACTCCGCCGTGACCGATTTCCTTCGCGCCGTTGGGCTCTTGGTGCGCCGCGTCCGTGCGGCGAGCGGGGCGCATGAGCTTTCTTTGACTGAATCTGCCGTGATGGCGCGCCTCGCCCGAGAGGGACCGGCCACGACTGCCGAATTGGCCCGGGCGGAGAGCATGAAGCCGCAATCGATGGGTACCACCATCGCGGCTCTTGAGGAGATGGGACTGGTCGAGCGCAGGCCGCATCCAACCGACGGCCGGCAAGTGAACATCGAATTGACGGCAAAGGGCGCCGCCGTGAGGAGCCGCGCACGCGACGCGAAACGAACCTGGCTGGCGCAGGCTATCGCCCAACTCGACGATCACGAGCAGGAGACGCTGTTCAAGGCGGGCGAGATCATTGGGCGTCTGGCGGAGAAGTAACTGTGGGTGAAAGGGGAGAAGCAAATTGAGCTGGAACGGCTATGTTCCTTGTTTCTTCGCCGGCATGTTTCTGGCGAATGCTGTGCCTCATTTGGTGCACGGCATTTCCGGAAACCGCTTCCCTACGCCGTTCGCGAAGCCTCCCGGAAAAGGATTGTCGTCTCCAACCGTGAATGTCGCATGGGCGTTGTTTAATCTGGTCGTCGGGTACATTTTGTTCCGACTCGGGCAAGTTTCGAGTGGAGACAACTTAGCAGTCGCGGTTTTCTTCGCGGGTGTCACCGTCATCAGTTTGATATCGAGCGTGCTGTTTGGGAAGAAGCAATCGCAGTAAGCGTCCCACAGAACAAGACGGGCGCCGTTTCAATGGAGAAGAAAGTATGCCGCTTACAAGACTCGATGACACCGCCGCCCTGATTGTGATTGACCTGCAAAAGGGTATCGTGGGTTTGCCAACCGTCCATCCTGCCCATGAGATCGTCGGCCGAGCGGCGCAGCTCGCCCGTGCGTTCCGCAACCGAGGACTGCCGGTGGTTCTGGTCAACGTGGCGGGCAGGGCCCCTGGGCGCACCGATGTGGGGTTTCCCAAAGTTTCGTTCACGCCGGATTGGACCGAGCTTGTGCCTGAACTCGAACCGCAACCGGACGACTATCTGGTGACCAAGCAACGAGTCGGCGCGTTCCTGGGAACATCATTGGACGATTACCTCCGCAAACGCAACGTGACCCAGGTCTTCCTCACCGGTGTGGCGACGAGCGCGGGGGTGGAAGCGACGGCGCGCAGCGCCTACGATCTCGGCTACAACGTGGTGCTGGTTGTGGATGCGATGACGGACCGGGACGCGGACTCGCACCGCCATAGCGTCGAGAAGATTTTTCCGCGAATCGGTGAGACGGACACGACTGACGACGTGCTGAAAGCGCTGGCGCCGTGAACGCTTCGACTGGAAGTTCGACGTCCAAGGCTAGGATCTCGCGGGCTTCGACTTCACCGACCTCGATCTCATACGCCTGGCGAGCGCTGCGGCACCGCAACTTCAGACTTTTTTTCTTCGGCCAGGGCACCTCGGTAATCGGCACTTGGATGACGCGGCTGGCGACGAGTTGGCTCGTTTACCGGATGACGCATTCGGCGCTGCTGCTGGGCGTCGTAGGATTTTCCGGGCAGATTGTTTCGTTTCTACTGGGGCCGTTTGCCGGAGTCTGGGTTGAGCGATTGAACCGCCGCAAGCTGCTGGTATGGACTCAGGCTCTGGCGGCTATCCAGTCACTGGCCTTAGCCGCGCTCACTCTGGCGCACGTCATCAATCTCTGGGAAATCATCGCTCTCAGCGCCTTTCAAGGGCTTATCAATGCATTCGACATGCCGGGGCGGCAATCGTTTCTCGTGCAAATGGTGGAGGATCGGAACGACTTGAGCAATGCCATCGCCATCAACTCTTCGATGGCGAATGGTGCGCGGCTGATTGGCCCGGCCATCGCGGGATTGGTGATCGCGGCCGCCGGCGAAGGCTGGTGCTTCCTGATCGATGGCGTCAGTTATTTTGCAGTCGTCGCTTCCCTGCTGATGATGCGAATTACGCCCATGGACATACGCCCCCATGCCACGAGCATGCTCGAACAAATGCGCGAAGGTTGGGACTATGTGCGAGGCTTTCGCCCGATCCGCACAATCCTTTTGCTGTTTGCGTTAATCAGTCTGATGGGTTGGCCTTATGCTGTGCTGCTGCCGATTTTTGCTGGCCAGGTGCTGCACGGCGGAGCCCATACTTTGGGATGGTTGACGGGGGCTTCCGGTATCGGAGCGCTGGCGTCGGGGCTATCGCTGGCCGCGCGCAAATCGGTCCGCGGCCTGACCCGCATGGTGCAGATTGCGTCTGCGATGCTGGGAGGAGCGCTGATTCTGTTTGGCGCGTCGCATACGCTTTGGCTGTCGTTAATATTGATGGCCCTGGTGGGTTTCGGCCTTATGCAGTGCGCGGCGGCGAGTAATACGATCATCCAGTCGCTCGTGACGGAAGACAAGCGGGCGCGCGTGATGAGTTATTACACGATGGCTTTTTTCGGCGCGGCGCCCTTCGGCAGCCTGTTTGCGGGCGCACTGGCTCACCGGATCGGCGCGCCATTTACAGTCATGGTCACGGGCGCATTCTGCCTCGCGGGGTCGTTGTGGTTCGCCGTCGAGCGGCCGAAAATCAGGGCGGTGATGCGGCCGATTTATCGGGAGATGGGATTGATTTCCGATCCGGCGGCGATGTGAGGGTGCCGCGTTCCGGCGGCCTTTTCTTGTCGGCCAGGCTTGGATAGCTCTGCCTCACTTCGCGTTGGCGGGACGGACGAAGCGTCCGTCGTTCCATAAGGACAATCGCTCACCTGGGCTTGGCAAGTACGTCTACTACCGGGTAGAGTACTGTTCGTCTTTAATTCCCAAGAAAAAGTTCTATTCAGGAGCGGTCTCCTATGCGTCACGCGGTGATTGTGCTGGCGGCGGTGTCATGTCTGAGTATTTTGGCTTATTCGCAGACGGCCGAGGAACTCGTCAACAAAAACATTGAAGCGAAGGGCGGGATCGACAAGATCAAGGCGATCAAGTCGGTTCGAATGACGGGGAAACTTACCGGCGGCGGCGGCTTCACTGCGGTCATGGGCCAGGAAAATCAGCGGCCGAACCTGGTGCGCGAAACTTTCTCGTTGCAGGGAATGACCGCGGTGACCGCCTATGACGGTACGACCGGCTGGCAGATTCAGCCCTTCGGCGGACATAAAGATCCTGAGTTCATGGGGGAGGACGATCTGCGGGATCTGCTGCTGGACGCCGATTTCGACGGGCCGCTCGTGGACTACAAAGAAAAGGGCAACACCGTGGAGTTTCTGGGTCACGACGTCGTCGACGGCGACGACGCCCTTCGCCTGAAAGTTACGCTGAAGGATGGCGATATCATCTACTACTATCTCGATCCCGACACTTATCTCGAGATTCGGAAGGAAGTGCAGGAGTTCATCCGCGGATCGGTGCGCGAGAGCGTGATGGAGATGGGCTCATACAAGCCGGTGGCGGGAGTGATGTACCCGTTCTCGATTTCGCAGGGATCGAAGGCGAATCCGGCGCAACAGACCACGACGATCGAGAAGATTGAAGTGAATGTGCCGATCGATCCCAGGGATTTTAGCGTGCCGGCATCGCTGAAAACCGAGGAGAAGAAGTCGGGGATAGTGGGGATTCACTGATGAAATCGGCGATTCCCGAGGTTGAAGGCTGCAACGAAAATCGTTCGCGTCGAAAGGGACTTGTAGATATGAGAGCATCCGTCAACCTTTTTTGGGCAGTGACTGTGCTAGCCGGAGTTTTGCCAAGTGGGGTTTTGCAGGCCCAAGCTCCTCTCCGCTACGATGCGGCGACGGTGTCGGGACTACCGGCGCGCAACATTGGTTCCGCCGCGATGAGCGGGCGAGTGGCGGCCCTCGACGCGATTGAGCAGGACGGGCGCATCACCGTCTTTGTGGGCGCTGCCAGCGGCGGAGTGTGGAAGTCGGTCAATGGCGGCACGACCTACAAGTCGGTCTTCGACCGCGAGAGCGTGCAGTCGATTGGTGCGGTGGCGATTGATCCCTCCAATCCGAAGACGGTGTGGGTCGGCTCGGGCGAGGCCTGGATGCGCAACAGCGTGTCGGTGGGAAATGGCGTGTACAAGTCGACCGACAGCGGCGAGAACTGGACTAACGTTGGACTTAAGGACAGCGAGCACATCGCGAAGATTTTGGTCGATCCGAACGATGGAAATAATGTGCTGGTGTGCGCGAGCGGGCATCTCTGGGACGATAACGACGAGCGCGGAGTCTACAAGACGACCGACGGCGGCAAGAGCTGGAAAAAAGTTCTCGCCGGGGCGAATGGTTCGTCGGGCTGCGCATTGCTCGCAATGAGCCGCCAGGAGCCGAAGACAATTTTCGCATCGATGTGGGACTTCCGGCGTCAGGGCTGGACGTTCCGCTCGGGAGGGCCGGGCAGTGGACTTTTCAAGTCGACCGACGGCGGCGACCACTGGACTGAAGTGAACGACAGCAACGCGAAGGGTCTGCCGGCCAAGCCCTGGGGACGCGTTGCGATTGCGGTCGCGCCGTCGAAGCCGCAGGTGGTATACGCCAATATCGAAGCGGAGAAAGGCCGGGGTCTTTATCGTTCCGACGACGCCGGCGCGAGTTGGACGAAACTTGACGCCAGCAACTACATGGTGTGGCGTCCATTTTATTTCGGCAATTTGATCGTTGATCCTAAAGATGAGAACAAGATTTTCAAGCCCGACCTCATCCTGCTCTACAGCACCGACGGCGGCAAAACGTTCAACGTGGTTTCCGGCGGCGCGCACGGCGATTTCCACGATGTGTGGATCAATCCCAAAAATCCGAACATCGTGATCGCCGGCGACGACGGGGGGTTGTGGCGGAGCGAAGATGGCGGCAATCGCTGGAAACACCAGATGAATCTGCCGATTTCGCAGTTCTACCACGTCAGCACCGACAACTCCGATCCCTATCACGTCTACGGCGGACTGCAAGACAACAGCACATGGGTGGCGGACTCTTCGTATCCGGGTGGAGTTTCGAATTCGCGTTGGGAGAGCATGTTCGGGGGAGACGGATTCTGGATGTTCGAGGATCCGAGCGATCCCGACTACATCTATGCGGAATCGCAGGGCGGAGAACTCGGCCGCATCAACCGCTGGACCCACGAGGCTCGCGAGATCGTGCCGCTGCCCAATTATGGCGAGAAGAAACTTCGCTTCAACTGGAACACGCCGGTTCACCTGAGCCCGAACGAGAAGGGGACGATCTACATTGGAGCGCAATTCCTTTTTCGCTCGCGCGATCACGGGCAGTCGTGGGATCGCATTTCGCCGGACCTGACTACGAACGATCCGGAAAAGCAGAAGCAGGAAGAATCCGGCGGCGTGACCGTGGACAATTCGTCGGCGGAAATGCATACCACGATTTTCTCGATTTCGGAGTCGCCGAAGAACGGGCAGATTATTTGGGCCGGCACCGACGATGGCAACCTGCAAATCACACGCGACGGCGCCAAGAGTTGGACCAACGTCGTAGGTAACATCAGCGGGCTGGGAAAAAATTCATGGGTCTCGACGGTGGAAGCAAGCCGCTACGACGAAGCTACCGCGTACGCAACGTTTGACCGACATACATTTGGCGATATGAAGCCGTACGCGTATAAGACCACCGACTACGGCAAGACGTGGGCGGCGCTTCCGCTGCAAGAAAGCGGCGTCGTCGGATTCGCGCACGTGATCAAGGAAGATTCGGTAAAACCGAATCTGCTTTTCCTGGGAACTGAATTCGGTTTCTGGATTTCGAATGATGGCGGACAACACTGGGCACAATACAAGGGCAGTAACTTCCCTGCCGTGCCGGTGGACGACATCGCGGTACAAGCGCGGGAGAGCGATCTGGTGCTGGGGACGCACGGGCGAGGAATCTGGATCATCGATGACATTTCGCCGCTGCGGGCTTTGACCCCGGACCTGATGTCAAAAGAGGCGGCGCTGATTCCAAACAAGGCCGTGCAATATTTCGATGTCTACGGCGGCTGGCCGGAAGGGGATGAAACTTTCACAGGGCGGAGCCGGCCAGGAGAAGCACAGATTACTTATTATCAGCGTAGCCGTCACATCTTCGGCGACTTGAAGATTGAGATTTTGGACTCGAACGGCAAGGTTGTCGACAGCATCGCCGGGAGCAAGCACCGCGGTCTAAATCGGGCGAGTTGGTCGATGCGCGTGAAGGCACCCGCGGTCACACCGGCGGCGACGGTTCTGGGCGAAGCAGTCCAGGGCCCGCGCGTGTTGCCGGGAACCTATACCGTGAAGATGACGAAGGGGGACAACGTTTATACCGAGACGCTGAACGTGGCGCTCGATCCCCGGGCAAAGTTTTCCCTGGAAGACCGGAAGGCACAATTTGATTTGACGATGAAAGTTTACAAAACGCTGGAGCACATGACGTTCGCGGTAGAGGCGATTATGGGAGTGCGCGATGCGGCCAACGCGAGGGCGGCTAAGTTGGGAGAAAAAGATCCGTTACGCAAGCAGTTGCAGGATCTGGCAGCCGAGTGTGACACATTGCGCGGGAAGATAGTCGCTACGAAAGAAGGAGGGATGATCACCGGAGAGGAACGCATTCGCGAGCACCTGGGACAACTCTACGGCCAGGTCAACGGTTATGAAGGAAGGCCGGCCGATTATCAGGCGGCGCGCGCCGACTCTCTGGCGCACGAACTGGAAGATGTGATCAACGACTTCCAGAAACTCACGCAGAAAGAACTGGCTGCAATTAACGCCGGACTAAAAAAGAAGAAAGCGGAGAGCATCTCGGTGCTGACCGAAGCCGAATGGCAGAAAAAGCGCGAGGCGGAGGGTGGTTCTGGGGCTGGCGCGGGTACATATAGCCGGGGCATGTTCAACCGCGAGGAGCAAGTGCGGGACACGGACTAGAGCCGCCTCTCACGTAAACAATTTGGCGTCTCGCCTTCGGGTGAGGCGCCATTTTCTTGGTCCGAGCGAATCGTCAGAATGAAATCCTCACGGGCCGATTTGATTCCTTACGCGGGTGCGAGTATGGTGGGTTGTCCAATCTTAACTGCTAAGAAATAGTCGGGGAGATTCCCAATGCTGAAACGATTCACTATCTGGATTTTTGTGTATGCCGCGCTGGTAACGCTCTCCTTTGCCCGCGACGAAGATCAGAACGCCTGCAATGGCGATCCCGGCAAGTGGATGCAGCTTTTCAACGGCAAAGATTTGACTGGGTGGAAGCATGTCGGCCCGGGTGGAGACACCGTGGAAGATGGACTGATCCACACTCACGGCGGCATGGGCTTGCTTTATTGGACGGGCGGAAAGATCGGCAACTGCGTCATCCATGTCGTCTATAAGATGCGCGACGTCAACGACAACTCGGGAGTGTTCATTCGCATTCCGCTAGAGCCTCGGGAAGAGTGGATGCCGGTGCACTACGGATTCGAAGTGCAGATCGACAACCATCCCGATACCTCGGGCGAGGATGAGTACCATGAGACCGGAATGCTTTACTCGCTGACCAAGCCGCTGGTGAAGAATGCGTGGAAGCCGGGCCCGGAGTGGAACACGATGGAGATTACGCTCGACGGACCGCGCACGATCGTGATGCTGAATGGCGTGAAAATCACGGACTATAAAGACGGCGAACCTGTGCCCGATCGCAAATTTGATTTCGAGCCACAGCGTGGTCCGCGGCCGGATTTCGGTTATATGGGCCTGCAGAATCATAGTGACAACGACATCGTGTTCTTTAAAGAAGTGGCGATCAAAGCGCTAAAGAAGTAAGGCTGGCTCTTTCGAACATTTTCGTCGAACACGAAGGATGGGAAGATTCACAAGCCAAACCAAAGCAATCGTATTCAATTCGATGTCGCAGTCAACTCAGGCGGAGGATTCGTATGAAGCATAGGGTTTCGCGGCGGGCATTCTTGCAAGGAAGTGCAGCAGCAGCCGGTGGCTTGCTGATTTCGAAGACGGTGCAACTCGAAGCCCAGCCATTTCCACGATCCATGGCGCCGAGCGATCGCGTGCGATTTGGCATGATCGGAATCGGAATGCAAGGTTCCGGCCTGCTGGCCGGGGCGATTACGATTCCCGGCGTAGAGTGCGTGGGCGCGGCCGATCTCTATGACGGGCGACACACGCTGGCCAGGGAGATCACCGCCAATCCCAGCTTGCCCGCCTCGCGGCACTATCAGGAATTGCTCGATCGCAAAGATATCGACTGCATCGTGGCCGCCGTGCCGGACCATTGGCATCGGCGCGTTGTGGTCGATGCCTGCAACGCGGGCAAGGATATTTATTGCGAGAAGCCGATGTCGCACAATGTGGCCGATGGCCTAGCTATGGTGGAGGCCGCGCAGAAAAATAATCGCGTGGTGCAGATTGGCTCGCAGCGCGTGAGTTCCGTGCTCTGTGCCAAGGCCCATGAACTCTATACCGGCGGAGCGATCGGCGACATCGAGATGGTCGAACTCACGCTCGGGCGTAATGATCCCACCGGCGCGTGGGAATATCCGCCGCCGCCCGATCTTTCTCCGGAGACGCTCGACTGGGACACGTGGCTGAACGACGCTCCCAAGGTTCCGTTCAACAAGTACCATTTCGCACGCTGGCGCTGTTGGAGAAACTATGGCACAGGCGTTGCCGGCGATTTGATGGTGCACTTGATCAGCGGAATGCTGGTCACGCTGGGATGGAATGAAGTTCCCAAGTCGGCGACTGCGATGGGCGGCATTTTCCGCTTCAAAGATGGGCGCGACATGCCGGACTTTCATACGGTGCTGTTCGATTACCACGGAATTCCTGTGTACGTACGCCTCGACCTGGGGGCCGAAACACCGGAACTGGCGCGGTTTATGGGGCCAAAGGGACTGCTCGATGCAGCCGAAAACGATCTACGCTATTCTCCACAGACGGGCATCGACATGGATCCGAGCTACTACAGCTTCAGCTTCCCGGCAAAGATGCGCGAGGAATATGTGAAACAGTGGCATGCGGAACACGATCCGCCACTGGGAAAAGAACCCCTCCACGAAGACACAGTTTACAAGGGCCACGACTGGGATGATATGCGGCCGCACTTGAATGTGTTCTTCCAGTCGGTGAAGTCGCGCAAGCCGGTAACCGAAGACGCGGTTTTCGGCAACCATGCGGCTGTCGCATGCCACATGGCGAACGAGTCCTATTTCCGGCAGAAGCCGGTCACCTGGGACGAAGCTTCGAAGACGATCAAGTCGTAGCTTTCGTGAAACGATTCGTGAACCGGAGAACAACATGAGCGGGTCGTCGCAGATGAACCGTCGGGCATTTCTGGAAAAATCCGCCGCAGTCATCGCTGGGGGCGTGGTACTGCCGCGCACGGCTTTGTCGTACGACAACATCGCGGGCGCGAACGATCGCATTTCTCTGGGGCATATTGGGATTGGAAGCCGTGGCGGCGATCTCGATTTGATCGCGTCGAAATTGAAATCCAGTCACAACGTTGAGATGACGGCGGTCTGCGACCTCTGGAAGGTAAATCGCGCGAAGGCGGCCGCGACGAATGAAGGCTATTACGGCCGCGCTCCGCGGACCGTGCAGCACGCCGAAGAACTGCTCGCGATGAAGGATGTCGATGCCGTGCTGATCTCAACACCGGAGCATTCGCATTCTCCGCTGTTGAAAATGGCGGTCGAGGCGGGCAAGGATGTGTACGTCGAAAAGCCGATGGGGAACGTATTGAGCGAAGCGAAGGCGGCGCGCGACGCGGTGCTGCAAAGTAAAAGCATTGTGCAGGTCGGTACGCAGCATCGCAGCGAGCCCTACCCGCAGGCGGCGCAAAGAGTCGCGCGCAGCGGCGATCTTGGAGATGTCAGCAAGGTGGAAGTGGTGTGGAATTATCACGGACCGCGATGGCGTGGGCGGCCGGAGGTGAAGCAGATTCGCGAGCAAGACACCGACTGGAGCAAGTGGCTGATGACGAAGCCGGCGCGGCCGTTTGATCCGCAAATGTATTTCGAGTTTCGGCTTTATCGCGACTTCTCCAGCGGCATTCCCGACCAGTGGATGAGCCACGCAATCGACATGGTGCACTGGTTCATGGACGACCACTTTCCCACATCAGTTGTTTCGCAAGGCGGAGTGTTTGCCTGGCACGATGGGCGCGAAACTGCGGACACGTTTCAGACTCTGTTGGAATATCCGAAAGGTTTCCTGGTCAGCTATTCCACCAGTTTTGGCAACGATGCCCCCAGCTTTACCCGCTACATGGGAAAGAAGGCCAGCTTGATCAATCACGGCGGCGAGGGCAGCCCGCGTTATCAGGTGATCGAAGAAAAAGGAACCCACGAAGACGACGCCGACATTGACCAGAAGCGCGAATCCAGATACGTGATGCTGCCGGGAGAGACGAAACTGCCGCCACTGGGTATTGACGACTTATCTTTAGAACACATGGCAAACTGGTTTGAGTGCATCCGATCGCGGCAGCAACCCCACGCTTCAGTGCGTGAAGGATTCTCTCATTCTGTGGCCTGCATGATGGCGGCGCAATCGTATTGGACGGGCAAGAAAGTGTTCTGGGACTCGCAAAGCGAGATGATCGCGGACAGCGAGCCCGCTCGGGCGTAAGGATTCAGGTCGCACCGACTGAGCCGAACGGCGTCCGAGCGGCCACTTCTACATCAACCCGCAGGCGCGCGCATCTCCCAGGCATTGCCCGACTACTCGCGCGTAGTCGGCTATGGCGATTTCAGGATCTGCAATGTCCGGATGCCATAGTTTTTCCCACTCGAAACAGTAGAAGCCTTTATATCCAATCGATCGCAGAGCCTCGATCTGGCGCTGGATCGGGACATTGCCGCGACCGGTGAGCACATACTTACGGTCTTCTCCGGTGCCGACGGAATCTTTCAAATGGGTATGGCGAATCCAGGGGCCCAATTGCTTGACGGTGTATTCCGGATCTTCATTGGAGGTGGCGAAGGTATGGTGCGCGTCCCATAGCAGGGCGACGTGTTCGGAATCGGCCGACTGCAATACGCTCTTCAAAGTCGCCGATGCTGTGAAGTGATCGTGCGATTCGATCATGACAGTTACGTTATGCGGGCCGGCGTATTGCCCGAGCTCGCGCAAGCCGGCGGCGACGCGGGCCTTGATCTCTTCGCTGGGAGCAGAACTCTTATCGGAATCGGCCTTCCCGCCAAACACGCGCACGTATGGCGCTTCGAGCCTTGCCGCGAGATCGATAAAACGCCGGGCATCGGCCAATTGCTTGGCGCGTTTCGCCGGATCCTCAAGGTACATTTGCGCAGAGCTACTGACGTGAGCGATTTTCAAGCCGCTGGCGCGAATTTCTTTCATGGTCTGCTCGATGCGATCGGCGGCGAAGATCGGATGCGAAGGCAAATCCAGGTTGCCTTCGAGACCGCGCAGTTCGATGGCAGCGAATCCGTGCTGCGCGGCGAACTCCAGAATCTTGTTCCACTCCCAAGCCGGGCAACCCAGCGTAGAGAATGCCAGCGGAATCTTGCTGGGTTTTGCGTCTGACGCTTTCGTATCGGCTTTCATCTGGCCCCAGACCAGCGGCGCCAGAGTAGATGAAGAGAGCATCGTCACTGCTTGTCGTAGAAATTGCCTTCGAGTATTCATCTGGATAAATTCTCCCTTCATCCTTCCGGCCAACTGGAAGGCACTTCAACGTACGAGCGATCGAGCGCGTTCACTGAGGCACAGCCGAGCAGTCGCAGCGTGCGCTCCACGTCAGAGCGCAAAATCGACAAAGCCCGCGCCACTCCCGCGGGCCCGGCCGCAGCGAGGCCGTAGGCATAAGCTCGCCCAACCAGAACGGCGCGTGCGCCCAGACAGAGCGCCTTAACGATGTCGCTTCCGCGGCGCACACCGCCATCCATGAGAACTTCGGCCTGACCGTTTACGGCGGCGACCAGTTCAGGAAGCGCTCGCAGGGTGGGAGCAACGGAATCGAGCTGACGGCCTCCATGATTCGACACCACGACCGCCGCCGCGCCTTCGTCGACGGCACGCCTGGCATCGTCGCCCCTTAGCAGTCCCTTGACGATGATCGGTCCGGTCCAGGCCTCGCGGATCCAGCGCAAGTCTTCCCAAGTCACAGTTGCGTCGGCCAGAGCTGCCGCAACATCGACCAGTGGCAATGGACCTTTACCCGGAATCACAACGTTCTCGAGATTAGGCACGCCACCGTCGAGCAGAAATCCGGCCAGCCAGCCGGGATGAATCAGGAAGTTAGGCAGGTAAGGAATTTTCGCGAAGAGAGAATTACTCAACAATTCCTTCATGCCATTGCGCGGATCGCGTTCTCTCAACCCAGCGACAGGCGTATCCACAGTGATCACCAACGCGGAAAATCCCGCGCGGCGAGCCCGGTCGATCGAACCCTCAGCCGCCTCGCGTCCACCCATCAGATACAACTGGAAAAAAACCGGACCTTGTGAAGCTGCCTTTACGTTCTCTAGCTTGTGACCGGATATCGTCGAGAGGATATATCCCGTGCCTGCCTTTCCCGCTTCACGCGCTGCGCCCACTTCACCGTCAGGGTGCATCAGGCGACTGTAGCCCACCGGGGCCAGCATGGCAGGAAAAGAAAGTTCGTGACCCAGAACGCGGGTCTTTAAATCGCAATCGCCAACGGCCACTGCGCCGCGCGGACGAAATAGAACGTCGCGAAAGGCGCGGCAGTTTTCCGCCAGAGTAAGCTCGCCCTCAGCGCCGCCATCCAAGTAGTCGAATACCGACTTGGGGAGTCGGCGCTGTGCCATGCGGCGCAGATCCTCGATGTTGACGACTCGCGAAATATTCACGCGTTGAAGATGATAATGCTGACGACGTACAAGGTCCAAATAGAAAGATGTCGGAACTGAAGGACCGATGGTTGACACACGAGCGCACGGGGTGAAACCATGCCGGTTTGTCGCGAGCAAGACTGGCAGCTCGTCGAGACGTTTCGCTGTCGGAGCGCATACGTGAATCGGAACCCGATATTTCGATTGGCCATAGCGATTGCAACGCTACTCGCCACCGCGTCGGCTGCCCCGGTGCATTTGCGTTGCGAGTATCGCGTGAATCCATTGGGCATCGACCAGGTTGCGCCTCATCTCTCCTGGCAAAGCGATAGCGCCGAACGCGACTGGAAACAGGCAGCGTTCCAGATTTCTGTGTCGAGCACACCCGAGCAGTTACGTTCCGACATTGCCGATGTATGGGATAGCGGCAAGATCGTTTCGGATGCATCGGTAGGCATCGTCTACGCGGGACCGGTTCCCCAATCGCGCCGACGCTACTACTGGAAAGTCCGCGTATGGGATACGACAGGACAAGTCTCCGAATCAACTGAGATCGCATGGTGGGAGATGGGCCTGCTTCAGCCCACCGATTGGGCCGCCAAGTGGATTCGCTGGAAAAATCCAGACGATCCGCTCGACGGACAGGGCATTCGCTGGATTTGGGTCAAGGGGCAAGATGCGCTGGCAGCCGTCCCAAAGACAGCCGCGTCTTTTCGAGTCACAGTGCGGCTTTCTGAAAAGCCGCGCGAGGCGGCTCTGTTCGTCGCTGCACGAGGCAGTTTCACCGCCTTGGTTAATGGCCACGAGGTCGGTGGAAAACGGGAGTGGAACGCTTTCGATCGGCGGGAAATTACCGATCCACTGGTCATGGGCAAGAACTTGATCGAAATCAAATTCTCCGCGCCGGATGCACCGCAGTGGGCTCCGAACCAAGGCGCGAAAACCACCATAGCTGCGCTCGCAGGCCTGGTGAAGATCACTTTGCGCAATGGTTCGGTGAAGCGCATCCCTACCGATGGCCACTGGCAGGCCAAGCTCGAAAATTCGAATCGTTGGTACAGCGTCGAAGCCATGAGCGATTTGACGGACAAGCGCCTTGGAGATTCTGGACCCTTGCCGCAGCCGGCGGCATACCTGCGGCGAAATTTCTCAATCGCGAAGAACATTCGCAGCGCGAGACTATACGCGACGGCGCTCGGAAGTTACCGCATCTTCCTGAACGGCAATACCGTTGACCAGAGCGTTCTCACGCCTGAATTTACCGACTACCGCAAACGCGTACTCTACCGGACCTACGATGTCACCACTCAATTGGCGAACGGCGAGAATGCGATTGGAGCGCTGCTCGGAGACGGTTGGTACGGCAGCCCGCTCACGTGGGTAGGAACGCATTTTTTTGCGCCTCCGCTACGCTTTCAGGCTCAGCTAGAGATCAACTATTCCGACGGCAGCCATGAGTCGATTGTGACCGATGGATCATGGAAAGCTGCTGCATCGCCCATCGTTCGATCGGACCTTTACGCCGGTGAAGTCTACGACGCGCGCCTGGAACAGCAGGGATGGGACAAGGCCGGATTCGACGATGCGCGCTGGACTGCCGCGGCCGTTTCCGATGCGCCGCCGATCGCGATTACCAGCCAGATCGACTCGCCGGCTCAAATCGTCGCTACCTTGGCCCCGAAACAAATATCGCAGCCGGCTACCGGCACGTTCATTTTCGACATGGGCCAGAACATGGTGGGATGGGCGAAACTGAAAGTAAACGGTAAAGTGGGGACTCGAGTACGACTGCGCTTTGCCGAGATTCTGAATGCCGACTCGACCATCTACACCGCCAATCTGCGGAATGCGGACGCCACCGATTGGTACATTCTGCGAGGCGGCGGCGAAGAAACTTTTAGCCCACATTTTACTTTCCATGGCTTCCGCTATGTTGAGGTGACCGGCTACCCGGGAACTCCCACACTCGATTCGATTCAAGGCGAAGTGGTTAGCAGCTTGAGCGGAGACCCTGCGGCCAAGCTCACTACTTCGAGCGAACTGGTGAACCGGATGTGGTCGATTGGCATCTGGGGCCAGCGGGGAAATTTCCTGAGCGTGCCTACCGACTGTCCGCAGCGCGATGAACGGCTGGGTTGGATGGGCGACGCGGGAGTCTTCTGGCGGACTGGGACCTACAACTTCGACATCGCTGCATTCTCCCAGAAGTTCGCACAAGACATCGCCGACGCGCAAAATCGGCAAGGCGCATTCTCCAATGTGTCGCCAAACACCATGCCATCCACGATCGACGCGACCGACGATCCTCCAGCAGACAGCGACCGGGTGGGCGCACCAGGCTGGGGCGATGCCGGGGTGATCATTCCATGGACGACGTGGATGCAGTACGGAGACAAGGCCATCATCGAGCAGAATTGGGATGCGATGCAGCGCTGGATGGAATTCATTCAGAGCAGCAATTCCGATTTTTTGCGCAAGAACGGAGATGGTCCTGATTACGCCGATTGGCTCGCGCCCGACGACAGAACTAATAAAGATCTGCTGGCAACCGCATACTGGGCGCTGATCGCGAAAATGATGTCGCAGATGGCACACGGCCTCGGCAAAGATGCCGATGCCAGGCGCTATGACGACCTGGCGCAGAATATTCGCGTTGCGTTTCAGAAGGCGTACATTACAGAAGAC
This sequence comes from Candidatus Sulfotelmatobacter sp., assembly GCA_036500765.1. NCBI lineage: Bacteria > Pseudomonadati > Acidobacteriota > Terriglobia > Terriglobales > Candidatus Korobacteraceae > Candidatus Sulfotelmatobacter > Candidatus Sulfotelmatobacter sp. Next base: position 124,665 of record DASYBM010000009.1, read on the forward strand.
GGTGGGGTCGGCACCGGCACGCAAACTTCATATGTGGTTGCTCTCTACACGGGAATGGCGCCTAAACCCCTCGAGCCTCTACTGGTCAAGCGACTGGTCGACGACATTGAGGCGCGAAACTGGCATCTCTCGACCGGATTTCTAGGCACTCCCTTCTTGCTCTTCACCCTCGCCGATCATGGACGAAGTGACGTCGCGTATCGCCTATTGCTGAACTCAGATTATCCCTCTTGGGGCTACATGCTCTCCAAGGGCGCAACCACCTGGTGGGAGCGATGGAACGGGGACACCGGCGATCCGGCAATGAACTCTTACAATCACTACGCATTTGGGTCGGTGATGGCATGGGTCTACCGCGCGGTCGCCGGGATCGACACGGAAACGAATGTGCCGGGCTTTAAGGAGATCGCCATCCGTCCGCATTTGGACGCGCGCATAAACTCGGCGCGCGCGCAGTATGATTCCGTCTACGGCAAGATTATCAGCGACTGGAACGGCACGCCCTCCGGACCATTCTCTCTGCGCGTGACGATACCCGCCAATGCTTCCGCGAAAATCTACTTGCCGGCGATTGCCGGAACGCATGTTACCGTGGATGGAAATGCCGTAAACGTGCAGCCGGAGGACGGATCTCTGCTAGTCCGAGTCGGATCGGGATCCTACACCTTCGAGGTCAAGTGATCCAAAGTTAACGCTCGAAACCAAGCGCTGATCTTCAGTTAAAGTCGGGTTAATGTATGGTTCTTTCGCCCTTTCGCACGGCGGGAGCGCTGGTTGATCCCTGAAACTTCGCCTCGCCAAGCTTCGTAATCCACAGCCCTGAGTGAATGTCGTTGAAGTACATCAAGCTGTTGAGCAATGGGCTGTCGCAAGTCACCGAGCAGGGTTGTCCTCCCCAGGTGAACGGCAGATTCGGCCGGAAGCCTTTGCTGTCGCCGGTCCAGAAGCGGGCAATTTCGCGGCCCTGGCGATAGAGATCGCCACGGAGTTCTCCAGAAATATCGAGAACGCGCGCGCCGCCGCTGTAATAGCCTTCGTACAGCATGTCGTTGGCGGCCCAGAAATTGTGCGATCCGCCTTCCGGCACTTCGTACTGCGCGACCTCCCGCGGATGCTTGATATCGGAAACGTCCATCACGTGGCAGATTGCGCGCACCGGAATGCGATCACGATCCTGAAGATGAAAAATCGCGGGAAACACTTCGTCGCCCACAAACAAATAATTTTTGTAGCGGAACACGCTGTGCGTGCCCGCGAGCCAGCCGTCGCCGTATAGCTCGTAATGGTTGAATCGATACTGGCTCACCAGTTTCGGATTCCCCGGACTGCCGCCTGCCATCCCGTTGCCCACATCGAGGATGATCAATCCATCTCTCCAGTAGGCGAGGTAAGCGAGTCCGTCTTTCACCTGCAAGTCGTGCAGATAACGGCCGCTCGTCATCGACCCCTCTTCTGTGTTTAATGTCACGACGGTCGGGTTCTCGGTTTGCCAGCGAGCGACTTCCCTGGGATGTTTCGCATCCTGAAAATCGATCACGCGCAGCGAGCCCGTGGCATCATCGGTGATGTAAACGTAGTGGCCATCGATGTACGCGCTATGAACCCCGCCGGTCACGGTCGCCGTATATTCGGAAAGAACTTTCAGGTGTGCCGCATCGGAGGTGTCTAGAAAAACGATGCCGTTCTTGCGATTGGAAGCTCCTTCGCGCGTGAACACTCCGATCTTCTCATCCGGCGTTGTGCTGATGTCGTTGATCAGGCGGGCGTCTACCTTGAGCGTGTCGAGCAGTTTGGGATTGGCGGGATCGGAGATGTCGTACGTGAAAAGTTTATCGGCGACGGTGGCCAGATAGGCGTGGTGGCCGATGATCCACTCCTCCGACATCTGCAAGTCCGGCATAGGCACGTGAGCCACGACTTCCAGATCGCGTTCTACATTGCGGGGCCGGACCACCACCGAGATGGCCGCGCTGTGCTGGCCGCTGCTGGCCGTTACTACGTAGGTGCCGGCTTTTTCCGCCACAAAGGCTCCATCCGCGTAAACAGCAGCGCCGTCGCCACTGATCGACCAGCGCACTGGCGGATCTTTCATTGAGGCTCCGCCGGTATCGACCGCGCTGGCCGTGAAGTGAACCACGTCGCCGGTGCGCGCTTCGGCGGACGCGGGTTTCACGGTCAGCTTGCGCACGGCATCGCGCACAACTTCCACTTTGACCGTGCCACTTACCCCGTCAGACGTGGCTTTGATCGTGGCGCTGCCGGGCGCGACTCCAGTCACTAGTCCGGCCGCGTCTACGCCGGCAACCGCCGATTTGTCTGACGTCCACTTGACCACGGCATCTGTTCGGGGCTTGCCGTCGGAGATGCGCGCGATGACGGTAAGCTTTTCCCCGCTGCCCGCGACAACCGGGCGGGCAAGAGGTTCGATCTCAATGCTCGTGATTTTCGAGTTGGCAACGTTGACCGTGGCGTAGCCAGCCTTTCCGGCAATCACCGCCCCTACCGTCACGACTCCCGGTGCATGAAACGTCACTTCGCCCGATTCGTCAGCTCCGGCGAGATCGAATGGCGCGGCGAACCACGCCGAAGGCTTTTCGTCGATGGAATTTCCTGCCGCGTCTTTGGCAGCGGCGCTGAACTTTACTTTCTGCCCTACCTGCACGTCGAGGGTGCCGGGAGTGATGTCCACGCTCGCGGGCGCCACCGAGGTGCTGGGAGTCGATTCCTGCGACTTTGTAGCCGTGTCCTGTGACCATGCGGCCGGCGCCGAAGTCGTAATCATCCCTGCAACGGCTACGACGAGCACTCTGCTTTTGAACATTTTCCCTCTGAACATTTGCCCTCCGGCATGAACATCAATTGTCGAAATTGTGGAGCGCCATCCTACAACGCGCGTTTTCAGCTACGGCTTGCTCGGTTCCATCTTCCAGAAATCAATACCGGCCGCCTGCGGGCCGACGTCGACCGTCGCAACGGTCTTTAAACTGCCCAGGTCGATCACTTCGACCGTGCCCGGTTCGGAGCCAACGCCTTCGACAGAGACGAAAACGTAACGATCGTCCGGCGAAACTACTGCTCCGTGAACGATTTTTCTCTTTGTCGGAATCATGGCTAACTCATGCCCGCTGACGGGATCGAAAATAGAGACAGACTGCCCCCGTTTGTTAGTGGCAATCAACCGCCCGTCTCGAGTCATCGCCAGATTGTAAACGCCGGCGCCCGCGGGAAATCGCCGCAACATCGTCCAGGTATCGGTGCTGATGGCAACAATATCGCTCGATTGATTGCAGGCCACGTAGATGACCGATCCGTCATTCGACGGTTGCGCCCAAGTGGGCGTGCACAAAGGCTTATGCTCGGCCATTCTCATTCCCCCCGCGGAATTGATAGACGGCGGGCCGGTCATTCCCATTTCCTTGCCCGGCGCCAGCATAAAATAACGGTCCACTCCAAGTTTTCTCGCGTCGATCTCGACCAGCATGTCGTCCATCATGCAAACTGAGTAATGCTTGGTGCCCGCATGGTTCAGACGCGACCCATGTGGCATGGTGCACGTTGGGATGCGTTTCACTTCGATCATCTGGTCGGTCGCGACCACCGAAATCGACGACGGAACCATATCGCCATGAAAGTTGGCATTCGCGACATAAATGAAGCTGCCGTCCGGAGTAATGTCGGTTGTGGCCGGGAACATGCCAATGCTCGTGTACTTGATCACGGAGGCGTCGGCTGCCTTGTACTTCCAGACCGATCCCTCTGGCCGGCCGTGTCCCACGGAAACATAGAAATATTGCTTATCCGGAGAAACCGCAATGCCGTGCGGCCCATTCAAATCCATGGGCATCAGTCCGGTATGGGTCTGGTTTTCAATGTGGGCGCCGCCCGGGCCAAAGCGAATCAGGAAAATGGTGTCGGCAGATTCACAGACTACGTAAATCAAGTAATCCTGTGCGGGACGGTCGGCAGGCGCGACAAAAGACGTCTGCGCTGTGCCATTGAAACCGAGGGCCAGCAGAGGGATCAGGAACCCCACCATTCGCGTCAAACGCGATCGGCGATTTCCGTTTTCCCTTTTCCGATCGAACATACCTTTTCCCGTCATGGCTTATCGTCGATCATTACTCGTAAAGCACTCGGCGGTCGGAGAAGTATAACCAAACCGCCCCAGTCGCACCAGCGCGAAGCTGGTCAAGGATTGCACGGAGTTGCAGAGAACTAGGCTGGAAGAAACAAAAGAAGAAAAAATGGTAGGCACGAGGAGACTCGAACTCCTGACCTCTACCGTGTCAAGGTAGCGCTCTAACCAACTGAGCTACGCGCCTACATTACGTTTTCAAGTACTCGTAGCAACCGACGTACGCCGGCTGGGTTATTTGGGTGCATTAGGATTTTACCACGCGGCTTTAGCGTCCGGCTCAGGCTCAGCACACCGCGCGCGGCAACTCAGACGGGTACATCATCCTCAAGAGCGACTTCGTTCACCTGACCAAACAGTAAGTCAGTCGGGCGGTTCGGCAACCCAGAGTACTGTCTTGATTTCTAGTCGGCAGCCATTCCTTGTGCTTCCGGCTCCAGTGGCTGGCGGATCTCAGAAGGAACGATTTCAATCCGCGTATTCTCGCCACGCAGCTGCATTTCGAGCGATGCGAGTTGCTTCTCGATCTCCTGCTCGGCGTTGCGCTTGCGAATAACCTCCTCGCGATAGCGGCGCAGAAAATAGTCGATGGTTTCCACGCGAATTCTGATCGAGCCGGTCGGCTTGTTCTCGTCCAGATCCTTGAAGCAGAAATAAGGCGTCCCCGATTGCTCGATAATGCCTTCGATCACGCCGTAGATGGGTGCATCGTGACCGCACTTGAAGCTCGATATTTCCAACGCCACCAGGTTCGGATGCCGCGCCGTGAATTTGGCCGCCCACACTTTATGGTTCGTGCTGCAAGAGTATGAATTCTTCCAGGCGTCGGTAATATCGAGCGGACTGCTGACGATGCCTGCCCGAACTTCCTCGCCGAAGAGCCGCTCCAATAGATCCTCATCGAGTGGAAGTGTATTCTGCGAAAAGATTGGGTAACCGAGCTTCTGAAACTCGTCCAGAATTTCATGATTCAACCCGGGATCGTGATGATAGGGGCGCCCCAGCATGACGATGCCGATGCGGTCTTCCCGCTCCAACTGGTCAAGCACCTGCCGCGCACGACGTCGGATGCCGTCCTCATAATCTTTCAATGCCTCGAATCCGGACTCGACCGCACGATCATTTTCTTCCTGGGAGAGGCCAAGCAAAGGCTGCAAGGCTTGCAGCATCTGATGGGCAAAAAGCTTCCGGTCGGCGAAATTGAGCACCGGATCGATGTATTTGACATTGTGCTCGGCGAAAACGTCGTTCTCCTTCGTGAACGCCGCTTTCACCGTTTCCGGAGTCGCCGTCACCGTAGGACAGGCATTTGCTCCGACGATTTTCACCAGCGGCGAATGCAGCACGTCATACATCGGAAAGAAAATCGCGTTTAGCGGCTTCTTGCGGTGCTTCTCCTGTATCAGGTTGTAGACGTGCGAGATTCCGATCTTCGCCGGGAAACATGGGTCGATGGCGCCGCGGCTGGCTCCCGCGCGATAAAGCTCCGAACTGGTGTAATCGGAATAAACAATGTTTTCCGGCTGCACGCCCAAGCTCTCGAAATATGCGTTGAATAGCGGAGCGTAGGTATAAATGTTCAATACGCGCGGAATGCCGATGCGAATCTTCGGGCGGTTTTCCATTAAGGCGCGGCGCTCTTTGTCGCCCTTTCGCCACCCGGCCCAACCTTTCGTAGGAAGGGGATCAGCGACGCTCTTGGCATTCGTGGGACGGAAGACCTCTTTCGACGCGTAGTCCACAAAATTCGGATGCTGCGCCCGGATCGAATCTAGTCCGGCCTTGATCTCCTTCATGTCATTCACATCTTCCACCGTGCCCTTCTCGCAGGTGGCCATGATCAGGCGCTGCTCCCCGTGCATCAGCGGAACCTTGGTGACCTTCTGGATGGGCACGAAGCTGAGATCGTTCTTGGCTTGGGTGCGGATGTCAATGAACGTGCGCAGGCAATCGTTCTTGCAGAAGTGGCAACGCGTATCCTCGTTGCGCGTGCTGCGATATTCAATCTTTCGCACAGCCTCGAGGCCGATGAATGTGGTGGTTTGGCCGTTCCGCCATAAACGCAACGCCTCCTGCGCTGCGCCGATCGCGCCGGATTCACCGCAGTGCTGGTGCACGATGATTTCAGGCTGCTTGCCGGTCGCGCGGAAACTGTTGCGGATAAAGTCCACCTCGGCCTTGACCACCGCCAGATTGTTCTGCGTTCCGCCTTGCAGTACAAAGCGCGAGCCCAACGCCGCAAGGTTTGGGATGCTGGCAACATAAAGGAAAACATTTTTCGGCAGCACGGCCGCGAGACCGGCGAGAATCTCTTCAGCCCGCCAACCCTGGCGCTGGAAATTTACAATGTCGGACTGCATGAAAACAGCACAACCATAACCGAAAACCGGCATGGCCTGCGCGGAGAACGCGAGGTCCGCATATTGATTCACGCTGAGCCCAAACCCTTCCGCCGTAGATTGCAAAAAATATCCGTTGCCTGCCGAGCATTGAGTGTTCAGCTTGAAGTCTTTCACGCGGCCGTTGTGCAGGATGATGATCTTGATATCCTGGCCGCCGACATCCACAATCACGTGCGGGTCCTCGTAAAACTTCAACGCCGACTCGGTGTGCGCGACGGTTTCCACCAGCCCCACGTCGGCCTTCAGCACGTCTTTCAGAATGTCCTTCGCGTAGCCCGTCGTTGCCACACCCAGCACTTCCAGCTTGGCGTTTTGAGCCTCCACCTGAGTGCGCAGGTTCTCAAACATTTCAATTGTGTCTTGAATCGGGTTTCCATTTGAGAGCTGATACGACTTGCACAAGATGTCGCCGTTTTCACTCAGCAGCACGGCCTTGGTGGAGGTCGAGCCGCCGTCAATGCCGATAAATCCGCCCACGGTGCTATTTTTCGCAAACACCGCTGGCGTGAATTTCTTCGGGCGGTAGGCTTCCTTGAAAACGTCGAGTTCGCCGGGCTTTTCAACCAATCCCCTGCCGCCCGATTTGGCCTTTTCTTCCTGGCGACCGAACTCGATGTAATGAACGAGCTTTTCGTAGCCGCAATAACAACCCACGGAGTCATCTTCACTGCGGCCAAACTCAACCGCACCCAGCGCCGCGAAGTACTGCGCGTTCTGAGGAACCTTGATCAGATCTTCGGGCTTGGCGCCCTGCGGAATTTGAACTTTGCGCTCTTGCCACATGCGTGGAATGTTCGCCTGCCATGCCTCACGCATTCCGCGGATGAAACTATTTGGACCGCCGAGCAGCAGGACATGCGGGCGCAGTGTGTTACCCCGCGTTAGAACACTCAGATTTTGCAGCACGATAGCTTCAAACAGCGATGCCATCAACTCGTCAGGAGGAGTGCCAACCTTCTGCAATCCATTGATATCGGTTTCGGCGAAAACCCCGCACTTGCCGGCGACTTTGTGCAGCTTGATCCCGTGATATTTCTGCCTGGCGAGCTCTTCGGTAGGAATCTTCAGCTTGGCGTTGATCTTGTCGATGACTGCGCCGGTTCCGCCCGCGCACTTGTCGTTCATGGAAGGAATTTTCTTCTTTCGCCCAGTCTCCTCGTCATCTTTGAAAACGATGATCTTCGCGTCCTGCCCCCCGAGTTCAATGACTGAATACACCTCAGGATGCAACTTCTCGACGGCTAGCGAAACGGCCGTGACTTCTTGAACGAACTTCGCGTCGATCTGGTCCGCGATCCCCGTGCCGCCGGAGCCCGTAAGAAATATGCGCGTGTTGTGCCGAGTGACGCCAACCTCCGTCTCGATCCGCTTCAAGAACTCCAGCGTCTTTTCCGGTTGCTTGGTTTCGTGACGCTGATAGTCCTGCCACAACACCTTGTCGGTGGCAGCATCGACGACCACCGCTTTGACCGTGGTAGAACCCACGTCGAGCCCAACCAGAAATTGGGTGCTGTGATCATCCGGCTTGCGGGCATGTTTGTTCTGCTGAATTGAAACGGCGGGTTCCAGCGGAGCGATCTGGATAAGGGCAAGACCTTTGTGATCGTGCATGAATTCCTCTCTCTAAACGTGAGACGGCACGTGTCAAAGTCGTGCCATTTAGGGGTTGCGGAGAGCGCAGCGAAACGGCTGCGCCCTTGCAAATCAGTCGCCGGAAGTCGCCGGAACTGCCTGGACACGCATGCGCGAGCGTTTCCACAATCGCGTATCCCGATCGATCCGGTTTCCAACGTGCAGGATAAATTGCGCCGCAGTGCCGGCCACTCCGTCTTTATGCGGAACGTGATAGAACGGCCGCTTGAGTTCGGGATGTTCGTCGATGTATTCGCGGATTTCCTCCATGCTCTTGCCGGTGGACTTCAGGCATTCCTCAAACTCAGCTTTGGCCTTCACTTTGGCCTCGCCCAGCGCCATCTGCACACGGCTGTGGGCATTGACTTCGCCTTCGCCCGAAGTTTCGATGGGTAAAAAGATCATGTCCTTGAATTTGTTGATGACGGCCGACTGCACGCCATCGGATTGCGACGACGGCATGCATCCGAACGGCTTCAGCGCCAGAACCATGTGGCACAGCCTGTGTACCGTGTAGTACACGTTCTTCCCGACTTCCAGGTGTCCTTCTCCGCCCCGGGCAAACTGGTTGTAGAAAGGGTTGGCCAGCTCCGCCAGTTCCGTCTGCGGCACCAAGTGGTGAGTGATTCCTCCCATATGCTTTGCCGTGCGGTGGTAGAAAAAGTTCCACACGCGCTGCCCGGCTCCGATTCCCCACAGTTTCTTGCGCAGGCCAATGTAGTTCGCAAACTGCTTATTCATTTCGTACCATTCAGGATTGCGGTGCGGACGATTTACAGGCCACTTCGCCTTCGCGTGCGCCTTGGCCTGATACATCAGATAGGCGACCCATGTGGCAATCGGCTCAACCAGCACCTGCGCGCCTTCGCGCTCCAGGAACTCGAACATGTGGAAGTTGCCGTCGCCTTCGGTGAGTTGCGCCCAGAATTCGCCCGTAATTTTCACCAGCGGTTTCACGCGCGTGCGATCGACCTTGATCGAGTCCATGGTTTCCCGCGCCTCGCGCAGCGCATGCAGGTAATCCTTGCCCCACATGTGCTCGTGCCATTTGCCGAAAACATTGAACGTATTTCGCAGGATCTTGTTGCTCTCGAACTTGGGTTTGGCCCATTCGGGCGCAACCTTTTCGATCTCGAACGACTTCCGGTTCCGCAGATCCTCGCAAAGGTCGCCTACCATCTCACGGAAGACATGGTCGGTTTCGCCTTTCTTCACTTCGTACGGACGAATTTGATAGATGAGGTCGTTGATCACATCGCCCAGATGCATGGCGTTCAGCATGCCGAAACCGAAGTCGATCGTGAACTTCAGTCCAGGCTCACCCGATGCCGCCTTAATGCCGTCGCTGTCTTTGAACAAGAGGACCCGAAATCCGTCGAAGCCCGCGTTCTTAAGGGCAAAGCGATACTCGGCCTCGTACATGCCAAAGCGGCAGGGGCCGCAAGAACCGGCGGTGAAGAAAACGTAATTGTCGAGAATCTGTTGCCGCGTCAGGCCTTCTTTTTCGAGGAACTGGAGATACTGCACCAGATTCCCAACCGTAAAGTAAGTCGGATTGCACTGGCCGTTGTTTCCAAATTCCTTTCCCGTCTGAAAAGCAGGCACATCGGGCACAGGTAGCTTCTCGCAACGATAGCCGCAGCCCTGAAACACTGCGCGAATCAAATCTTCATGTTTCCAGGTGAACCCACCGAACAGAATTGTCGTACGGGGCCGCTGTTCGGCGGTAAACGCGCGCTCTACGGGACGATGGAAATGAGTGGGCTTGTCGAGTCCGGCAATTTTGCGCAGGCGCGTGCGCTCAGCTTCCAGGCGCTGTTTGATTTCCGAGTCATTCTCAATCTGGACGAAATTCGTCGCCATATCTCCCTCCGGCGGTAGACGTTAATATGCATTCAAGTGTGGACAGGACTGGTTGAGGACGGTTTTGCAACTGTACGGATGGAAACTGAGGCAGGATGGCGATGTGCTGTGACAAGCAGTTCTCCCGCTTAATTCAGATCTGCTTCTGAACCGCATTTCCACTCCACTTCGGGCCCCGCGTCCGGCGCTAACTTGGGCCCGTATCTACCAGACATTCGCGCCGGGTTAAATATCCATCCATCAGAGACGGATGTTTTACACAGGTTTTTAGCTCTTCAAGCGGAGACGGCCAACGAGGAAGCGTTTACATGATTTTTCACCGCGAATATTCGCTTCTCCACATTTGTTCAATCTTCGAAACTCCTGACGTCGCCACCTTTCATCCGGTTCTTTACGAGATTGGTCCAAACAAACTTGATCACTCGCGCATCGTTATAGCAGTAAGCAAGATTGTGGTTGAGGGTTGAGAAGCAATGCTGCTGGCAGGTTTTCTTCATGCCGGCCAGTTGATCGGAATCGAATTTGTGCTCGTCGATGTTTCCCCAGTCATAGCTGGCTGCGTACATCGGAAAACAAGGCGCGACACTGCCATCGGTCCGAATGATGACGTTATTCTGGCCGGCGCGGCAGTTCCATTGGGCAAAGTGCAGTTCGCCGTTGGCGTCCTCCACAATGCCAGGAGTTCCGACAAGTTGCTTGCGGACATTGCCATTCGTTCCAGTCCCGTCGCCGTTCCAGCCGAGGCGCTTCAGATCAGCGCCGCTGGCCATACGGATAAAAGCCTTAATCTCCTGAAGGCGCTGCACCGAATTCACCATCTGATAACCGGCCTTGTTTTTCTCGATCAGCCAATCGATGAGGGAATCGATCTCCGGCCAATCTTCAGGACGAATGTACGTCGGATTATCGCTGAGATGCCTGAAATGCTCGTCCTGCTCCAGCATGGGAGTTTCGTTGATGTGATAGTCGGTCGCGATCCGGTGCTCCCGCGCATATTCGGTAAGCTGCCGAATGTCATGCGTATTGTTCCGGCAGATATTCATATTGAAGAACACCATGTAGCCGTACACATGCTGCTTCTTCAAAAGATGCTCCAGATACTTGCGAACCGGAACAACCGCTTTCGGCAAGCTCGGCTTCTCGTCCCAGGCATCAACGGCAAAGTTGAAGATGGCAGCGCCGGCGTCCCCCAGGCGATCGGCGACGTCGGGGCGCAGGAGCCGTGCGTTGGTTCCAATGTAAATCCAGAAACCCTTCTTGGCCGCGTAGTACACGACTTTATGCGCGAACTGAGGACGAAGCAGCGGCTCGCCGCCCATCAGCGCCAGCACCCGGCAGCCGTGATCGTAGAGCCAGTCAATCGAGCGCCGCGCCACGTCCTCCGTCATGCCTTTGACTTGGTTGTTGAATGCCCAGCAATACCAGCAGTCGAGATTGCATTTGTACTCGACGAACAAGTAGGCCGTGATTGGATGAAAATCTCCTGGCAGCACGCGAGACCGGATGTAGGGAAAGAGCCATCCCCGCATGGCGCGGTACACAAGCGGTAGCGACCAGTCGCGTTTTTCAGGAGGCGTTTCGGGTCCGGGGTCGTTCAACTTTTCCGGATATTGCGGAAAAATCGGATCCGGTAGAGTCAGCCCTTTGACTAACGCAGACTTGGGCTGCTCACTGGCAGGATGCGTGAGCAGGTTGTGGATATCGACATCGATACGAAATTTCGGCGCGGTTGCCATCACGAACACTCCACCGCGGACTTTATTGGTTACTCGATGAACGGATAGATAACGGGCCAGCCCGGAAGGTTGCAAAAAAGATTGCATGGTTTCGCTTAATTTTGGAGAGCTTCAATTCCAGGGTTGATCCGAAGGCGAGCTTTACCTCATGGATTACAAGAAGAAAAGAAAGCGACACGATTGTTCCCTCGGCAATTAGCAGATGAAGTACGAATTAGCAGGCAATTCGTGGAAGCTGCACGACTGCGCCTCAGACCCACTCGGTACACAAAAGATTCGGAAGTCCGACCAACACCGTTTTGCACGTGTAAACCCTTCGCGCTTAACGCATAGGTTCATCGCGTAAAAAACCGTTCTTCAAAATGGTTTACCGATCGTGCTTCGAGCTGGGCTCAACGCTGCCTCGGTTGCGCGGCGGAATAACTCCGGCGAGATCATTTTGCGGGTGTATTCCGCAAAGGTCGGACTCGGCCCCTTCCAGCGAAGGTCGTCGACCGTATCAAAAACTGGCACGTCGGTTCGCAGGGTCGCTAGTGTGCGAAACAGCAGCGCGTCAGTCCAGGCGCCGAACAGCGATTCGGATAAAGCGCGCGCCCGGCCGATAGAGAGATGCCATTTCCGCCAATCCTTTGGGATGTTCTCCAGATGGAGATACTGCGACAAAGCGAGCGCCGCAGCCTTCGGGCCCCATCCCGCCACGCCGGGAAATCCGTCGGCACTGTCGCCGACCACAGCGAGATAATCCGGAATCGACCGTGGGCTGACGCCAAACTTCGCCACCACTCCCGCCTCGTCCCGCACCAGGTCGCGTCTGCGGTCCAGTTGAACCACGCGAGTGCCCACAACACATTGACCCAGATCTTTGTCCGGCGTACAAATGACAACTTGCTTTACGCCAGCATCCATAGCGGATTTCGCGGCGGCGGACGCAAGCGCATCGTCAGCCTCGAACTCAACCATCGGCCACACCACCACTCCCATGGCTGCGAGCGCTTCCTCGAGAATGGGAAACTGCGAAAGCAGCTCCGGAGGAACGCCTTCGCTGGTCTTATAGCCGGCATAGAGGTCGTTGCGAAACGACTCCACCACATGGTCGGTTGCAACTCCTACATGAGTCGCTCCCCGTTCAATCATCGATAAAACCGAGCCCAGAACGCCGCGCACGGCTCCGATTTCCTGGCCGTTGATGTCTTGCGCGCCGGGCACAGCGAAAAAATACCGGAACAATTCGTAGGTTCCGTCGATCAAGTGGACATCCATAGGGCGCGTCTCACTCGTCCTAGCCTGAAGATTCCGCCAGCGGCAGCCACACCTGAAAACGCGTATTGCCAGGTTCCGAGATCACCTGAATACTGCCACGATGTTTCTTAACGATGCGCTGTACCGTATCCAGGCCCAGGCCAGTTCCCTCCCCCACGCCCTTGGTGGTGAAGAATGGTTCAAAAATGTGGGGCTCAACTTCCGGTGAAATCCCGGGGCCGTTGTCGCGGATCTCCACTACCACGCAATCATCCTCGCGATAGGTCCGCACTCGCAGCTCTCCTTGCCCACCCATGGCGTCAATCGCATTGTCGATCAGGTTGGTCCAGACCTGGTTCAGCTCGCTGCCGAACGAGTTCACCAGCAGCGGAATCTTCTGGTAATCCCGCAGCACCGTAACTCCCCGTTTCAGCTTGTGGTTCAGGATCGTAAGCGTCGTCTCCAGCGTCTTCACAATATCGACGTTCTGCACCGGCGACTGATCCATGAAGGTGTATTCCTTGATCGCGCCCACCAGTTCGGAAATCCTCGACGTGCTGCTCTCGATCTGGTTCAGGAGGTCGGCGATCTCGACCGACGCCGAAATTCTCAGCAATGCTGCCCTCGCGCTATCGGGATCCAGCGTGGCAAACACATGCTCCAGCGCCTCCGGCTTAAAATTCCTGCGCGCCAGGTCGGCGGCGAGCTGCCACAGATCGTTCTGCCCATGACTGCGCAACAATGAGTCAAGCTGATCTTCGAGGGCGCTAGCCGTCAGCGCGTCCGGCGGCGGTCCATCGACCTTGGTGAGCGACGCTTCCAACTTTTCTATCTCCGATTTTTGCGAAGGACTCAAGTCGCGCCGTCCCAGCTCGTGACTGGCATCACGCACGCGCTTCAGAATATCGCGCAGTTGGCTGGTGGCGCGCTTCGCCGCCGACGCCGGATTATTCAGCTCATGCGCCAGCCCCGCTGAAAGTTTGCCCAAAGCAGCGAGCCGGTCCCGTTGTTGTTCCATCCGGGTCACTTCGCGGATCCTGTCCGACATCAAGCCCACCAAACGCGAGACTAGCTCTGGCATTTTCTGCAAGAGCGACGGAAACTGGGTGGCAGGAAATCGCAAGACGCGCCCATCCGTTATCGCTCGGCCGCTCAGCCCGAAGGTTTTCATTCTGGAAAACGGCAGGAGTCCTGTGACTTCGCCCCCCTTGCCGTTTAGCACAATGCTTTCCCCCGAAATTTCGCCGCGCCACTGAAACTCCCCCTCGAGCAGCACATACATGGCATCGGCAGGCGCGCCCTGGCGCGAATACACATCTCCGGCTTTGACCTGCAACTCTTGCGATTGGCTGAGGAACCATTCGATCTGGTCGCTGGGTACGTCCGCGAATTGCGGGACACGTCGTAGAAGTTCCGCTGCTTCGGCCATTTATACCTTGCTCAAATATTGATGGATGAACTGCACCGCAACTGAACCTTCGCCCACTCCGGAAGCGACGCGTTTAACCGACCCGTGCCGGACGTCGCCGACGGCGAACACTCCGGGCACGTTCGTTTCCAGAAGAAAAGGATCGCGATCGAGTCCCCAGCCCTTAGGACGCTGACCGCTCTGCATCAGATCGGCGCCGGTCAGGAGGAATCCGCGTTCATCGCGATCAACCGTTCCCGCCAGCCAATCCGTGCGCGGCAGCGCTCCTATAAAAATGAACATCGAGGTGGCCGGCACACGCTCCACTTTGTCGGTGTCGGTGCATAGAACCGAGATCTCTTCCAGATGCGTGTCGCCGTGTACCTCGGCGACGCTGGCATGCGTCCACAACTGAATGTTCGGAGTCGCCTTGATCTGGTCAATCAGATATTGCGACATGGTGCTGGAGAGCGAGTCGCCGCGCACCAGAATGACGACGCGCTCGGCGTACTTGGCAAAATTCATTGCAGCCTGGCCGGCAGAATTCGCTCCGCCAACAACATAGACCATTTCACCCCGGCATGACACAGCTTCCGTCGCGCCCCCGCCATAGTACACGCCTGCACCTTGCAACCGGTCAACTCCGGGAACATCCAGCCGCCTCCACTGCACTCCGCTCGCGATCATCAACGCCTGACAGGAGATCTCGTTCCCGTCGGCCAGCTTGACGATGCGATAAGAGCCTTCAATGCGCACTCCGACCGCTTCCAGCGGCGCCAGAATTTCGACTCCGAATCGTTTCGCCTGCACGACGGCGCGACGCGCCAGATCGCCGCCGCTGAGCCCGCTGGGAAATCCGAGATAATTCTCGATCCGCGAACTCATGCCCGCCTGCCCGCCCGGCGTTTCCCGTTCCACCATGACCGTGTGCAAGCCTTCAGAAGCGCCGTAGACTGCGGCGGCCAGGCCAGCCGGTCCTCCACCCACGATTGCCAACTCGTAGAAGGTGGTTTCGGCGCGGGTGTGCCAACCCACCTTCTGCGCCACCTGCGCGGGAGCGACCTTCAGCAACTTCGTCCCGTCCGCAAATAGAACGACGGGAAGATCGTTCGCGTCGGGCCCGAGCGCTTCGAGTAAACGCTTGGTCTCCGGATCGTTCACCGAGAGTTCAACATCAATCCACTGATAAGGCACGTGGCTGCGCCCTAGAAAATCCCGCAGCTCATAGGATCGCGGCGACCAGCGCGTCCCCAGCACGCGGATTCCCTGAAATGTGGGGCGATACGACGCTTGCCAGTCATCCAGCAGGTCGTCGATTTGAGGGTACAAATTCTCGCTAGGAGGGTCCCACGGCTTCATGAAAAAGTATTCGAGGTTGGCCTGGTTGATTGCGCTGATCGCGGCATTGGTGTCGGCGTAGGCCGTGAGCAGCGTGCGCTTGGCGTCGGGAAAGATCTGGCGCGCCTTCTGCAGGAATTCCACGCCATCCATGCGGGGCATGCGCTGATCGACCAGAAGCAGGGCCACGGCATCGTTGCGAACCTTCAGCGCGTTCAGCAGGTCGAGCGCCGCTTCCGGTGAGTCGCTGCTCACGACGCGATAACCGGCTCCGTACTGCGATCGCAAATCGCGCTCGATCGCCCGCAACACATCGGGATCGTCGTCGACGGTCAGCAAGATCGGCTTCGGCATGATCGCTCTCAGACTCAGAGATGAAGCTTGGTCGTTCCACGGACTCGCGGGTTGGAACAACTGTTAGATACAGTAAATCACGATTCGGTCGCGTGATTTGTTGCTTCGCGCTACGGGCACGCTTTCATAACACTTTTGATAAGAGCGCTAAAGCTATGCCGCTTCCATTTCGTCCACATAACACCAGACCCACGATTCTCCCGGCTCGTTCGAGCGGATGAGCGGGTGCTGCGTCTTGTGGAAATGTTTGGTGGCATGCTTGTTCTTTGACGAATCGCAGCAGCCCACATGTCCACAGCTAAGACACAGGCGCAGATGCACCCAGGAATCGCCAATCTTGATGCAGTCTTCGCACACATGCACGTCTGTCTTTCCGATTTTGATTTGATTCAGGTGAGTACATTTGTTCGGCATGGCAATCTCCCGGCGAGAAATTCTTAATCTTGAGGATCAAGTGACCTTCGTCATGTAACGAAAGGCCACCATCACTGTCAAGAGCCGCGCCTTTCGCGCACAATTGGTTTGGAGGTTTCATCTGTGTTGCGGCTCGATTATTTATCTTGTGTCTTAACCGTCGCGTCCACAATTCTGGTAGGGCGGCGGTGCTGGGAAGGCTGGGCATTGGCTGGCGTGAATAGCATTCTGATATGCATTATCGGCCTCAGAACCGAACAACTGGGCTTCATTCCCGCCAACGTATTCTGCATGGTCATGAGTGCCATCAATCTGCACGCTTGGCGCAAGCCCGGAGCGTCTTGAGATCTCGCCTTCGAAGTCCCGCTCACTCCGGCGGCTCACTCCGCGATGAGCAGGTTTTCGGCAAACGGCCACTGTTCATCGATCCACTGCGTCTCGCAACGGAAACCGGCCGCGCGCGCAGTTTCGAAAACTTCGCCCGCCGAGTACTTGTGACTGCTTTCCGTCCAAATAGTTTCTCCTTCGAGGAACTCGACTACCACTTCCGCCGCCGGGATGCTCACAATCTGCCGCCGCGTCGACATTAAATGCATCTCCACGCTGCGCGTCTGGTAATTAATCTTCGCCACGTGGACGAAATATTTCAAATCAAAGTCCGCGCCGAGCTCTCGATTGGTACGGGCGAGCAGGTTCAAATTAAAAGCCGCGGTCACGCCGAGTTCGTCATCGTATGCCGCGATCAGTTGCGCACTGGGCTTTTCCAAATCTGTTCCCAGCAGGAGCGAGTCACCGGGCTGCAAAATGCCGCGCACCTCGGTCAGAAACTTCACCCCTGCCGGACGGTCGAAGTTCCCAATCGTGCTGCCGAGGAACAGCACGAATAATCGTTGGCCGCTCTTTCGGTAGGCAGCGACTTCCAATAACCCTTCCAGATATTCGCGCTCAAAGCCAACGATGCTGATGCGGTCGATATCGCTCAACTCCCGCTCGCACATAACCAGCGCCGAGCGCGATATTTCCACCGGATAATAGGAGGTGCGCTGCCGCCGGCAGAACGCCTCCAGCAGCCAGCGGGTCTTGCGGCCACTGCCGCTGCCAAGCTCCGCAACGGCCACAGGGCCGGCTAGTCGGTCGACGATCTCATCGGCATGACGCCGCAGCAATCGTTCGTCGGCCCGCGTGAGTCCGTACTCGGGCAGGTGGCTGATCACTTCAAACAAGGCGGACCCGACATTGTCATAGAGGTACTTGGAGGGAAGTTCTTTCTGTCCTGCGCGGGTCAGCCCAGCTCTCACGTCGGCCGCGAACTCATAAGTCGCGTTGCTGGGAATCGCATGTACGAGCATTAACGAACTCCTTCGATCAGAAATTCTTCGTGCTTGAATTCTCTGCAGTCTGGTTCACACAGCGGAATCCCCCATAGACGTACTGGTAATGCGCCTGAAACCAGTTACGAAATGTGGGCCGAAGCATGCACGCAGCGGTCCGCGGCGATCCGCCCTTCATGACAAAATGCTTGCCATCAAAAAAATCGGCGGAGTAGCCACGGTAAAACGGAAAGGGTTCGAATCCGGTGAAGGGCGCGAAAACCGTAGAAGTCCACTCCCATCCATTGCCCAACATATCCTCGACCCCGAAAGCGCTGCGTCCTGCCGGAAAAGCATTCACGGGAGTTGGATTCCAACGACTGAAATCAAAGTTGCCGAGATTCGTATCGGGATCTTCGCTTCCCCACGGATATCGCCTTTCACTTCCATCCCGCGTGCCATAGGCCGCACGATGCCACTGCTCTTCCGAGGGCAGGGACTTCCCGGCCCAGCGCGCGTAAGCCTGGGCCTCGGCACGGCTCACATAAGCCGGCCAATCCGGATGCAGTGGAACGTCAGCGAACATCGTGCGGTAGCGCCAACCGTCCGGCGCTTTCGTCCAGAACACAGGATGCGAGATCGCATGGGCGACCTTCCAATTCCAGTCTTCCTCGTTCCAGAGTGCCCGCATCTCATAGCCACCGTCGGCCATAAATTCGAGATATTGCCGGTTGGTCACCGGGTATCGGTCAATCTGAAACGCCGGCACCTCCGCACTGTGAGCCTCGAATTCGTTGTCCCAGCCGAAGCGGTCGCCTCCGCGTTGAAGCCCTAAAGTAGCGATACCAGAGGGAATCTCGATCATTTGATGGGTCACAGGAGCGGCGTTGAGAAGGGGATCTTCTTGAGCAGTCTTTCGCTCGAAGGGCAGTTGATGCAGCATGTAGGCTAGCGTCTCCACATGCATCAGGCGATGCTCAATCGCGACATTGAGTAGCGTGTCGAGCGAAAACCCGCCGTGGGTTTCTTGAAATTCCATTCGACCATCCGCCAATTTTTCGTCGAGCGCGCTGCGAATCGTGCTCACGTACTCGCGGACTGCTTGCACCGAAGGCCAGTCCGAAGGCTGGTCTGACGGCAACCCGCCCCCAACCGGGTCGATGCCGAAAGCAAACAGTCGATCGAATTCGCGATGGAAACTCTCTAATCCCAGGACATTCTCGTGCAACAGATTCCAGTCAAACGCCTCCAGATGACCCACATAAAAAATAATCCGGTGGCGCTCCGGTATCGGCCGCTCGTACATCGAGTCGGGCCGCACGATACTGAAGAGTGCGTCACTTCGCCGCCGAGCGTCCGCAATCCGCGCCAGTAACTGCTGCCGGGTTACGAGATCTGCTGGAGCAACAGCCATGCGCCCTCCTGGTACAAATAGATGCTCAACCGGTTCGACAACGTTGCAGACGTCATCTCAGCTTGCGACTTCAACGACGCAACACAAACCAGAAACCACCCCGAATGCCTTGCTGGACGCGCCATTCGCCATCCGACACTCGGCGACTTGAGAGCGTATCATCCCACCCATGGGCTGGCAACTTCTCCCTCCGGGCAACAACGAGTCGCCATTGCAAGTACAATCGCGTCATTACAATCGGTGCCCACCTAACCACCATGCGCATTCCGGTTTTTCATGTCGACGCCTTCACCAAACATCCGTTCCGGGGCAATCCCGCCGCAGTCTGTCTCCTTAACGCGTGGTTAGATGACGAGATGTTGCGGAAGGTCGCGGCCGAAAACAATCTTTCTGAAACTGCGTTTCTCGTGCCCATCCGCAATCTTCCTACACACGATCTTCCCGGGAGCAGGGCCGCAATCTCCCACTATGATCTGCGCTGGTTTTCGCCCCGAAAGGAAGTAAAGCTGTGCGGCCATGCCACTCTCGCGTCAGCCTATGTGGTGTGCGATCTGTGGACACCCGGCATCGAAGCGATCCGTTTTGAAACACGCTGGAGCGGAACTCTGACCGTTCGCAAAGACGGCAATTTGTTCTCCATGGATTTTCCCGCGCTATTCCCGAAATCCCTTGCGCATCGGCCCAATTCACACCTGTCTGCTCTCGGACCCGACCGGCAGCTATCCGATGTCCTGGAAGTAAATGAAACCTATATCGTCGTGTACGAAAAGGAAGATGCAATTCAACACATGCGCCCCGACTTCGCCGGCCTGGAACAACTTCACCCTTTCGTCGTAGCGGTCACCGCCCCTGGAGACAACGTGGATTTCGTCTCGCGCTATTTCAAGCCCAGCTATGGCCTGGCTGAAGATCCCGTGACCGGCTCGGTGCATTGCGCGCTAACTCCATATTGGTCGGAGCGCCTGGGCAAATCGCGGCTGCACGCACGGCAATTGTCGGAACGCGGTGGTGAACTCTGGTGCGAAACAGGGCCAGAGAAGGATCGAGTCATCCTTCAGGGCGACGCCGTGCTGACCATGGAGGGCTCGCTCATCATCTAAATCTAATTTCGCATAACTTCGCAGGTAGTTTCGCATAACTTCGCAGGCTGAATCCGAGCCGCTCGCTTTCATTTCGCTTCACTGCACGATTCCCTTACTCCTGAGAAACTCATGTACTACTTCCCCTGCATCGCGATGCTGGCCATCGACCGCGTAATTCATGCGCTGCATCTCTTCATCCGAAATCTTCCCCGCCAAAGCGGCAACAGATTGCGCCACCTCTGGATGCTGCTCGAGCGTTTGTTCGCGTATCACGGGTACCGCCTCATAGGGAGGAAAGTAATGGCGGTCGTCCTGGAGAACAAAAAAATCCATGGCCGGAATCAGCCCGTCAGTAGCGTTGCCGGCAGCGAAATCGATCTGATGATCTTTCAGTGCCCGCGCCAGCAATCCCAAATCCATGATCCGCGGCGCCTCCGCGAAATGCAGGCCATAGGCTGCCGCCAAACCCCGATACCCATCCGGTCGTTCCATAAACTCGTAACCGAATCCCGCGCGCCATTGCGGCGCGAACCGGGCCGCCTGCGAAAGTGTCGTGATTTTCAGCCGCCGCGCATCTTCGCCACGAATCTCCATGGCAAAAGTGTCGTTAAATCCGAATGCCGGACCTAATGTCAGTCCAAAGCGACGTTCGTATTCACTCTTCACGCGGCGATAAACATCATCCTTAGCGCCATTCGCTGGTTGTTTGAGAATCGCGGTGAGCGCAGTGCCCGTGTATTCCGGATACATATCGATTCGGCCGGCCAGCATCGCCTGCTGGCAGATGTAAGTTCCGGCGAGATAGAAACGCCGCTCCACGCGAAGATGAGTGTGAGCCTCAATCTGCTGCGCCAGAATCTCGCCCAGCAAGAGCGATTCCGTAAAATTCTTGGAACCAACCACGATACGGTCGGCGTGCGACGGCTCGCAACCGGGCAGAAGCAACGCACCCACGGCGACAACTATCGCGGCAAAACTCAATCGCCAAAACTTCATCGCGGCTGCAAGCGCCTTTCCAGCCATCCCACGCCGAAATCGGCCGTCAGCGCAAGAATCGCGGCAGGAATTGCCCCGGCAAGAATGACTCGGTCGTCGACCATGGCCAGACCCCGAAAAATAAATTCACCCAGCCCTCCCGCGCCAATTGCCGCCGCAATCGTCGCCAACCCAACAGAAATCACAATCGCCACTCGAACTCCCGAGAGGATCACACTCACAGCCAGCGGCAGCTCTACCTGGAATAAAAGCTGAGACTCGGTCAGCCCCATGCCGCGTCCCGCTTCCACCACCGCCGGATCGACGCCGCGAATTCCCGTGTAGGTGTTGCGGATGATCGGCAGCAGCGCATACAGCGTGAGCGCGAGAATCGCCAGCCGGTCGGCGCGTGCCCCCAGCCACGGCACGGGCAACAGAAACCCGAACAGTGCAAGGCTTGGAATCGTCTGAATAATATTCGCGGCGCCTAACACCGGCTTGTTCCATCGCGGCCAATGGGCGATTACGATCCCCAGCGGAATCCCCGCCACCATCGCAAACAACGTGGAGAACCCAACCAGCCGCAAATGCTCGAGCGTGAGTTCCAGAACCTGAGTGTGATTCTCCAGGATGAATCGAAATACCTTCATGACCTGCCTCGATATGCCCCTCGATCTTCGGCTCGATCCGCCGCCGATTCCAATCCCTCGCCGAAAGCCCTGACGTACGCCGACGCCAAGGGATCATCGGACTGCAAGAACGCCTGCGGCGCAAGCACCGTGACCAGCCGTCCCGCGTCCATCAAGGCGATCCGCGATCCCAGCCGCAACGCCTCGCGCAGATCGTGCGTCACGAACAATACGGTCTTGTGAAGCCGCTGCTGGAGCAACAGAAATTCACGCTGCAACTCGTCTCGTGTGAGCGGATCCAATGCTCCGAAAGGCTCATCCATAAGAAGTATTTCCGGATCTGCCGCCAATCCCCGCGCCACTCCTACGCGTTGCCGCTGCCCGCCCGATAGTTGATGTGGATAGCGGGAAGCTATATCGGCAGTCAGCCCGACCTTCTGGAGCAACTCCTGCACCCGCGCCTGAATCCGCTCTTCGGGCCAACCTTCAATCTTCGGAACCAAGCCGATGTTTCGCTCCACGGTGAAATGAGGAAACAATCCCACATCCTGAATCACGTAACCAATGCTGCGCCGCAGGCGAATCACATCGCCCTGCTCGTTGGGCATGCCTTTCACGAATATCTTTCCAGAAGTAGGGGACAGCAGACGATTGACCAGCTTGAGCGATGTCGTCTTACCCGAGCCGCTCCGTCCCAGCAAGACCAGCGTCTCGCCGCTCTCTACGCGCAGATTAAATCCGGAAAGGACCGGCGTCTCCCCCGCGCGATAGGAGACATCGTGAAATTCGATCGCGGGAGTAGCGGCCGCGGCTGTTTCGGAGGCCATGTCCGCCAAGCATACCGAACTCTGACGGGAAAGTATGCTGTCAGTAATTCCTGGCGAGGTATTCGCGCAACCGCGCCAGCCGGAAGGTGGCATCGCCGGTCTCGATCCGCAACAGCAGCTGCGCGGCGCTGAGTTGATTATGAAAATCGAAAGCTATCGATGTATCCGGATTGTCGACCACGGCAAGATTTTTCTCAATCTGTACGCTTTCCTCCTCTAGCGTCTTGAGCTTGGACTCCTGCACCGAAACGCTATCCACTAATTGCCGGTGAAGCACCTCCGCATTGCGGACCACGTCGCCTTCCTGCACTTTTTTCCATTCGCCGTATGATTCCGCGGCGCGATCCAGATGCTTGTTGATAGCCCGGCTCGCGAGATTGTAATTAAGAGAAACGGCGCCGTACGGCTGTGGACCATAGGCAACCGGATTCGCCTGCTGGTGTATACCGACCGAAAGAGCGACATCCCAATTGTTCTGCCGGTTCAGTTTATCGAGGGCTCTCTGCTCATTGGCCTCATTGCCCAATTTTTCCGCGACCAGTTCTTTCAGCGGTTTTTCGCTGAGCGGCGGAACGTAGAGCACGGTGATCTTCAATTGCGTGTCGGCGCGGTCCGCGTCCAGCTTGATCCTGGTCGTTTGCAGCGCAAACAGCATCAGGCGCGTTGCGTTCTGCGTCTCGACCATCTTCGCCGTCCGCTCCATCAGTGTATCCAGCGACTTCGCAGCCTCGTCGATCAGGGTCAGCCGATTGCCAAGAGCTTCTTTCTCCAGGCTGGTCAGCGCGTATTGCACGTCCTGCTGGGCGCCAGTGGTCGCTTTGTAGAGCGCGCAATTCTTGCGTGCTACGTCCATGGTCAGGCTGGCTTTTCGTATGTCCGACAAGCCGACTGATGCTCCACCCACGATTTGCAGGGGCAATCCGGTCTCCGGCTGGGTGAAACCCGCCGCGGCGACCGGCGTGCGCAGCAAGTCTCTCTGAGCCTCCGCCTGCTCCATTAGGTAAGAGCAATACGCCAACTGGTCTTTCTTTACCTCCTGGTCCGCCTTTACTTCCCGGTCGGCCCCCAGCACCGGGGCCGCAATCAAAATTAATATGATCGATACCACCACGAACTTGCAGCGATTCAGGAACATTCGCGCTCTCCTAGAATGGATCAATCAGGCTAGAACAACACCGGCTTGCGGCCCAGGAATACCGTCTTCGATTTCGCGGACTCGTCACGATCCAGATTCATCTGGATCAGAAAGCCGCGAATCTGTGTCTTGAAAATAGGATGGACGGCTTGCTCTTCGCCGGGGAATAGCCGCTTCACCGAACCCACATAGCGGCAGAGAATCATATTCAGATAGCAGTCGTAAATGGCCGCGCCCGCTACTGCGTTCGCCTGGTTGTCATAAGGAACGAAGGCGAAGTACAGCCTCTTCTCTCCCGAGGCATTCAGGTAATAGGGACTCTCTTTCGCCGTGCGGATGGCTTGCCTGAGACGATCGATCTGCCGCAGTTCCTCCTGATCCTGCTTCTCTGCAACGTTGATGGCGACATCCAACTGGGCGACCTCCGACCGCAACTCCGCCTGCTTGACCAGTACATCCAGCGAGGTGGTTCCGATCGTGGTCTTATCGAGCACGCTGTCGGTCAGCAGAACTTCGGCAATCTTGCTGTCGGTATAAGCGCCCTTGGCCTGATTTAGCGCTGCCAGTTGCGTCGCCGCGTCGCCTTGCGTGATCAAACCGGCCGCCAGATCTCGGTTAATGTTCGACTCCACTTGGTTAAGCCGCGCCAACACGCTCTGCGTTTTCTGGTTGTCTTGCAGTTTCTGTTTATCGAGTGTCGCGAGTTCCGGACCCGCGGTCAGGTTGTGATTTTGCTCCCGCGCGATCGCGGATTGCAGTTCCGGCTCCAGCGCCAGCAAGGCGCCCCGGTGCTTTTTCATTTCGGCAAGCCCAGTTTCGAGTTTCTGTGTATCGACCTTCAGATCTTCAATAGTCTGCTGGCTGGTCACCAGCTTTTCCCGGAAGTCGAGGCTCTTCTCGTCCGCGGCAGAAAGAATTACCGGCGCAGCCCACGAGCTGTTCACCGCATAAAAACCCATCACCCAGGCATAAGCCAGAATGCCTGCCAGCACCAGATACAACACTGTGATTGCAAACACGCGGTAAAGCGCAATCACCAGCCGGTAGTGCAGCGATTGCTTGGGCGGAGATTGCTTCGTCGGCCCCAGCTTCGCCTCCGGCGGTGGCGTAATCACTTTGGCTTCGGACGCCAGCGTATCAACGGGTGGTGTGGCCAACGGGCACCTCGGATGTTTCGATATGTGGTTCTATGGACGGTTCGATGATTCGAGTCCCCCAGTCCGCGGAATCCATCGTGCATAGCGCCAGGGGCGTGAGGAACAAGCTGCTTACCAGCGACCATCCTACATAGGCGGCAAACGCCAACGGATGATTGACCGCTTCTTTCGCGCTATATTTCTTGATCACCCAAGTCAGCACAGCTCCAATTCCAAGCGCTGCCACCAACGGGAGCGGTCCCGCCCAAGCCAGGGGATCCGAAACAAGCATAGTCACCGCCACCAGCAGCCCAACGATCGCCCCCAGCGGAACCAGTACCAGAGTCAGCACGGTGTTGGGGTGCAGTTTCCACACATGCGTCGGGAGCGTTTTCAGTGTGAAGAAAAAATCGCGCACAATGCTGCGCCGCCAGCGCAGTTGCTGTTTGAACAACACCGACAAGGTGTTCGGCACGGTGGTCCAGCATAACGCATCATTGTTGATGTAGGTTCCATACCCGCGCAGCAAAGTTTGATGCGTCAAAAAGCGATCTTCTCCTTGATTTACCGGAACCCCAAACCAGTTGCGCGCGCGGATCGCCGGCTCAATCTCCAGCAGCAACGCGCGGCGGATCGCGAACAGGCATCCGCTGATGCAGCACACGCTGCGCGTCCAATTCTCGGGAATTTTGTAAAGCTGGAACGCCGAAAAATAAATGATCGTCTGAATGGCGGTGATCACGCTATCGTTGGGATTTCTCACT
The DNA here is from genome assembly GCA_036500765.1 of Candidatus Sulfotelmatobacter sp. Taxonomy (NCBI): domain Bacteria; kingdom Pseudomonadati; phylum Acidobacteriota; class Terriglobia; order Terriglobales; family Candidatus Korobacteraceae; genus Candidatus Sulfotelmatobacter; species Candidatus Sulfotelmatobacter sp. Next base: position 150,458 of record DASYBM010000009.1, read on the forward strand.
CCCACGCGCCCACCGACCGAGCCTATTCCCGGCTCCGCAAAACAAGCGGTCAGTTCTCGAATGGCGTCGGGATGGAAAATGCAATCGGAGTCGATGGAGATGATAACCTCCGCGGTCGAGTGTTGCAGGGCATTGCAGACGGAGCGCGCCTTTCCGCTGTTGACCTCATTCCGTCCCGTACTGATTCGTATGTTGGTGAAATCGCGCTGGGCCTTGAGCATCCATTCGTAGCTGTCATCGACCGAGCAATCGTCCTGTGCGATCACTTCAAATTTATCGTTCGGATAGTTGCTTTTGCTGATGCTCTCGATCGTCTCGTAAACCGTCTTGCCTTCGTTGAAGCACGGCATGAGGACGCTCACGGTGGGCTCGTACGAATAATCTTTTTTGGCCTTCGTGCTCGGGAAGGCGAACCGCAGGATAATTCCCATCAAATATTTGACCACCGAGATCAGCAGGCAGAGCACGAGGACCAGCCACAGCAGAATGGGGGCCATTGACCGTCCCGCCTCCCGGTCGGGACATCGACAATGCGAGGAAAAGAGATAAAGAGACATGTCTGGCAGAGTGGATACCTATCGGGCAGCTCCGCGCCAGACCGCTCCTGAAGCCGCTCAATATCATATCCCGTTCGCCGCTTGAATTGATGGAGTTGATAACCCCGCCGCGGTAAAGTTGCAATACGCGCTTCACCGGCGCGACAATCTGATCGTGGAAAAGCACTCATCCAGCAACCGTCAAAACGCGCCGGCCAAAGGACGCGAACTCTTCGCTCCCGGTGCTCTGGTGATAGCTACGTTGAGTAACCCCCGCGAAAAGTTTTGGGGAATGATCCTTGCCCTTGCCCAAGAGGGCCTTAGCTTGAGCGGCGCCGAACTCGCCTCCTTTGAAGATCTCACGGTAATGGTCCGCGACGGCGAACCCTTCACGCCGGCCGTCGTTTTCTTTCCCATGCATCGCATCGAACGCGTCGAACTCGATCTACCGGACGGCAGTCTGCCTTCTCTCTCCCAGCGCTTTTTCTCCAAGACCGGCCTCCAGCCCTCCTCCGCGCTGGCGCCTTCCCGCGAAAACGCAAACGCGACTCACAACGTTCCTATCTCGCCATCGCAGTTTCCGAAGCATGTGCCCAAGGAGCACGCGTGAAGCTCTCCCATATCTTCACCGCTCCCAATCAACTCACGCTGCTACGAATGGTTTTTGTTCCGTTCATCGTGATCCATCTCGTGGAGGGCCGTTATCTTTGGGCGCTGGTCGTTTTCGTCATTGCCGGCCTCAGCGATGGCCTCGACGGCCTGCTCGCGCGGACGCTTCATCAACAAACCTTGCTCGGGCAGTATCTTGATCCCATTGCCGACAAGCTTCTGTTAAGCACTATCTTTCTCGTGCTTTCCATCCTGCACAAAATTCCGTGGAAATTCACCGTGCTGGTGTTCAGCCGCGACATTTCCATCCTCGCCGCCAGCACCGTTTTGTTCGCGATCGCCGGCCTGCGTAACTTCAGTCCCAGCATTTTCGGCAAAGCCAACACTTTCTCGCAGATCAGCGCAGTATTTTTCGTCTTGCTGCTTGAGGTTTATCCCGCGCGCTGGATCTGGATCGTCCGCACCGTCTTTCTACGCGCCACTTTCATTTTCACCATTGTTTCGGCCCTGCATTACGTGATCCTGGTGCAGCAGCGCCTGCGCGAGCACACGCATGCCTTGCCGCCGGCCCGCAGTTCAGCCGTCTGACCGCATGTGGACAAAGGATTCTACAAGTGCGTTGTCATCCCGGAGCGAAGCCGCTCTTTATGCGTAGCGTTTCAGGCCTGACCGGCTGGGCTTGACCGGCCCCTCGCGCCAGCCAGCCTGCACAACTGTCAGTCGCGGTCGCAATTTGACCGGCTCTCGCCTGCTCCCTAGAATCTTAGATTCGCTTCTAGCTGCTCGAACGCCCCTATGCCTCTTCGTCTGTACAACACCATGTCGTCGCGGGTCGAGGACTTTCGCCCGATTCGCGATCGCGAAGTCCGCATGTACGCCTGCGGCCCCACGGTTTATGACTATGGACACATCGGCAATTTCCGCACTTTTGTCGCCGTCGATCTTCTCCGCCGCTTCTTTCGCCAGAGCGGATATGCCGTTTGCCATGTCATGAACATCACCGACGTCGACGACAAAATTATCCGCAACTCCGCGCGCGATGGCGTAAGCGTGCAGCAATACACCGCGAAGTTCGAGAAGGCATTCCTCGAAGATGCAGCCATGATCGGCATCGAGGAACCCACGCTGGTGCGCGCCACCGAGCACATTGCGGAAATGGCGGCCTTCGTCGCGAAACTTGTAGAGAAAGGATTCGCCTACCGCACCGACGACGGTTCATACTATTTTCGCATCGCCAAGTTTCCCGAATACGGCAAACTTTCGAAGCGAGATTTCGCCGGCATGCAGGACGGCGCCCGCGTCGATGTGGACGAATACGACAAAGACAGCGCCCGCGACTTCGCTCTCTGGAAAGCGCCGAAACCGGGCGAGGCTTTTTGGGAATCGGCGATCGGCCCCGGCCGTCCCGGCTGGCACCTCGAGTGCTCCGTCATGTCGATGGAAGAGCTCGGCGAAACCTTCGACCTGCACGCCGGCGGAGAAGACTTGGTCTTTCCCCATCACGAAAATGAAATTGCCCAATCGGAATCCTACACGGGAAAAACTTTCGCTAACTTCTGGTTCCATCCACGCTTCCTGTTGGTTGAAGGCGAAAAGATGTCGAAGAGCCTGGGCAACTTCTTCACACTCCGCGATCTGGTTTTAAAAGGCCACAAGCCCTCGTCCTTGCGCTATCTGCTCGCTTCGGTTCCATACCGCAATCAGCTGAACTTTACCTTTGATGGATTGAAGCAGGCTGCCGTGTCAGTCGAACGCCTGCGAAATTTTCAATTGCGCCTGAAGACGGGAAACTTCGCCGAAGGTTCCACCCCGCAGATGCAGACTCTAGCGACCGAAACCATCGCGCGCATAACCGCCGCGCTCGACGATGACCTCAACACTGCGCAGGCGCAAGCTGCGATTTTCGAAATGGTGCGCCAAGCCAATGCAGCCTCGGATGCCGACGGAATTAGGCAAGACGATGTCCCGCCCTTGCTCACAGCGCTCACCAGGTTCGACGAAATTTTCGCAGTACTCGATGACGACGATGCTCCGAAAATGAAACGGGTCTTCGATTGGGCAGTCACAGCAGGCCGCGAAAAGGACATCAGCCAAGAGTTACGCGAGGCCGTTCAATCCGCCCAATTCTCAGACGCCGCAATAGACGAAAAGATCTCCGCAATGAAGGCAGCCCGTACCGCCCGCGATTTCAAAGCATCCGACGCACTCCGCGCCGAGCTGGCCGATGCCGGCATCCTCGTAGAAATTACGAAAGATGGTATCCGCTGGCGCAGAAAATGATGTGTGAGCGAGAGATGTTAAGCTGAAAGCTGACGGCTGAGAGCTGACAGGCCATGTTTGGTATGCTTTCCCTCGACGAATATCTCCGCGATGCCGAGCAGGCCCACGGTCATCTCTGTGCCGGCCAGGTTCTCGGCGTACGTCTCGCCATGCTCGGCCTGCAAAAATTGGGCATCGACGATCCTCGCGGGAAAGACCGGAAGCGCCTCGTCACCTTCGTTGAAATCGACCGCTGCGCCACCGACGCTGTCGCCGTCGTCACTGGATGTCGACTCGGCAAACGCGCCCTGAAATTCCGCGACTGGGGCAAAGTTGCGGCCACATTTGTCGATGTGAACAGCGGCAAAGCGATACGCATCGCCGCGAAAGAGTCGTCCAAAGCCCTCGCCCGCCAGATGCACCCAGACCTCGCCGACAAGAATCAGCAGCAAATGCTGGCTTATCGCGAAATTTCCGACGACGACCTTTTCACCACGCAGTGCGTGAAAGTCGAACTGCCACCCGAAGAATTTCCGGGGTACAAAGGTGAGCGCGTGGTGTGCGAAAAATGCGGCGAGGGCATCAACTTTCGCAGGGAGGTCCGCCGCGACGGAAAGCTCCTATGCCGCGCCTGCGCCGGGGAATGTTACTACGAGGTATTAGAAAACATCTGATCGTTCTCTGTAATTTCGAGTGGAGCCAGATGACGCGTTCGCGCGCCATCTGGCGAAGTGGAGAAACCTGCTTTTCGCCGCTGCGCGACGACCCTCACGCCTGCTCGTACGCATATGCCACGCGCAGAATCGCCGCCTCGTCAAAATGCTTCCCCAGAATCTGTAATCCAATGGGCAGCTTTTCGCGCGTCACTCCGCAGGGCACCGAAATCCCCGGAATGCCTGCCAGGTCAGCCGTCACAGTGTAGACGTCGGCCAGATACATCGCCATCGGATCATTCGACTTCTCTCCCAGCCGAAACGCCGCCGTCGGACTCGTCGGTGTCACAATCGCATCGACCTTGCGGAAAGCCTCGTCGAAATCGCGCGTCAACAGCGTGCGTACTTTTTGCGCTTTCAAGTAATACGCGTCATAGTAGCCCGCGCTCAGCGCATAAGTCCCAAGCATGATGCGCCGCTTCACCTCGGCCCCGAAGCCTTCAGCGCGGCTGCGCCGGTACATTTCCGACAGTGTCTGCACACCGCGCGCCCGATGCCCATAGCGCACGCCGTCAAAGCGCGCCAGATTCGCGGAAGCCTCCGCAGTCGCGATCAAGTAATACGTGGGGATGGCATAAGGCGTATGCGGCAGCGACACGGGCACGATCTCACAGCCCAAAGACTTCAGCTTGTCGATCGCCGCTTCCACAGCCTGCCGCACCTCATCGTTCAGGCCTTCACCGAAATATTCCTTCGCCACTCCGAGTCTCATTCCGCGGAACGGCTTTTCGAGTTCAGCAACATAGTCGGGTACCGGAACCTCGGCCGAAGTCGAATCCATCGGATCGCGCCCAGCAATCGTGCGCAGCACAATCGCAGCATCCGTCACCGTTTTCGTTAGGGGTCCAATGTGGTCGAGCGATGACGCGAATGCGATCAGGCCATAACGCGACACACGCCCGTAGGTCGGCATCAATCCCACCACGCCACAGAATGACGCCGGCTGCCGGATCGACCCGCCGGTATCGGAGCCTAACGTAGCCACGGCCATGTCAGCTGCCACTGCGGCAGCCGAGCCGCCGGAAGATCCTCCGGGTACGCGGCCCAGATCGCGCGGGTTGCGCACCGGACGATATGCCGAATTCTCATTCGACGACCCCATCGCAAACTCGTCGCAATTCATCTTGCCCAACACCACTGCACCTGCTGCTTCCATTCGCGCCACGGCCGTGCAGTCATAGGGCGGAACGTAGTTCTCCAGAATCTTCGATCCCGCAGTCGTGCGCAGTCCGCGCGTGCTCATGACATCTTTAATTCCGACGGGCACACCGCCCAACGGCGGCAACGTTTTTCCTTCCGCCGCCATGCGGTCCATGCGATCCGCCTGCTCGAGCGCCCGCTCCTTCGACAGAGTGAGAAACGCGCCGATTTGCCCATCTTCCTGTTTAATGCGGGCAAAGTGCGCCTCCGCCAGCTCCAGCGCAGTGACCTCGCGCCGTTGCACCGCGGCCCGGGCGGCCTCGATAGTGAGTGAGTTCAATTCCATTAGAAAAAAGTGGCTAGTGATGAGCGAATATCTGTGGTCAGTGGTCGGTGGTAAGTGGTCGGTAATCGGAGATCGGTAGCCAATCAGTTTTACTGATCGCCAGTCACTGGCCACTGACCACTGTCCACTATCTTTCAATCACTTTCGGTACTCTGAAAAATTCTTCGTCCGCATCCGGAGCATTGGCCAGCGCCTCGGCCTGCGGCAAAGATTTGCGCAGCCCTTCCAGAATGTCTTCGCGGCTGGCGTAGACGAAGCGCTCGCTTCCCTGCCGGCTCTCGTCCACGCCATATCGATCCGAAACCTGCGCCATCGGCGGCACATCCGACGTATCCAGCTCATTGAGCAGATCCACGTACGCAAGAATCGAATTCAAGTCGCGCAGCATTCCCCCGCGCTCCTCGGCGGTCAGTTCCAGATTGGCCAGCTCGGCCACATAGGCAACATCTTTATCGGTAGCTTTCATAAAATATGCGGTTGGGACTAGCAAGATGCGAGGCCAGGTTCAGCGCGTATTCTTCTCGGCTTCCGGATGCACCACGACAAACTCGATTCTACGAACCGCCTCGGTGGTATACCGATTGATCTGCGCCAGATATCGCGGCGCAAGGGCCTGCAGCTCCGCTTTCCAGCGCGGACCGGTAACCTCCACTCGCAACACGCCCTCCTCAAACGTCAGCGCCCGAGTGCGCTCAGCCACGGCCGAACCGCACACGACCGGCCAAGCCAGCAGCGGTGCATCCGCCGGCGGCGACTGCCGCAAAGACTGCGCAATAATTCTCTCCAGCCCAGCGCCCGCTTGTTCCAAGCCATCCCTCATCCCAGCCAATGCGAAGGTCCGACGGAAAAATCGATTTTAGCATCCTCGTTCGCTGTCGATCTTGCTTCTTGCTCCCGCGATATCTACGCCGGAAATTCGCGCCGCACAAAGTCCAGCGCCGCGTCTCGCGATGCCAATCGCCCTTCGAGTTGCGCGTCTTCCACCGCGGTAAGGATTTCGCGAAACTTCGGTCCCGGCACATGTCCCTGAGCGATCAAGTCCTCGCCCGTCACCAAGGGCGACGGCCGCATCTTTTCCTGCGGAATCTCCGCTCGTTTCCGCTGGATCAATTCATACGTCGCCAGATTACGATGGCTGGCCAGGCAGTCCGCGCGATGCAAAGCCAAGTGCTCGTCAAATGCCGGGAGACGTAGAAATCGTTTCAGCGTCGATTCCTTCATACGCGAAACGTGGCCAAAGCGCATGTGATTGTCCACGAGCGCCACAATCTGTTCGGTCTCGTCTTTGGAAAATCGTAGGCGCCGGCAAATCTCTTCTGCCATCTTGACCCCCACTTCCACGTGGTTATCGAACCGGATACGGTCCGGAGCCACACGAAAAGTCGCGGGCTTACCCACATCGTGCAGCAGCGCTCCCCACGCCAGCGTCAGCGGACAGGGATTCGGCAGATTCTCCAGCAGCAGCAACGTGTGCACAAACACGTCGCCCTCCGGATGAAACTCCGGCGGCTGTTGCACCTCCTTCATCGCGGAAATCTCCGGCAGCAACCGCTTCAGCAGCCCGCTCGCATCGAGCAAAAGAAACGCCCGTCGGCCGTGCCCCTCCGTCAACATGCGAGTCAGTTCATCCCGGACGCGTTCGCGCGACACTACCTGAATCTGCTCCGCCTGCTTCTGCATCGCCGCAAACGTCCCCGGCTCAATCGCATATTCGAAGCGCGCAGCGAAGCGCACAGCGCGCAGCATGCGCAACTTGTCTTCGCCGAAGCGCCGCTCAGCGTCGCCAATCGCCCGAATTATTCCTGCGTTCAGGTCCTTCCGCCCTCCAACAAAATCCAGCACCTCGCCCGTCATCGGATCGAGCAGCATTCCGTTGATCGTAAAGTCGCGCCGCGCCACATCCTCGCGCGGATCGCCGCTGAATCGCACTTCATCCGGATGCCGTCCATCGGAATACCCAATGTCGCTGCGAAATGTCGCCACCTCAACTGCATGCGGATGGGAAGAAGACTGAACCGGCGACGATTCAGCAGACCCAGCGCTCGCCACCTCTTGTTCTTGCGGCACAGGCACGAGGACCACTCCGAACTGCACCCCGACAGCGTAAGTCTCGGGAAAGATTCGCATGACCTGCTCCGGCCTCGCATTGGTCGCCACGTCGTAATCCTTGGGCTCGCGTCCCAACAAAAGGTCGCGTACGCATCCGCCTACCAGATAGGCCTGAAAGCCCTGCTGGCGCAGAATTTGAATAATGGACGTGGAGAAATCCCTTAAGTGTCGGCCGAAATCATCCATGAATTTCTAATACTATAGAACTATGCCTGACGCCCACATCCTCGGCATCGAAAGCTCCTGCGATGAAACCGCGGCGGCCGTCGTGCGCTCGGGCGAACAACTCATTTCCAATGCCGTCGCGTCGCAGATCGCGACTCATCAACCGTACGGCGGAGTGGTCCCTGAACTCGCCTCGCGCGAACATCTCCGCGCTATCGTGCCGGTTGTACGCCAGGCCCTCGCCGACGCTCATCGTACTTATGATTCCGTCGATGCCATCGCCGTCACTCAGGGTCCCGGCCTCGCCGGAGCTTTGCTGGTCGGCATCAGCTATGCCAAGGCTCTGGCATTCGCGCTCGACAAGCCATTGATCTCCGTCAACCATCTCGAAGGCCACATCCACGCGGTGTTGCTGGAGGAACGGCAGAAAGGCAACCACGAATTGCAATTCCCGCTGCTGGCGCTGGTCGTTTCCGGCGGACACACCCATCTTTACCTTGCAAACCAAAACCATCAATCCTGGACCTACATAAATATCGGCCACACTCGCGACGACGCGGCCGGAGAAGCCTTCGACAAAGTCGCTAAGCTCCTGGGTCTGGGATATCCAGGAGGCCCAACCATCGACCGACTCGCGCTTCACGGCAATCCGAAAGCCGTGAAATTTCCGCCGGCTCAGATCAAGCACCGCGACCGCCGCGACCGCAACGACGGCAAAGAAGTCCAAGTGGACGATCGTCCGCGCTTTGATTTCTCTTACAGCGGAATCAAAACCTCAATCTTGCGTTACGTGGAAGCGCATGATATGCGTGCCTCCGTCGAAGCGCGACGCAAGGCCCTGGCAACTATCCCGAATCCATCGCTCGACGACTATCTCACCCACTGCGACAAGCTCACGCTCGATCTGGTGGCATCGTTTCAGCGCGCCATCGTCGATGATCTAGTAGGCAAGACTCTCGCTGCCGCTCGCGCCTGCGACGTCGCCACGCTTTTTGTGACCGGGGGCGTCGCCGCCAACCAGGAACTACGGCAGACTTTTGAACGCGAAGCCGCGAAGCAGGGAGTGCCCGTATACTTCCCCTCACGTCGCCTGTCGACCGATAACGCCGCCATGATCGCCGCTGCCGCCTACCCTAAGTTCCTGTTGAAAGATTTCGCCTCGATGGATTTCTCCGCGGAGGCCGGCCTGCTCCTGCGCTAAGCAAAAAACCTTAAACCACAGAGGACACACTGCTCCGTGGTCTCCGTGGTTAAGGTTTTTTGCTTGTGCGAGATTAAGACTTTCCTGCGGTAGCCCGATTAGCCTTCCCCATCACGACATCCAGCGCCCGCGCCAACTGCTCTTCAATATCAATGTCTTTGTAGATGGCAAAATTCGCGCGCTTTTCCGACTCAACGAACCCGCTGACGCGGCCTGCGACAATGATGATCGGAAGTCCCGCAGTTTCCGGCTTGTTTTTCAGCGCCGTAATGAATTCACTTCCTGACATCTTCGGCATCTGCATGTCAGTGACAATCAAATCGGGCCGCACCCGTTTAAGCGCCTCCAACGCTTCCTCGCCATTACTCGCGGGCTCAACCGCAAAACCGCGCCCCTCGAGAAAGCAGCCCACGGTGTAGCGAATCAGCATCGAATCGTCGACCACCAGAGCCAGCAGAGGCATAAGAGATGGAGAGACGGAACAATGCCAACACACGCCCCCGCGTCGCACAGTAACAGAGAGTTTTCGAGAGCAACAACGCGAAAAGCAAGAACGGCGATTACTTCTGTCACATCGTCCGCCAGAAAATTATCGGATCGCTCCTTCAGATCTCGGATTCCTGAGTACGGTCTTCGATATTCATGTCCTTGAATTCGCTGGATTCGAAGACCTCGCCGCATTCTTTGCATTCCACAAATTCCGATTCCTCATCGCGGCCTACGATCTGCACGCGTGGATGCTTGCACGGCTGCTTCTTGTCAGGGCTAGGCGGAGCGGGCGACTTGGACGTCATAAATCGGGAGATTTCCAGACCAAACCGAGCGGGATGCTGTTTTTGCCTGGATTTTCCGGTATTTTAGCCTTGCTTTTCCCATTGTCAAGCCCTCACTGCTGCCACTGCTCGGAATATGTAAAAACAAGGGCCTGATCCCGATCCCCCAATTGTTTCCCGACTGGCGATTCCGGCCTCAAATGATTGCCGGCCCCCATAAGCCATTCAGTCATCGATAGTTACCATTAGCAATCATTTTCTTACCTCTGCCTGCCAAACCTTGCCGCCAAGGCATCTATACCGTAGAATGAAATTACGACGGAAAAGGTCGGAATTATCCCCGACCTCTTTGGTCGGATTTACCGGATTGAAGATTACGCTCGGATGAGATGAAGATGAGATGAATAAGATCGGCTTACCCAGGATTTGCCATTGCTGAAGCTTACGAAAAAGGCCGACTACGCGCTGATGGCGATGAAACATCTCGCCGAGCACCCGGGTGAGCGCTCGCGCAGCGCAAAGGATGTGGCCGATGCCTATGGCATTCCGCCCGAGGCCTTGGCCAAGATTCTTCAGCGTTTGGCCAAAGCCGGCCTATTGCAATCGCAGCACGGCACCAACGGCGGATACATGCTGGCTCGCGCCGCTCACACGATTTCGGCTTTCGAAGTGATTCGCGCCATCGACGGCCCGCTGTTCATCACTTCCTGCGTGACCGTGCGCGGGGAGTGCGATCAAAGCGACCGTTGCAATATCCGCGAGCCGCTGCGAAAAGTGAACGACAGTATTGAGGCGGTATTGAAGCGCATCAAGATCTCGCACATGCGGGAAGAACCGGAGGAGGCTGCTGCCACCGCCCCCAAACCGGCAGAACTTGTGACAATCACCTGAGCCGGAAAGCGATCGAGCTTCATCAAAATAGTGAGCGGCTGATGACCAAGGACCAACGACAAACGACCAACGACGAATTTCGGATGAGAGGCAATCCATGAGCACGGACGTAAAGATCCCCCAGGAAACTATAGAGACGCGCCACCCCGGCGCCAACGGCGTGAAGCTGCCCATTTACATGGATAACCACGCCACCACCGCAATGGATCCACGGGTGCTCGAAGAGATGCTGCCTTTCTTCATCGAGAAATTCGGCAACTCGGCCAGCCGCAATCACTCCTTCGGCTGGGCCGCCGAAGAGGGCGTCGAAACAGCCCGCGAGCGCATCGCCAAACTGGTCGGCGCGACCACCAAGGAAATCGTCTTCACCTCCGGCGCCACCGAGAGCGATAACCTCGCCATCAAGGGTGTCGCCGAAATGTATCGCGAGAAGGGCAACCACATCATCACTGCGGTCACCGAGCACAAGGCCGTGCTCGACACCTGCAAGCGCCTCGAGAAATACGGCTACCGCGTGACCTACATGCCGGTGCAGAAAGACGGTCTGATCGATCTCGACGACCTGAAGCGCGCCATGGACGACAAGACCATCCTGGTCACGATCATGGCCGCCAACAACGAAATCGGCGTGCTGCAACCGGTCGCGGAAATTGGCAAACTCTGTCGCGAGCGTGGAGTCATCTTCCACAGCGACGCGACGCAAGCCGTGGGCAAAGTCCCGACCGACGTCAACAAGCAGAACATCGACCTCATGTCGATCTCGGGCCATAAAATGTACGGACCCAAGGGCGTGGGCGCGTTGTACGTGCGCCGCAAGAATCCGCGCGTGCAACTATCAGCCATCATTGACGGCGGCGGCCACGAGCGCGGCATGCGCTCCGGTACATTGAACGTTCCGGGAATTGTCGGCCTTGGAAAGGCCTGTGCCCTCGCGCAAGAAGAAATGCCGAAAGAATCCTGCCATCTCGCCGGCCTGCGCAACCGCCTGCGCGATCGCATTATGAATCGTCTCGACGAAGCCTACATCAATGGATCGATGGAGCATCGTCTGCCCGGCAACCTGAACATCAGCTTCGCCTACGTGGAAGGCGAGTCGCTTCTGATGGGCATCAACGACATCGCAGTGTCGAGCGGTTCGGCCTGCACCTCCGCGACGCTGGAGCCATCTTATGTATTGAAGGCTCTCGGCACCGGCGACGACCTGGCGCACAGCTCGATCCGCTTCGGCATTGGCCGCTTCAACACCGAAGCCGAAGTCGACTACGTCGCCGATCGCGTAATCGAAACCGTCGAGCGCTTGCGCGAACTTTCTCCGCTCTACGAAATGGCCAAAGAGGGAGTCAACCTGAAAGACGTGAAGTGGGCCGGAGAAGCGCATTAAAGGCAAGGTTTCAAGGTTGCAACGTTTCAAGGTTTCGAAACCTGAACTTTGCAACCGAATTGGATTTTGAAACCTTGAAACATTCGAAACTTTGAAACATTGCATTTCGCAAACTTTGAAACTTGGAGCTCAAAAATGTCATACAGCGATAAAGTTCTCGATCATTACTCCAACCCCCGCAACGTCGGCTCCATGGACAAGTCCAGCGCCGACGTGGGCACGGGCCTGGTCGGCGCGCCCGAGTGCGGCGACGTTATGAAGCTGCAGATCAAGGTCAACCGCGAAACCAACGTCATTGAAGACGCCAAGTTCAAGACCTTCGGCTGCGGCTCGGCCATCGCCTCCTCCTCCCTCGCCACCGAGTGGGTGAAGGGCAAGACGGTCGACGAAGCCCTCGCCATCAAGAACATGGACATCGTGAAGGAACTATCGCTTCCTCCCGTAAAAATCCATTGTTCCGTGCTGGCCGAAGACGCCATCCGCGCCGCCATCGGCGACTGGAAAAAGAAGCAGGAAGTCGCCACCCCGGTCGCCGCCGAAGCGAAGTAAAATCGCAGGGGCGTCCTGAAAAAACGGCAGGGCGTCCGTGGAAGAACAACTGGGCGTCGTGGAAGAACGGCATCGTGGAATCGCGGCAACGTATCGTGGAAGAGCGGCCCTTTAGGGCCACAGTTGCGCTGATCGATGACTGTGCTTTAGCCCCGTGAGATCGGCAAGAACGGGAAGGGCACGACTTTAGTCGTGCCGTTAGAGGACGCACTCAACGCGGCTTTAGCCGCCGAGGGAATGCTAAAGAAGAGATGACGACCGCAACCGAGCAAAAACCCGCGCAGGCCCCGGCCAAAGGAATTCTCGTCACCGAGAAAGCCTTGTCCAAAGTCCGCAGCGCCATGGCCAAAGAAGGCATCTCGCCCAAGCAGGGCGGCTTGCGGCTCGGCGTGCAAGGCGGCGGGTGTTCGGGCCTGAGCTACAACGTGCGCTTCGATACGCAACCGCGCGAGCGCGACCGCATCTTTCAGTTCAGCGATATTCGGGTCTTCGTCGATCCCAAGTCATTCATCTATCTGCACGGCATGACGCTGGACTATCAGGAAACTCTGATGCAACAAGGCTTCGTCTTCGTAAATCCGCAGGCGACGAAGTCGTGCGGTTGCGGCACGTCGTTCTCCGCCTGATGCCTGTGTGGGACTGCGGCCTGCGATTGTGTGGCGCGCCGGCGCTCTTGCCCGCGGATCTAACCACGAAGGGCGAACTCAGTTCCCGCACACAAGCGCAGCCGGCACGATCTTTGCCAGGAAACGACGCATGACGAATTCATCTCTAACCACAATCGCCGGGAAGCCGCTTCAGCAGGACACCCAGTCCTGCTGGTCGTGCGGGGCATCGTTCCAGGATCCTCGTGCCGCGCACTTCTGCGAATCCTGCGGCAAGGTGCAGCCTCCGGTTCCGGTCGACTATTTTTCTTTCCTCGGACTCGCACCCAAGCTCAACTTGGAAGTCCCCAGCCTGGAGAAAAGCTTCTACGAACTGAGCCGCCGCCTTCATCCCGATCTGAACGCGCGCGCCGGAAGCCAGGAACAAGAATGGAGCCTGGAACAAAGCTCCCTGCTCAACGACGCCTATCGCACACTGCGCGACCCAATCAAGCGCACCGAATACCTGCTGCACCTCGAAGGCGTCGAGTTGGAAGAACAATCAAAAAGCGCCACCGAGCAGGCCCGGGCCACTGGAGAAATCAAGAAGCAGATTGTCCCGCCAGATCTGCTCGAAGAAGTCTTCGAACTGAACATGCAGCTCGAAGAACTTCGCATGCAGAAGAAAATGGGCGAGGACGACCCCGCGCTGCTTGAAGAAATTGGCAAAGCAAAATTGGCTCTAGAAGCGAAGCATGAAGCCCTCTTGCACGAACTCAAAGCAGGGTGGAAGGTTTGGGACAATCTGGTCGATCGCGGCGACGCCACGTCCGAAGAACGCGCGCAAGCGACCGCCAGGATGGTAGATGTATTGAACCGCCGCAATTACATTCGGAACTTGGTCAGAGATGTGAATGCGGCACTGGAAGAAAATTGAGAAATTGGGGAATTTAGTAATTGAGTAACTAAAGTCAGTTGTTCAATTACAAAATTACTCAATTACTAAATTACACAATCGATATGGATCGCATCGTCGGCATCGACCTCGGCACCACGAACTCGCTAGTCGCGTTCATGCAGGGGGACACGCCTGTCGTCATCCCTAACGATGACGGCTTGAATCTGCTGCCATCGGTCGTCGCACTCGACGCCAACAACCAGCCCGTCGTCGGCAACGCCGCCCGCAAGTCGCTCATCGAAACGCCGGAGCGCGCCGTCTACTCCATCAAACGTCTCATGGGACGCGGCATTGAAGATATTCAGGAAGAACTCAAGCTCTTCCCTTTCCGCCTCGCCGAAGACCTTCAACCCGGCGAAGTTCTCCGCATCAGACTTGGCGAAAAGAAGCTCGGCGACAAGACGTTCACTCCGCCAGAAATCTCTGCTCTCATTCTTCGTCAGCTCAAGCGCAGCGCCGAACGTTTCTTCGGCAGTCCCGTGAGCAAAGCCGTTATCACCGTTCCCGCCTATTTCAACGACGCCCAGCGCCAGGCCACCAAAGATGCCGGACGCATCGCGGGCCTCGAAGTCCTGCGCTTGGTCAACGAGCCCACCGCCGCATCACTCGCCTATGGCCTCGACAAAAAGCAGAACGGCATCGTCGCCGTTTACGATCTCGGCGGCGGCACGTTCGACATCTCGATCCTCAAACTGCACGACGGCATCTTCGAAGTCATCGCTACCAACGGCGACACGCATCTCGGCGGCGACGACATCGACAATCTGTTGATCACGATCGCACTCGATGACATCAAAGGCGATCTCGGTCTCGACCTTCGTCGCAACGCCGAAGCCGTGCAGGCAATCCGCAAAGCCGTCATCGAAGCCAAGATCGCGCTGTCGTCCGAGTCGTCAATCAAGCTCGATATCGAACTTCCCGGCGGCCAGCGCTACCAGCGCGAAATTACGCGGGAGCAGTACGAACAACTCATTCAGCCAATCATCGATCGCACCGTCGGGCCCTGCAAGCAGGCCATGAAAGATGCGAACCTCAAACCGGAGCAGATCGACGAAGTCGTGCTTGTCGGCGGTTCCACGCGCATCCCGAAAGTTCGTGCGCTCGTGAAAGAAATATTTCACCGCGAACCGCACCTCGACTTGAATCCCGACGAAGTCGTTGCACTCGGCGCAGCCGTGCAAGCCAACATTCTTGGCGGCGGCTCCGAAGCCACCGAAAACATGCTGCTGCTCGACGTGACTCCGCTTTCGCTCGGCATTGAAGTTGCCGGTGGCGTTACCGACAAAATCATTCTGCGAAACTCAACCATCCCGGCTTCGGCAACGCAGTTCTACACCACGCAGATCGACGGCCAAGCGAACGTTGCGATCCACGTCTTGCAAGGCGAACGCGAACTCGCTACCGACTGCCGTTCGCTGGCGCGCTTCGATCTGAAAGGCATTCCGCCGATGGCTGCGGGCATTCCTCGCGTCGAAGTCAAGTTTCTCATCGACGCCAACGGCATTCTGCACGTCTCCGCGCGCGAGCAGCGCAGCGGCAAAGAGGCCGAGATTCAAGTGCAGCCAAGCTACGGCCTGACCGACGAACAGGTCGAAGGCATGATTCTCGATTCCTTCGACAACGCAGAAGAAGATTTCCGCCGCCGCCAGGTCATCGAAGCGCGCGCCGAAACCCAGACAATCCTCGCCGCTCTCGAAAAAGGCAAAAAGGGCGCAGCCTGGGCGCAACTCACTACTGACGAGAAAAAACAAATCGCCAAGATGGAAAAAGCGCTGGCCGCGGTCAACAAAGAAGACGACTATCAGGCAATCCGCAAAGCCATCGACGCGCTGAATCAAGGCACGATGCGCCTCGCAGAACTGATGATGGACACCGCCGTCTCATCAGCGCTGAAAGGCAAAAACATGAACGAGGCCGACTTGGGCGAAGGCCCAACCGCCCCGCATCCCATGGCAAAAGCAGAATTTGAGTAGCGCCGGCGTCCCGCCGGCTGTAGCGAGGGCGTCTCGCCCGAGCCGCTGGAAGATCAGCGAAGCTAGAAAGTTTTCTAGAAGGTTATTGAGGAGTAGCAAGTATGGCAGAAGAAAAAACGCACGCAGCCGGCGTCGCCACCGAAGACGCCCCCGGCGAAAACACAGTCACGGTAACATTCTTGCCCGAAGGCAAGACCGTGCAATTCGAAAACGGCAAGCTGCCGTACGAATATCACGGCAAAGAGCAGTCGATCCTCGATGTCGCGCTGAACAACAACATCACCCTCGACCACGCCTGCGGCGGCAATTGCGCCTGCACCACCTGCCACGTCTGGGTCAAGGAAGGCGCCGAAAATCTTTCGCCCATGGACGACGACGAGGCCGACCGGTTGGACATGGCTGCCGATCTCCAGTTAAACTCGCGTCTCGGCTGCCAGGCGCAGATTACCAAGCCCGGCAAAGTGGTCGTCGAGATTCCCGCGTGGAATCGCAACTATATTTCGGAAGAACACCACTAGGAGGAAGGTTTCAAACTTTCGAAGGTCGCAATGTTTCAGGGCAGCAGAGCCATTCGGCCGAGCGATCTTGAAACCTTGAAACTCCGAAACCTTGAAACTTTGTCACTACATGGCAAAGAAATTAACATGGGACGACGCCCAGGACATCGGCATTGCCCTCTCTGAAACTCATCCCGAACTCGATCCGCTGTCCGTCCGCTTCACCGACCTGCACCGCTACATCACCGAACTCCCAGATTTCGCGGGCGATCCCAAAGCCTCGAACGAAGGCAAACTGGAAGCAATTCAGATGGCCTGGAACGAAGAAGTGCAGGATCGTACCCAAGGCTGAGACTCTCAACAGTTTCAGCACGGGTCTGAGTTGGCCTCTAGACGTCGACGACCTATGCAGATACACAGTCGCAAGAAACGATTCGCGCAGCAAAAAGCAGAGACGATGACCGCTACGGAGCAACTGATGAAGCGAGTCGTGGAGCGCACGGTGGACCCATACGAAGGCTATCTGCAAATCTGCGGCATATTCCAGCGACAGGCACACTTGCAGATTCCCGAACTGCGCGCCTTCGTGCGAATCGATGGCATTGACCCTAACTGGTCAGTATCGGTCACGCCTGAACTGCGCAACACTATTGCCCAAAGGGCAGAAGCGTTCCTAGCTATGCGAAGGGAGCCACGCTCTACAAGTTAAGCGAGCACCGAGTCATTAGTTGGCGAACGATCGCCGTTACACTCAGCACACTCGTCTCTGCGCTGGCGATCAGGATTACATCTATTTCCCCGCGTCCGCCCGTTTCTTATAGAACTTTTGCAGCGTATAGAACGCGAGCTTGCGCTGTCCACGATTCGAAATCAGTCCCTTGCGATTATGATAATCCTGCACGCCGGGCAGCATGCGCGCGGGACTTCGAAAATCCATCAGCACCCACGGCGTTAGCCCCGCGATATTCGGCATGCGCTCCACCATGGCAAGCTGATGCTGAAACAAATTCTCCTGATACTCCTCCGTCCAGATTTCATCCGCGTCGCCGTGGCGTCCAAACGGCGCGCCCGCGCCAAATTCGCTGACGATCAGCGGCTTGTTCCATTTCAATTTCCATTGCGTCTTGTCGATATTTTCCAGCGGACCATCGTACCACCCTAAATACTCGTTCAACCCGAGCACATCCAGCGCCTCGCCAAACGAATCGCTAAGAGTTCGAACCGACCCGGCATTATCCGTGCGGTTCAAGGCCGAGGTAATGAGCCGCGTGGAATCGAGTTCTCTCGCATCCTGCGCCAGCCGTTTCAGAAAAGTCGTGCGCTCCGGCTTCACCGGAGTCTCATTCGACATCGACCACAAGATCACGGCCGCGCGATTACGATCGCGCGCAATCATGTCACGCAGTTGCGTCTCCGCATTCGCCAGCGTCGCGGGATTGGTCCAGTCAATATCCCAATAAACCGGAATCTCCGACCACACCATCAGCCCCATGCGATCGGCCAGCCGAATTTCATTCTCGCTGTGCGGATAATGCGCGAAGCGCACGAAGTTGCATCCCAAATCTTTCACCCACCCCAGCAAAGTCTGCGCATCTTCCGGACTGAAGGCGCGCCCTTCGCGAAACGGCGCCTCCTCATGCATCGAAATGCCGCGCAAGAAAATAGGCTTGCCATTCAGCAGAATATTGCCGCCCTGCACCTCAATCGTCCGAAAGCCGATCTGATCGTGAACCGTGTCGCCGCCGCCAGTGAGGATCACATCGTAAAGTTTGGGATGATTCGGAGACCACAAATCCAGCTTCGCGGCAAAATGAAATACGGCGCGGCCTGATGCGTCTGTCGTAACAGTCTCGCGAACTCCCGCCTCCGAAATCTCTACCGTGACTTTCTGCGGCGACGACGCGCCATTCAACTGCACCCACCCCGCAATCTCGCTTTGCGAACCTTTGGCCAGTTGCACGGAATAGTCTTGAATAAACTCCGTCGGCACTTCGACCAGCATCACATCGCGCGTAATCCCGCCGTAATTCCACCAATCGAACTTGAGCGCAGGCACGGCATCGGCGCTCCGAACATTGCTCACCTCAACAATGAGATCGTTGTCGCCATCGTGCAGAAGCGAAGTCGCCTCAAAGTTGAACGGCGTGAACCCACCTTCATGATCGCCCAGCTTTTCTCCATTCAGATAAATGCTGGCCATATCTTCGACGGCGCCGAAGTAGACAAATACCCGCGTATTCGCGCGTTTGTGATAACGAAACTCGCGCCGATACCACACCGGCCCTTCGTAAAACATCAAGTCGTCGCGCTGCGTGTTCCAATCTCCAGGAACGTTGAGCACGGGCGACAGATCGAAACTATATTCGACACGTTCGCCCTTACTCTTCGCCTTGGCATCGAGAAAAAATCGGCCCGACTTGCCGTTATCAAATGGGTCCACAATGGCGTGCCACGCCCCGTCAAGGCTCACAGTCGTGCGGTTCGCCGCATTCGCGATCAGCGTGGATGGAGCAGGCGCAGCATAAGCGGATCCCGCCAGCAGCAGCAACAGCGAGCAGCGTTTGATCATAACCAGCATCAGAGCACCTCGAACCCGCAACCAGATTTTACAAGTTCGTGACAATTCGGCCCGACGACTCCACTTATGCTGCCTGCATGAAGGCCCGTGCCAACTCATAGACCTTCTCTCTCTCCGGCCCAATTGCGAAGGGCACGGCCCGCAAGCCGTGCCCTCTTTTTCTGATTTTCTCTTTTTCTGATCCAGACGTTCTGATCCAGACGCTTTCCGATCTGATCCCGAGTCCCGCGGCTATCCCACCGTCACCGGCGCCGGTTCCTCCACATTCGCCTCGCGCAGAAACTTCGCAGCCTCTTCCGGCGGCGTGGGATTGATATAAAAACCGGTGCCCCACTCGAATCCCGCGGTCTTGGTCAGCTTCGGCATGAACTCGATGTGCCAGTGATAATGATCGTTTTGCGAATCCTGCGCCGGAGAAGTGTGAATCACCAGGTTGTACGGCGGATTGTCCAGCACGCGATCGGCGCGGCCCAGCAGCTCTTTCAGTGATCGCGCCAGATTCTCAAACATGTGCGACGAAGAGTTCTCGAACGCCGACTCGTGCTGCTTGGGCAGAATCCAGGTTTCAAAGGGAAAGCGCGGGGCGTACGGCGCCAGCGTCAGGAAATTTTCGTTCTCGGCGACAACTCGCGTCGCGCTCTCCATCTCCTGGTGGATGATGTCGCAGAATACGCAGCGTTCTTTATACAAGAAATATTGCTTCGCTCCTTCGAGCTCCTGCACCACGTTGATGGGCAGAATGGGCAGCGCAATCAGCTGCGAGTGCGCATGTTCGAGCGACGCGCCCGCGGCCTCGCCGTGATTTTTGAAGATCAGGATGTACTTGAAGCGC
Organism: Candidatus Sulfotelmatobacter sp.; assembly: GCA_036500765.1. Classification (NCBI taxonomy): domain Bacteria; kingdom Pseudomonadati; phylum Acidobacteriota; class Terriglobia; order Terriglobales; family Candidatus Korobacteraceae; genus Candidatus Sulfotelmatobacter; species Candidatus Sulfotelmatobacter sp. The sequence goes on from DASYBM010000009.1 coordinate 170,552, forward strand.
CGATCTTTTTTCAGATCGAGGATGCGGTCGCGAAACGTCCACAGCACATCTTCAATTCGTTTGGGAGGCAGAGTCGCCAGGCTGGCCGAGTGGTCGGGCGTCTCGATGATGACTTCATGCGCCCCAATCCCATTCATGCGGTCGAACATGCCCTCGGCCTGGCGGTTGAGCGTGCCCTCAATGCCTAGCGCGGGAAATTTGTTGGGCACGACGCGCACCGTCCATCCCGGCGTGTCGCGCTGCGGAGGCGGCCCGCCGTTCGGGTTCGGACGATACGCCTGAATCTCCGGCGGGGTCTTCGTCTCGTTGCCGTAGCAGAAGGGACAAAATCCCCCCTTGATCTTCATATTCTCGCGGACGAAGTCCGTCGGCCGCTTGGCCCGGTCCGTCGAGATAATCACCCAACGCCCCACAATCGGATCTTTTCTCAGCTCAGGCAATACAGAATCCTTTCAACATGCTTCGGTCCAACAAGCCCGGCTCGACAGGCTCAGCCAGACTCGATCGGGCAAAATCGTTATTTTACGCCCTCCGGAGCTACCTCGACAACTTTTAGAGCAGCGATGTCATCCTGAACGGAGCCGTTTTTCAGGCGAAGTGAAGGATCTCGGACTCCACCGGCTCGTCGCGCGAGCCCAAGGCGCCGCTCCTATTTCGCAATCACCATTACCTCGACAACGAAGCATTGCGAAACACTTCGATCTGCGGACGCCCGCTCACACCCGCGTAGTATACGCTCACGATGTCGAATCTCCACTGGCACGTAGGTGGCTGGCGCCGCAGGTATTCCCGCGCCACCTGCGCGATCTCGCGCCGCTTGTGCCGGTCGACGGCCGCCTCGGCAGGCTTCACGTCGAGCGCCACATCCCCGTGGAATGTCCGCGTCTTCACTTCAATGAAGCAAAGAACATCGTGGTCCCACCCGATCAGATCGATCTCCCCCCGGCACCGCGGCGTACGAAAGTTCCGCGCCACAATGGCATAGCCCAGCTTGCGAAGATGAAAGTAAGCATCTTCCTCCCCGCGCGACCCAGTACGCTGATGCCGCGGCCGCGGGTCCGCAGGAAGCACACGGGCAGCCAGCCAATCGAGCCCGTGGATGATGGTACGGGTGAGGGCGGTGGGGAGCATGTCAGCGTGGGATCAGATGAAGATAGGGCGGGATATTCATATCTAAAGTTTTAAAAATGTTTTTGGCTAAAATATTGGTTCTATTAAGGTTAGCTGGCTTTGCGCGGAGCGCGAGGGTGCAGTCTATCGCGCCCGGACTGAGGTTGCAGTTGAGGCTCGTGGAACCGTTGGGCATAGTTCCAAGGTGGCACGTTCAGATTTCTCAGTAAAGGCCGTTCGTCACAGGAATGAAATAAGGGCTGTGGAAAACCTGAGCTCATGACGATCTTCCTACCGTCCGATTCTCTGCGCGATTGGCATCCAAGAGCTTCGATGCAACAGCTTCGGGATTCTCGATTTGGGTGATTCCGCGAGATATCTGATTTCTCAGGTCGATCAGCGCGTCTGTGCGGTCTTCGCCTTTTGCGCTGCGCGCGTCGATCGTCGCCAGTTCGTCTTCTGATGAGCGAATCAATGCCTGTAATTTTGAGGATTTCTGCTGAGCTTGCTCGGCGTCTACATCAGGTCGATACTGCTGCTTTACTAGCGAAGCGATTAAGACGAGCACGCCGAAAATCCCGACCGTCTTGGGCGGAAGGGCCTCCTGGACAAACGAGCTTGCCAGAACCCCCCCGATTACAACCTGAGCGAACGTCAGTGAGCCAGACAGAATGCGAGAGACCTTCGCTGAACTCTCCTCTTGTGCCATAGCAGTTTTGGCATCGTTCAGTCGAATTACCACGTGGCCACGAGCGACGGAGTGGGACTCGGTCGCGCTATCTCGAGTTTTCCATGCTTTGTCAACCCGTCCTTCGGCGGCGCCTGAACGTTTCACTCCTGCATCAGATTTCCGCAGCGCCCCCCACGCTGGGGCCATCTTCTGGATTGTCAGCGCCTCCACAAAGCTTAGTAGCACCTTCCTTAGAATTGTCGCTGCGGCAGCGACCAGCGTTACAGCCACCGCAAGCGCCTCTGCGTGTTGATTGAGGTACAAAAACAGATATTTTATGGCCAAGAGGTGTTACTCCTCTGAGAGGGGAAGGTGCTCGTATGGTGTGTCGGCATCTCGTAACCTTCGGATGTCAACCTTTTCTTGCGCGAGCTTTAGGCGGCCAGCGTTTCTTACTGTTGAGGCGTTTGGTAAGTTGCTTCTCGATTTCGCGGGGAATAACTATTGTGAGTTCCAAACGCTTCCCGTAAAAGTGGATCTTGACCTCGGCCTTCCCTGCCTTCATGTGGCTTACTTTTTTCGCGGTCCTAGCCATTGTGCCCCTCCAAGTGATTAGCGAAAGGAAAAGGGTCCTGCGGCGTTAGCCGCGGGACCCCCTCCCGGACGGGGTTCTTTGTACACCTTGGGTCGGGGGAATGCAAAGGGCACTGGGGTGGGGGCGCGGGGCACGAGTGGGCTATGGGAGATCAAAATCCCCACGTCTCGCAAAGGACGCGAGAGATGGGGCACCCGGGTACCCCCGAATATTTTCTCGGAACATTCCTCGGATCTAGTTTCCGAGCCGAAAACGCCTCAAGTTTTTTTCCCGGTGCCGCGCGATAATCCCACTCCTCCGCGCATCTAATGTGCATAATCCTTCGCTCTTTGAGAACAAAATACCCCAAGTCCTTTCGATGGAATATTTTGCCCCTAAGTTATTCCAGCTCTAGGATCTTTTCTGAGTTTCACGCCAAAGCGATGATTCCAATAGATCGCGGGCAAGGAGGGGGGAGGGGGAGGGGTATTAAAGTTGAGCGTCCGAGGGGGCGCCGACGAGAACCAGCCGAGCGTTGCTCGGCCCGGACGGACGAATGCGTCCGTCCCCACACAAATAAAACACACGAACAAGAGCAAGAGAAAAAGCAGATTCCTCGCTCCGGTCGGAATGACAAGCAAGAAAAACGGGCAGGACCAATGGCCCGCCCGTTTGGACTTCATCAAGGAATTTGCCTACGTGCTTCGGTCTACTTTCCTGATGCACTCTTCGAGCACGTCGACCGCAACGTCTGCCTCTTCTTTGGTCACGACCAGCGCGGGGCAGATTCTTACTGTGCTGGGGCCGCAGCCCAGGAAGAGGACTCCGTGTTCGAAGGCCTGCTCGACGATGCGGTCGCGTTCGACGGCGGCGTATTCTTTCGTGACTTTGTCTTTCACGATGTCGACGCCGATCATCAGGCCGCGGCCGCGAACGTCGCCGACCAGCTTGAGTTTCGTTGGCCAGTCCGCCATGCGTTTCAGCATGTGATTGCCGACTTCGGTGGAGTTGGCGAGCAGGTTCTCTTTTTCGATTACATCCAGAGTCGCCATGGCCGCGGCAATGCAGATGGGATTGCCGCCGAAGGTGGAGGCGTGCGAGCCGGGGACCCAGTCCATGAGTTCGGCTCGGGTCATGGTGATGCCGAGCGGCATGCCGGAGGCGATGCCTTTGGCGATGCAGACCATGTCGGGCTCGACGCCGGTGTGCTCGACGGCGAACCATTTGCCGGTGCGTCCGATGCCGCTTTGCACTTCGTCGACCACCAGCAGGATGCCGTGGCGGTCGCAGATGCGGCGCAGTTCCTGCATGAAGATGGTGGGAGCGACGACGTATCCGCCTTCGCCCTGGACGGGCTCGACGAAGATGGCGGCGACCTCTTCGGGAGCGAGAATCGTCTTGAAAAGCTTTTCTTCGATGAAGCGCGCGCAGCTTAGCGCGAAGTCGTCGGGGGATTGCGAGCTTCCACTTCGATAAGCGTCGCTGCGGTAGACGTCTGGATAGCGAATGTGCGTCACGCCGGGGACGAGGGGGCTGAAACGGCGCTTCTGCTGCGGCTTGGAGGCGGTCAAGGAGAGCGCGCCCATGGTGCGTCCGTGAAACGCGCCGAAGAAAGCGATCACGTTCTGGCGCTTGGTGTGGTAGCGGGCCAGCTTGAGCGCGCACTCGATGGCTTCGGCGCCGGAGTTGCCGTAATAAATGCGATGCGGGCCGGGCATGGGCGCGATCTTCGAGAGGCGCGCGGCGAGTGTGACCATGCTCTCGTAATAGAAATCCGTGCCCGACATGTGGATGAGTTCGGCGGCCTGTTTCTGAATGGCGGCGACAACGTCCGGATGGCAATGGCCGGTGGAGGTCACCGCGATGCCGGCTGAGAAGTCGAAGAACTCGTTGCTGTCGACGTCGGTGACGACGATGCCGCGTCCGGACTTGGCGACGAGTGGGTACGAGCGGGTGTAGGACGGCGAAATATATTGCTGGTCGCCGGCGAGCACGCGCTGGGCGTTGGGGCCGGGCAGGGCGGTCTTGATCTTTGGCCCGACAGTTGCGCGGTTGGCGGCGGGCGATGTTGCGGGCTTTGTTGCCGTCATGGTTTTTGTGGTCATGGAATCCTCCGGGGACGGTCGTTCGTCGTTGGTCGTTGGCCGAGTCATGCACGCGTGCGTGCAGAATTCGCCAACCGGGTAGGAATAGGAGGATTGGGAAATTAGTCGCTACCGAAGAGGCTGGGACGGAGGCGCGAGGGAAGATTCGCACGATAACGGCGCGGACACACCAGACAGTGCAACCAGCATTCGGCGGACTGGGCATGAGGCAGGTGCGGATTGGAGTTTCTGCGCAGCATCGGCGGACGTCGACATCACTGATTGATTATAGCTCGTAGGAATGTGCGGCGTAACCCCTTTGGTAACGAATCGACGTGAGTTATGTGGGGAGAGCCGCCCTCGGCTGTCCCGCGTGGTGAGAGCAGTCTAGCTTCGCTCGACCGGACAGCCGAGGTCGGCTGTCCCCACATGAATCTTTAATCTTTCGCAGCTGCCATTTTTGACTTCCCACGGCACAGGTCTTAGCATGGCTCGACCACATAGCTCGACCGCATCGGAAGGCCTCCTTGCTCGAACAGAACATTTCGCATTACCGGATTGTCGAGAAGCTGGGCGGCGGCGGGATGGGTGTGGTCTATAAGGCCGAGGACACGCGACTCGGGCGTTTCGTGGCGCTCAAGTTTCTTCCCGACGATCTGGCGCAGGATCGGCAGGCGCTGGAGCGGTTTCGGCGCGAGGCCAAGGCGGCGTCGGCGCTGAATCATCCCAACATCTGCACCATTTATGACATTGGCGAAGAAGATGGGCGCACGTTTCTCGTCATGGAGTTTCTGGACGGCGCGACGTTGAAGCACGTGATCGGCAACCGGGCGATGGAGTTGGAGACGATTCTTTCGCTGGGGATTGAGATTGCCGACGCCCTGGATGCGGCGCACGCGGGTGGGATTGTTCATCGCGATATCAAGCCGGCAAATATTTTTGTTACCAAGCGCGGGCACGCAAAGATTCTCGACTTTGGATTGGCCAAAGTGAAGGCGGGGCCGGGCGATTCGGCCGCGGTACCGGACGTTACTGCGCCAACCAGCGTGGTGGTCGACGAGCATTTGACTAGTCCCGGTTCCACGCTCGGGACGGTCGCGTATATGTCTCCGGAGCAAGCGAAGGGAAAGGAACTTGACGCACGCACAGATTTGTTCTCTTTTGGCGTGGTGCTTTACGAAATGGCGACTGGAACGTTGCCCTTTCGCGGCGAGACTTCGGCGCTGATTTTTCAGGCGATTCTCGACCGCGCGCCGGTTTCGCCCGTGCGGTTGAATCCGGATTTGCCACAGCACTTGGAAGACATCATCAATAAGGCGCTGGAGAAGGATCGCAATCTGAGGTACCAGAGCGCGGCGGACATTCGCGCCGATTTGCAGCGGTTGAAGCGCGATACGGATAGCGGACGCGCGGTGGCGCACAGTTCGGGGTCGGTGGCGGTGGCGCAGGAAGCGCATGCGCAGGCTGCGGCGAGCGGTTCGTCGTCAGTGAATGTGCGTCCAGTTCCGGCTTCGGCTTCTTCGCAGCAGGCGGTTGCATCTTCGGCGGAGCTGAGAGCGGCCGGCGCGCCGAAGAAGTCTTCGAAGCTGTTGATTGGCGTATTGGCCCTGCTGGTCGCTTTGCTGATCGGTGGCGTATTGTTTTTCCGGTCGCGGCAATCGGCGAAGCTTACTGAGAAAGACTCCGTGCTGCTCGCCGACTTCGTCAATACTACTGGCGATTCCGTTTTTGATGGCACGCTGAAGCAAGCGCTGGCGGTGCAACTGGAGCAGTCGCCATATCTCAACATCGTTCCGGAATCCAGGATTCGCGCGGCGTTGCGGCTGATGGGGCGTGCTCCGGATGAACGCCTTACCAACGATGTTGCGCGCGAAATCTGCCAGCGGCAGGGGATTAAGGCGATGCTGACCGGGTCCATTGCCAGCCTTGGCAATCACTTCGTCATCGATCTGGCGGTTGTGAACGGTCAAACCGGAGACGCGCTGGCGCGCGAGCAGGCGGAGGCCGACAGCAAGGAAGAAGTTTTGAAGGCGCTCGACAAAGCTGCGTCGAATCTGCGGCAGAAGATGGGCGAGTCGCTGGCTTCGGTACAGCAATTCACCAAGCCGCTGGAGCAGGCGACGACTTCGTCGTTGGAGGCGTTGCAGGCCTTCAGTCTCGGCCAGGCCGAACATCAAAAAGTCAACGAGGAGGGCGCTGTTCCACACCTGAAGCGGGCGGTGGAACTGGATCCGAATTTTGCCATGGCCTGGGCTACCTTGGGAGTCACTTCCAACAACCTCGGCCGGATTACCGATGCCATCGCCGCACTCACGAAGGCTAACGAATTGCGCGAGCGCGCCAGCGAGCGCGAGAAGTTTTACATTCAAGCACACTACTACGACACGGTGCTGTTGGACTTTGACAAGACTTTGGTTACCTACGCGGAGTGGAAACAAACCTATCCCCGCGACACGGTCGCCTACGATAATGCGGCGTTAATTTATAGCACCATAGGGCAGTACGATAAGGCGAGGGATATGGCGAGCCAAAGTGTGCAAATTGATCCTAAAGATCGCTACGCCTATGCGAATCTGGCCTCTGCCTACCTCGGGCTGAATCGGTTTGACGAAGCGAAAAGCATTGTCGATCAGGCCTCGTCACAGAAACTGGATAGTTTCGGCACACTTATAGTGGCAATGAACCTGGCCGCTATTCGAGGAGATTGGGCCGGTTACAACCATGAAATTGAATCGACTCGAGGCACCCCCAACGAGTCGTTTACGTTGTTCTGGGAAGCAAATGGGCAGTGCGTTCTGGGAAAGGTAAAGGCATCGCGCCAGACCTGGCAACAAGCCCGCGCGGAGATGCTGGCTAGCGGAGACAAAGATTTTGCCGCCACATTATTCAACATTGAGGCGTACAACGAGGCATTGGTGGGATATCCGGCGGATGCGAAACGCAAAGCGGAGCAGGCGCTGGAACTTTCGCAGGCTCGCGACGTGCGGATGTTTGCGGCGGGCGCTCTGGCCGCGGCAGGGGATGTGACCAAGTCCGCTTCGCTTCTGGCCGAAGTGGTCCACGAGTATCCCGACAACCGGTTTCTGAAATTAGAGTTGGGGCCCATGGTGCAGGCAGAGCAGTTTCTGCAAAAGAATCAGCCTGCCGATGCGATCTCAGTGCTGGAGTCGACGCGACCGTATGAATTCGGGATCGGACCAAACGGAGTTGGGGACGGGCCAGCGTACTTACGTGGGATTGCATATCTGAAGCTGAAGGATGGGGTAAAAGCCGCGGCCGAGTTTCAGCATATTCTTGATCATCGGGGGGTCGGAGCCAATGACCCGGAGTATCCGTTGTCGCGGCTGAATCTGGGGCGCGCTTACGCTCTTCAGGGCGACACGGCCAAGGCACGGACCGCGTATCAGGATTTCTTTGCGGCATGGAAAGATGCTGACGCGGATGTGCCGGTGCTGGTGGCGGCGAAGGCGGAGTATGAGAAGTTGAAGTAGGCTTGCGGTCTCTGCAGACATCCACGCTTAGACGAGTTGAGTAGCGCCGCCGTCCCGGCGGCTGTCCGGCGGGCGTTCCGCCCGCCGCGCTGAAAGCTGGAGTTACTCCGGCGCGTCTGGGAGATGCCTCGACACTCTGTGGCTTTCCGACGCCGAGGGCGAGACGCCCTCGGGACAGCCGGCAGGATGCCGGCGCTACGTTGGCGCCGGGCTTCGCTCCTGGCTTGGACAGCCGAAGCGGCTGTCCCTACATGGTTCGTGCTGGGTCTCGGAGTTCTGAATCCAGAACATCTACCCGCTCGTCTGATATCTTTTAACTTCCTCCATTTCTCACGACAATGAATTCTGCTCAGCGCCCACGCCGGTGGATGGTGATTCTTGCCTTTGGACTCGTGTATCTGTTCTGGGGCTCGACTTACCTTGCGATCGACATTGCGGTGCAGACGATTCCTCCGGCGCTGATGTGCGCGGTGCGGTTTTCGATTGCGGGCGTGGTGATGCTCGCGGTGTGCGCGGCGACGGGGCGGCGGATTTTTTATTCGCCCAAACAGATTGCGCTGGCGGCGATAGTGGGATTGCTGCTGTTGATGGGCGGGAATCTTACGCTCTCTTATGCAGAGCTGGTGGTGTCGTCGGGACTGGCGGCGTTGATTGTCGCCATTACGCCGCTGTGGTTTCTGGTGCTGGACTCGTTGCTGCTGGGCGACCATCACATTTCAAATCGCGGCAAAGCGGGGCTCGCGCTGGGAATATTGGGATTGTTTGTGCTGGTGTGGCCGCAGTTGCAATCGGGGACGATGGGGCGGCGGGAATTGTGGGCGTCGATCAGCCTGATTGCCGGATCATTCACTTGGGCGCTCGGGTCGGTGCTGTCGAAGCGCTGGCAGTCGGGGATGGACGTATTCAGCGCGACGGGGTGGCAAGTTACGGCGGCGGGAGCGGGGAATTTTATTTTTGCGTTATTCGCAGGCGACCTTGCACGGGTGCGCTGGACTCCGCGGAGTCTGAGCGCCACGTTTTATCTGGTGGTGTGCGGGTCGTGGATTGGGTACACGGCCTACATCTGGCTGCTGGAGCATGTGCCTACGTCGAAGGTTTCAACGTATGCGTATGTGAATCCGGTAGTGGCGGTGTTTCTGGGGTGGCTGATTCTGCATGAACGCGTGGATCGCTTCATTCTGGGGGGAAGCGCGATCGTGGTGCTGTCGGTGATTCTCGTTACGAGCGCGAAGGTGAAGGCGAAGAGTGTGGGGGAGGAGCTGCCGGCGGTGGAAGCGGCGGGATAGAGCGGGCGTCGGGCGTTTGGGTGTCCACCTGAGAACTATGCATCCACCGAAGAGTCGGTGACGATGGCTGATGATGCAACTCGGCTTTCGCGCCGCGACCGTTAAGCAGGAGATCCTTCCCCTTCGACTGCGCTCAGGCTGAAGAACGGCTCCGCTCAGGGTAACAACCGCGTCGCTTGTGGTCCAAGGTCCGACGCCTGACGCCCGCTACTTCGATCCTTCTTCTTCCTCCTCGGCATCGTTCACCAAATCCACTACGTGTCCTCGGATGGCGAAGGTTTGCTTGGCGACGCCGGCGGGCTCGAAGCTGACTCTCGCGGGCGCTCGTTGCCAGGTAGGACTGGGGCAGGAGGAGTCGGGTGGGGCATCTTCGGGTGTCGGGTCGTTGGTGCGGGAGTTCTCGGAGAGCAGCTTCTTTAGAACCGGCTTGCGGCGGCTGAGTTGGGCTACGATGGCGTAGGTTTTCTTGCTATCGTCGTCCACGCCGCAATAGGCGACGTAGTCGCGGTACCAACTGGCGGCGGAGTGGTAGACATCGAACTCCGGAAGATTGATGGGAGAGATGCGGCCGGTGGAGCGATCGATGAGCAGCCAGCCTCCGCGCTGCCATTGCCAATGGGGCGCGGAATCGTCGGGGAGGCTGTCGTTCACGCGAAAGGCGCGGCGCACTACGAACAGGCGGTCAGTCACGTCGTGGGGCGAGCCGAGGACGAATTCTTTGGCGCGGCCATCGACGAGCAAGGCGCGGATCTTGATGGTAAGGGGCTTGTCGTTTGAGGAGGATCCCGAAAACCACTGCACGGAGGTCCACTTGCCGAAGGCGATGACGTGGATTTTCGTCGCCGCTTGCGCAGCACATGCCGCCAGCAAGCTCCAGATTATCCAGCGAGCGAGGCCGGTCGATATTCGCTGAAACTGAGATCTATCCATTCGCACTTTATTCATTCCCATTGATTCGCCTTAGTCGCATAACGCGAGAGTAGGCATACAGGAGAGGCGAACGCAAGGTTTCTCGTCACCGCACGTGCGGCGCTTGTGCCAAAGTGGGAATAGCCGAGTACCAGAAAGGGTGTTAGTGTTCAACGAGCTGGCTTAAGCCCGCGGCGAAATTTGCGAGATCGGGGTAGAATCAGAAAATCCGCAGGCGGTTTTTTGGTTTATTATCTCGCCTGACTCTGCACGCTTTCGCGACGGGAAGGGCGGACAACTTCGACCGGGGGAAGCGCTTCTTATCAGTAGGGGCAATCTTTAGATGGGCGATCTTTTACCAAGACGACGTGCGCCGCGAATTCTGGTAGTCGACGATCAGCCGAGCATTGCCGGGCTGATGAGCCAGTTACTCGGGATGCGTGGATACGACGTGACTACCGCGTCGAATGCCGACCAGGCGGAGCTCGAGGTGGGGCGGCAACTGCCGGACCTGATTCTCTCGGATGTGATGATGCCGGGGAGGTCGGGTTACGATCTTTGCCGCAGCTTGAAAGAAAATCCGGCGACCCGGCTGATTCCTTTTGTGCTGATTACCGGACTGAGCGACAGCAGTGATAAGGTGCGCGGCATTGAAGCCGGCGCGGACGATTTTCTGAACAAGCCGGTGCTGGCGGAAGAACTCGTGGCGCGGGTGAAGTCCCTGCTGCGGGTGAAAGAATTTACTGACGAACTGGAGACCGCGGACTCCGTGTTGTGCACGCTGGGGTTGATCGTGGAGGGCCGCGACCCCTATACCGAGGGGCATTGTGAGCGGCTGTCGGTGCACGCAGCGGATTTGGGCCGGCATCTTGGGATGGATGAAGATTCCATCCTGGCATTGAAGCGCGGCGGGTATTTGCATGACCTGGGGAAGATTGCAGTGCCGGATGAAATTCTGAAAAAAGGCAGCGACCTCACGCCGGCGGAATGGCTGATCATGAAACTGCATCCCATTACCGGCGAGAATATCTGCAAGCCGCTGCATTCGCTGCGGCCGGTGCTGCCGATTATCCGGAACCATCATGAGCATACGGATGGATCGGGTTATCCGGACGGGCTCGTCGGTTCGGAGATTCCCGTGTTGCCGCGGGTGTTGCAAGTGGTAGATGTGTATGACGCGCTGCGCACGGCGCGTTCTTACAAGCCGGCGCTGACTCATGAACTGGCGTCCCAAACCATGCGCGAGGAAGCGGCGCGGGGACTTTGGGACGAGGAGTTGGTGGCGGAGTATTTCTCGATGTTGGAGCAGAAGCGGCAAGTGGCGTAGGGGCGGCGCCTGCCGGCCACCATCGCGATTGATACTTCAATAACTCTTTAACCCTTCCCGCATCAACTCTTCAACCCTTCCCGCATCTGGGCGGGAACTGGCGCGCCACTCCGCTGATTCCGCCGCCCACCACGACGCAATTATTAGATTTCGACCGGTCTCGATCTGCTCACGGGCGGGCTCTCAAACAAACCGTCGCGAATCTGGCGCCCGGCGTTAGTGTTGCCATTGGAAATAGATTTAAGGTTGATCGTGCGGATTATAAACGCCGCGGCGCAGACCGTCCGCAACCTTATCCCTTGTGCTACCATCTACTGTTTTTGCATCTACCGTCTGGAAGGTAAGATTCCGGTGGCTGCACCGCCGGAACGGAATCTGAGGGGCCGGAATGAAAGATACTCTCGGGGTTCTTTTGGCAGGCGGCGCCGGGGAACGATTGTATCCTCTGACTCGCGACCGGGCTAAGCCGGCGGTCACCTTTGGCGGCATCTACCGCATCATCGACATCACTCTCTCGAACTGCCTGAACTCCGACCTCCGCCGCGTCTACATTCTTACGCAATACAAGGCTCTCTCCCTCAACCGCCACATTCGCGAGGGCTGGAACATCCTGGGCCGCGAGGTCGGCGAGTTTGTCGAGGTGCTGCCTCCGATGAAGCGCGTCAGCGACCAGTGGTATCAGGGCACCGCCGACGCCGTTTACCAGAATATTTATTCCATCGGCTCCGAGCAACCCAAGCACGTCATGATTCTTTCCGGCGACCATATCTACAAGATGGACTACGGAAAGATGATGAAGCAGCATCAGGATTCGGCTGCCGATATCACCCTTGCCACCATCCAGATCGATCTGGAGGAGACCTATCGCTTCGGGGTGGTCGATGTCGACAAGGACGGCCGCATCAACGGCTTTGAGGAAAAGCCGAAGACGACGGCTCTGCGCTCGCCGCTGAATCCAGAAAAAGTGGCAGGATCGATGGGCATCTATCTATTCAACGCCGACGTGCTCATTCCGGTGCTGCTCAAAGACGCCGAAAATCATCAGTCCAGCCACGACTTCGGCAAAGATATTCTCCCGAAAATGGTCGACGACTACCGCGTCTTCGCCTACGACTTCGTCGACGAAAACAAGAAAGAAGCGCTCTACTGGCGCGATGTGGGCACGCTCGAGGCCTATTACGAAGCCAACATGGACATCGTCTCGGTCTCGCCCATCTTCAACCTCTACGACGAAGAGTGGCCGATCCGCACACACCAGCGGCAGTATCCTCCCGCGAAATTCGTTTTCGCCGAAATCGGACGCACCGGCACCGCGCTCGATTCCATCGTCTCCAATGGATGCATCGTCTCCGGCGGCAGCGTGAAAAATTCCATCCTCTCGCCCGACGTGCGCGTTAATTCCTACTCCGAAGTCGACGATTGCATCCTGTTTTCCCACGTCAGCGTGGGCCGGCGCTGCCGAATCCGCAAAGCCATCCTCGACCGCGACGTCCACATTCCCGAAGGCACCACTATCGGCTACGACGCCGAGGCCGACCGCCAACGCTACTTCGTTACCGAGAGCGGCATCACCGTGGTCACCCGCGATTATTCCCTCTTCGAGAATCCGGTGACGGTCGATTACTTCACCAGCGAATAACTGCCCACGGCGACGCAGGGTGCTTAACGCCACCTTCTCAATGGGTTATCCCTTCCATGCTTGCACAAAGTCACTCTCAATCTGGTCCACAACCGATTGCTTTTCAGGACGAGCAAGAGCGACGTATTGCGCGATGGCCAGTACGAACATGCAGTGAGCTGTGGAGAGCGCCATGTCGACGAACTGCTCTGACGGAGCGAGGTCTACATCTAATACTCCAGGCTGCGGGTCCGCCTGCGACATCACGCCACTGATATTCGCATGAGTGATGTTGGAAGCCAGTTCGTAAAAGGAAAGGTAATACTCCTCAAGACCGAGGTCCGAGCACAATTGTGAGAGATGTCTCTTGCTCCAACGACCGCGCACTTTGCCGTTAGCCATGAATCTCGGCGAGACGCGTGCGTATCCCCGTTTGATAGATTCGATGACTTCTGGTGTCACGTTCTTCATGTGGGCGGGAGCGTGCTTCTCGATGTACCGATGTCTCTTCATTCCAACGATAAAGTGGAAGTCGAAATAATCATCGAACTCATCAGGATGCTTTTTGAGATAGGCGACTGTCACAGCCGCCTCGAACATCGTGCGTGCGACCTTTATCGCATCGATTCCGTATCCGTTCATTGCTAAAAGAAGCACCGCCCCGACTGAATTCGCAACCATTTTCGCTAGATGGCGACAAACCTTATGAATCGGTTCTGAGTGAGCCACTGAGAAGAGATCGTCAATAGTCGGTCCTAGATTTCGTGTCACGAAGAAAAAACTCTTGTGCTTTTCCAACACAACTGGCCAGAAGTCGGGGTACCCAACCTGAATCGCCGTCATCGGTGGTGTGTTCATTTTTCACCTCGTCCATTTCCAATAGAGTACACTCTTCGCCTTTGATTCGCCACAGTTTGTATGCTAGTCTTTCCACGTAACCGCAAGGTGCCAGATGAGCCAAGCATCATTCACCGTGAGGGGCAATCCAGTCGGACGAGTTCGACTGGAAGCGACCGACATCATTGGCACCGGCAGCCCGGCAAATCCACAACTCATCCTGCCGCTGAAGTTTCAGCTCTCACCATTCGGCCCATCGACATGCACGCTCCTGAGAATGAGCGTTAAGATTTACGTCGGAAATGAACACCATCCCGTGGCAACCGCCGAGCATCCACCTCTATCGGAAGATTCGATGCCGAATGCGTCTGATCGCCCTCTCAATCTGCTTGTGCCACTGACACTAACCCAGATAAAGCACATTGAGGACATTCGCAGTGGAAGCAATTTGTCCTTGAGAATCGTGCTCTCCGGATTGGTCTCGCTGAAACAAATGAATGAATTCGAACGGTGGGAGGAAGTTAGCCTTCACGTCTCGATTCCCTACTCGCATTGGATTGAGACCGGGTTGAATGCGTGGGGTTTGTCTGACTTGAGATTACTCGAAATCAAATTTCCAGGTGAGAGCCGAAAAGAGATGGTGACGGCTCGTGCGAGATTGGACAAGGCTGAAGAACTTTACCGAGCCGGCGACTACCCACATGTGCTGTCCCAGTTGCGTTCTGCCTTTGATGCAGTGGCAGAGGCGTACTCGCAAAAAGGCCCAAGTAGAGAGACTTGGGAAAAGCTATTGACCCACACTCACACGGATGTCCGAAGCAGGCTGCTGGGCTCATTCACTGCCTTTCGAGACTTCCTCCAACTCGGCCCTCACGAGCCGATACCGACACCTCAGACTCCGGTTCCCATTTCTCAACAGGACGCTCGATTCGGGCTTGTTGTCGCTCACGCGATATTCGAGTATTTCTCATCAGAGAGTTGGCCGGGGATATAAGTTCACATGGTGGGGTAAGTCCTCTAGGGTTACTTCTGTAGTTACCATGCACCAATATTGATGCACCATTAATCCCCCCGTAACATTCCACTGTCAGAATGGGGGAATGGATCTGCACGTGTACAACACGCTGATCCTCTCCGACCTGCACCTGGGTGCAGAGACCAGTCATGCCCGTGAAGCTACCCGGGTGCTCAAGCAAAACCGCTTCCAGCGCCTGATTCTGCTGGGCGACATTTTTGCCGACCTCAATTTTGCCCGTCTCACCAAAGACCACTGGAAATTTCTCGGCTATATCCGCAAGCTCTCGAACCCCAAGCGCAACATCGAAGTCGTGTGGGTGGAGGGCAATCACGATCACGGCCTGGCCAACATCATGTCGCATCTGGTCGGGGTTCGCGTCTATCAGGATTACAGCTGGGAATACCGCGGCCAGCGGCACATTGCCATCCACGGCCATCAGTTCGATGGCTTTCAGGTGAACCGCGTCCGCCTCAGCCAGTGGGGCACATCACTTTATCTGCAACTGCAGAAGCTCGATTTCAAGAGCAAACCGATCGTGCGCATGATCGACCGTCTGAACACGCGCTGGTTGCGGATGTCGCCGAAAGTGGCCTCCGGCGCGCTCAGCTATGCGCGGCAACATGGCACAGATCGCATTTTCTGCGGCCACACCCACGAAGCGATCCATCTGCAAAAAGACGGAGTCGACTACTACAACTCCGGCGGGTGGGTCGATTCGCGGCTTACTTATCTGACCATCGACGAAACGGGGGTCGAAATCCATGTCTACAACGAAGATGAGTACAACGAACACGAATCCAACCAGCATGAATCCGAACGACTTGACGATCGTGATTCCGGCGAAGAACGAGGCGAAGCTGATCCCGCGTTTGCTGACCTCGCTGACGACTCAGGACTATACGAAGATGTCGAGTACGAGGGTGTTAGTGGCTGACGCTAACTCGACCGACGGTACCCCCGAGATCGTCATGAGTTTCCGCGACCGCCTCAACGTCAGCGTCATCCGCGGCGGCATGCCCTCGGTCGGACGCAACCAGGGAGCCGCGCAAGCCGACACTCCCTACGTGCTCTTTCTGGACGCGGACGTTGAGCTAGCCGACCCGTCGCTGGTGCGCCGCTGCGTGGAACGCGCGCAGAGCCAGCAGTTGCAGTGCGTGACCACGAACATTTTGTGCAAAGATTGCAGCTGGCTCGACAAGGCCTTCTATACGGTCAACGATTTTTTTCAGTACCTCTCGTACCTGCACCGTCCCTTTGCGACTGGTATGTTCATGTTCTTCGACCGTAAGAAGTTCTGGGAGCTGGGCGGATTCAATGAGCAGATTCTGTTCGCGGAAGACTACCGCCTGAGCCAGCAAGTCGAGCGCAAGCATTTCGCCATCGTACGTGGCGGCGTCTACACCACCAATCGCCGCTTAAAAAAGATGGGGCACTTGCAGGTCGGGTGGTTGTTCCTGTGGACCGTCATGAATTTCTGGAATGAGGACTACTTTCTGCGCGATCACAAATATTGGGCGACAGAAGCCGATAGCTCTCCTCGCGCGTAGTTAGTTTTCGACGTTTTGCTGCGCGATGTTTCTCCGTGGCGACAAGTAACAGGATTCAGCCAACCAGCTGAATCCTGTTTTTGCTTCGATCCTGGAACCCGCTTTTGTTTCGTGGTGAGAAAGTACAATCAGAAATGCACCGCAATCCCCGTCGAGATGCGCACATTGTTTTGCGTGGTCCCGAAGAAGCGCGTTGCCACATAGTCTCCCTGAAGACGCCATGACACCAGACGAATCAGGCTGTAATCGACGCCTCCCCCGATCGCAGTGGCAAACGACGTGTCCGAGCCTGCCGCGTTCGCATTCACATGTCCCAGTCCCACCAGCACTTCTGCGAATGGACGAATCTTGCCCACTCGCGCCGACACCCGCGGTCCGAATAAGATGTTCCGTTCAGTAAAGTTGGCATTAAAGGTTGCGGGACAGATACCCCCGGGGCACAAATTAACTGGAAAATTCTGCGAGCCGTAATTCTCGTTGTAGTCAACGACGATCCCGATGTGCGGAAATACTTTTCCCTCCAATGATGCTTCCCATCCGTTGGTGTTCGCTCGATCAATCGAAGACAAATCGGTATTATAAAATGCGTATCCCAAATAGACGTTCCCCGAAGTGGGAACCTGGGCTGCCGCCAGACTGGCAAATCCCGCCAACATAAATGCGATGATTATCGCCTTGCGCATGACCTTCCTCCTCTTTCAGCGTCTGTTAACCCAAACAGACTTCGAAAGTTCTTGGATGCGCTGGGGCAAGATCCGGTTTCGCGCTTATTTCGAAGAGCATTTGGAAGGAAGGCGGCTCAGAAGCGCCAGACAATTCCCGTAGACGCCCGGTAATCGTTCTGACTGGCGCTGGCGTAATGGGTATGCATGTAATCGCCTTGCAGGCGCCAGGAAAAATTCTTGAAGGGAAGCTTATAGTCGGCGCCGCCACCGAAATCGAGCACGAGCGGGTTATATACGAAATTATACGAATCGACGTGTCGAATTCCCGCCATCGCGTCCACGAACGGCCGCCATTTTCCATAGTTGGCCGACAGCCGTGGGCCCGCCACTATATTGTATTGCTTCAGCCCCGTGCGAAAAAACCCGCTGCCGTCAGCCACGAGTCCGACCCGCGGAAAGCGCGTAAACGGAAGCGCCTCAAAACTTCCGTTGAAGCCTCGATAACTCTGCTTATTGACGACGTCGGTGAGTTGCGCGTAGGAGATTCCGGCGTACACGTTTCCGTTGGGAAGAAGTCCGTTAAATTGTGCGGTCATCGGGATCGAGAACAACATCAAAACCACAAACGCCAGCACTGTGGCGGCAGACTTGGACACGAATCATTCCTCCCCGGCGCTCGGTGCCGGCAAAAAAGTCTATTGTGCTCAACGAAATCCGTTAGATGCAGTGTACCGGACGCCCAAGATGTCCCAGTTTACAAAATTTGTCCCGCCTGGAATCGGGCCTTGGGATTCGCAGGATTGACGAAAGCGATCGACAATAAGCACCCGTGAAAATTGATCAACGAAAATTTACCAGATTTTCATGGTGCCAAAGCCAACTCACGAGCGTCTATCTACTAGCATGCAACCAATGGACACGAATTGGCAAATAGGGCAGCCGCCGGCGATCTTGGCCGGCTTGGAAATCACAAGGAGTTGAAGTTGAAACTCAGTCTCGAAACTCGTAATCACGGCAATGTCATCATCGTGCATTGCCAAGGCCGTATCGTGTATCGCGAAGAAGCCGCCGCTCTGTCGACCGTTGTCGGCGAAGCGCTGCAACAGACTCGCACGCTCGTACTCGACCTCAGTGGCGTCAGTTCCATCGACAGCGCCGGCATTGGCGAACTTGCCCTGCTGCAAACCTGGGCGCAGCGCGTGTCCGTAAGCCTGAAGTGCGCCGCCCCCACGCCACTCGTGAGCGCGTTGCTTGAACTCACGAATCTCGATTCCGTTCTGGAAATTCATCCCTCGGTAGACGCGGCCCTCGGATCGTTCCAGGACGAGCCACAGCAGCAAGCCTGGGTCGACTGTTAACGCTGGCGCAAGATTGTTCTGGAAGGAGCAAAGTTCGCTTTGCTCCTTCGTCGTTTTTTGGGCGCTCGCGTGACCGAGGCTAATTCTCGCGCTGAAACCGGTATCGCCCCTTGCGCTCTAATGCCACCGCCTCTGCCACTTTCAAAAATGCCCGCGCCGCGTGCGACAAATTCGCGTCCTTCCTATAAATCAACCGCAGCTTGCGTTTGATTTGCAACTCCTTAACCGGGATTGCCACCAATTCCCCTCGCGCCAGTTCGTTCTCCACGCTGATCTCCGGCACCAATGCCACGCCCTGCCCCATGGCCACGAATTGTTTGATTGCTTGCAGCGTCGGCAGTTCCAGATCCATGTGCAGCGGCGTCTTATGCGTCGTAAACAGCTGAAGCACTTTCTCTCGATACGGCGACGAAACAATGTGCGCCACGAACGACTCCGCCCCCAACTGCCGTATGCTCACCCGCGCCGTCGTGGCCAGCGGATGCTTCGGCGGCACCACAAACACCAGTTCGTCCAGGTAGACAACCACCGAATACAAGCTCGCTTCCTGCGGCTCATAAGAAAGCACGCCAAATTCCGCGCTGTAGCGTAAAACATCGTCCGGAATATGACTTCCCAGGGCGCGTTCCACCGTGATCTTGATCATGGGATGCAGCCTGCGGAACTCCGCCAGCAGGGGCAACAAATATAGGACCGTAAACTCGTTGGCTGCGATTACGAGCTTGCCTTTCTGCAACTCCCGCAGCTCGGTCAGCGACTCCGCGGCCTCGCTTCGCAGATTAATCAGCTTCTCCGCATACTCGAATAGAACCTTGCCTGCGTCCGTCAATATGCCCTCGCGCGACGAGCGGTCAAACAAAGCCTCTCCCAGTTCATCCTCCAGCTTGCGGATGGTCTGGCTCACCGCCGACTGCGTGCGATACAGTTTTTCCGCCGCCCGCGAGAA
This sequence comes from Candidatus Sulfotelmatobacter sp., assembly GCA_036500765.1. Taxonomy (NCBI): domain Bacteria; kingdom Pseudomonadati; phylum Acidobacteriota; class Terriglobia; order Terriglobales; family Candidatus Korobacteraceae; genus Candidatus Sulfotelmatobacter; species Candidatus Sulfotelmatobacter sp. The sequence goes on from DASYBM010000009.1 coordinate 189,992, forward strand.
TCGGTGCTCCCGGGCGACGGCGAGAAACACTTCGAGTTGGGAAAGCTCCATCCCCAAAGCTCCTTAATCGATTCTCCAGATTCTATTAGCAATGCTTACTATACAATAATAACTAATGATTGCTGAAGAATTATAAGTTTTCCTTCTGGGGCCTTTGCCCATACCATAGAGGGTCAAAGGCAACCTGGAGGGCAGGTCGGTTGTTCGTTCGCGTACCTCAGTGCCCCCGTGGTGATTTGCCGTTCGCTTTGTTGAGGAGAGCATGACAGCAGAACGCGCTCGCATCATCATTTTCGATACCACCCTCCGCGACGGAGAGCAGTCCCCCGGCTGCAGCATGAACCAGCAGGAAAAGCTGCGGCTGGCTCATCAGCTCGATCGCCTGGGCGTCGATGTGATCGAAGCCGGCTTCCCCATTGCCTCCGATGGAGACTTCGAATCGGTGAAGGCGATCGCCGCGGTCGTGCGCCGTCCTGTCATCGCCGGGCTCGCCCGCGCCTGCCGCCTGGACATTGAGCGCGCCTGGGACGCTTTGAAGCACGCTGCCCATCCCCGCATCCACGTATTTCTCGCCACCTCAGACATTCATCTGCAATACAAGCTGCGTATCACGCGCGATGAATGTGTCAATCAGGCCCGCGAAGCGATTCGCTTCGCCAAATCGCTCTGCGACGACGTCGAGTTCTCGCCTGAAGACGCGACTCGCACCGACCCGGATTTTCTTTGCCGCGTCCTCGAAGCCGTCGTCGAAGCCGGCGCCACCACGCTGAACATTCCCGATACCGTCGGCTACACCGTGCCGTCCGAATTCGGAGATCTGATTACACAGATCCGGCGGCAAGTGAAGGGAATCGAAAATGTCACTATCTCCGCGCACTGCCACAACGATCTCGGCATGGCCGTCGCCAACGCGCTGGCCGCGGTAGACGCCGGAGCGCGGCAGGTTGAGTGCACCATCAACGGCATCGGCGAGCGCGCCGGCAACGCGTCTTTAGAAGAGATTGTGATGGCCATGCGGGTCCGCCCCGACCGCTTCGCCTACGAAACCGGCGTGGTCGGCGACCAGATTTTTCCCGCCAGCCAGATGTTGAGCGAAATTACGGGCGTCCCGGTGCAGCCCAACAAAGCCATCACCGGCCGCAACGCCTTCGCCCACGAAGCCGGCATTCACCAGGACGGCATGCTGAAAAATCCGCTGACCTACGAAATCATGACTCCGCAATCGGTCGGCGTGCCCGATTCCAAACTCGTGCTGGGCAAGCACTCCGGCCGCCACGCTCTCAGCCTGCGCTGCGAGCAACTCGGCTATCAGTTCGATCGGCGCGCTCTCGACGACATTTACCGCCGCTTCGTTCGCCTCGCCGACAAGATCAAGAAAGTAGAAGACCACCACCTGCTCGAATTGATCCGCGACACGCACAAGCCCACAGGCTCGGCGACGCCGCTCATCGAGCCGATCATCGCAACGAAACCGGCAGTCGTCAGCGCCTCCGCACCGGAGCCCATAGCGGAACCAGCCAAGCCGTTCCCGGTAGTCCCGCAGACGAATGCTTTCGCCGTTCCCCTCCCGGTTCACAACGATCCTCATCACGAACAAACCCAGCAGGAAGACTATCTCTGGGGCGTCTAGTGAATTGAGGTAATTGGGTAATTTTGTAATTGAGTAATTTAAAGATCCGAAAGCGCGAGCTGTCTCTTCCCCTCGATTAGAATGGCGACGCAAGGTTTTCAATTACCCAATTACCAAATTTCCCAATTTCTAAATCCTCCCGCATGCTCCTGAATCTCACCATCCTCCCCGGCGACGGCATCGGCCCCGAAGTCACCGAGCAGGCCGTACAAGTCCTGCAAGCCGTATCCACAGCTTTCGGCCATCAACTCCAGCTGCAACACAAACTCATCGGCGGAGCCGGACTCTCTGCCGTCAACGATCCGCTGCCGCCGGATACCATCCAAGCCTGTCTTGCATCGTCGGCCGTCCTGCTCGGCGCAGTTGGCAGTCCCGCGTTCGATCACAATCCCGGTCATCTGCGGCCCGAAGCCGGCCTGCTGCGCATTCGACGCGAATTGGGCGCATACGCGAATCTGCGCCCCGCAGTGTTTTTTCCGGCACTCGAAGACTGCTCTCCGCTGCGCGCCGAAATCGTCCGCGGCACCAACATCATGATCGTCCGCGAGCTGCTTGGCGGAGCCTACTTCGGCCAGCCCCGCTCCATCGAGGGCAATCCGGGCTCGCGCGTCGCCCTCAACACCATGCGCTACAGCGAATCGGAAATCGAACGCATCGCCCGCGTCGCGTTCGACCTGGCGATGAAGCGCCGCCGCAAAGTTTTATCCGTCGACAAAGCGAATGTGCTGGAATGTTCGCGCCTCTGGCGCGAAGTCGTCACGCGCGTCGCAAAAGATTATCCCGAGGTAAAGCTCGCCCACCAGTACGTCGATTCCGCCGCCATGCTCCTCGTCCAGCGCCCCACCGACGTTGACGTTCTGCTCACCGAAAACATGTTCGGCGACATTCTCTCCGATCAGGCTGGAGGCGTTGTCGGTTCTCTAGGGCTGCTAGCTTCCGCGAGTGTCGGCGGCCCAGTAGGACTGTACGAGCCCGTACACGGTTCCGCGCCAGACATCGCCCGGAAGGGAATCGCCAATCCCCTGGGCGCGATCCTCTCGGTTGCAATGCTGCTCCGTCACTCGTTCCAACTGGAAGCCGAAGCCGTCTCTGTCGAGAACGCGGTTTCAGCCGTGCTCGCGCAAGGCGCGCGCACGGCGGATCTTGCGGGCAAATCCCGCTCCGCAATTTCGACCGCAGAGATGGGGCGTCGCGTCGTCGAAGCCGTCAACTCGGCAAAGAGCGCCAGCAACAGTTAGTATCGCTGCGAAACGAAGAATGGATCCAGGTTCGATGGCACGTCAATGATTCCGCCCTGCGTGATATTGGCGTTCGCGGGATCGAATCCGAAAATCTCAATGTAGTATTGCGTCGTGTTGAAATTGTAAGTCGGATAGACCAGCGTTCCATCCGGACTGAATTGTCCCCAGAAGCTGTACGGAATATAGTGGCCAGTGTCGACGATTGTCTTTGTGCTTATGTCAACCTGATCGATCTGCGTTGAATCCTGCGAGATATCCATGAAAATATATTTGCCCGATGGATGGACCCAGCCCCAGGAATTTCCGCAGGCCTGGAGCATGGCACCCGTACATTGCACCAGCGGCGTGCCGGTATTGGGTTGCAGCGGATAAATATTCACGCTGTCGATGTTTTGCTGGTAGTCGTTGGGCATATCAAAATCGAAGACGAGATTGTTCACGAATTGAACCCTGTCTCCGCCCCCGCTCGAATTATTCCAGCCGATCACCTGAGTGTCGGGCCCCAGCGCACCGGTTTGCGGATTCACTGCGCGCTCATAATAAGTTGCCGAGCCGCCGCCGTGGTAGCTGCAAGACTCTTCGTCGTAAAGCCTGGTGCCGCCCGCATTGAAGCCGACCAGGAACACCCAGCACTCTTCGGTGCCTTCAGCGCCGTTGGGCAGGGAGTACTTGGCCTGCGGCTGCGCCTGGCTGATTTTTCCAGTGGCGGGATCGAGCACATAGCGCTCAATCGTGAAAATGTTGTTATAGCCATTGGCGGGAGCGGAATATACGGCGTAAAGGAAATTTGCGGTGGGATCGATCTCGATCGGCGCAAAAAAACCCTTGGGACTGATCTCCTGAACGGGTGGGTTTTGTGGCGAGCCGGTCGCGTCGGTTTCGTAAATCCAAAGGTGCTGGTTCAAGCTCGTATCGTAGGCAGAAAAGTAAAGGAAGCGGCCGTTCGGCGACGTACTTACGTACGCATCGGAGGTGGAAGCGGGAGTCGCGAGTGTGCCGACCTGCGTGGCGTAAAGAGTCTGCGGATCAATGTCGTAGGTGAGAATATTCGAGTTATCGAGCACATAGACCACCTGCACAACCGAGGAAGACGGAGCCTTCATTGCTTGCGGATTCTCGGCCAGAGCAGTCAGGGGAAGAGAGAGCGAGAGGATCACAAGCAGAAAGGCGAAGCGCGGCATGACGGACACCTCCAAGTGCGCCCGATTCAGATGAGAAAGAGGCTATCGGGGGTTGCCGGTATGTCGAGGCTGCGGGCGGAGGCCAAAAGAGCAAAGAGTAAAGAGCGTTTAGCTTGGCGGCCGGCGATTGCCGGGCACAGGATTAGTGGGACGCTCCGGCATAGCGGAACATCCATCGTACTTTCCCGTCAAGTCGTACCACCGGACGTGCAGCATCTCCGTAAACATGCGAAAGCCGTCCACCAGCGGATGGATGCGGGTTCCGCCGCTGTGTCCCCAGGCCACCGGAACTTCCTTCACTTTGAACTTCAACTTCCGCGCCAGGAATAAAATCTCCGGATCGAATCCCCAGCGTTCGATTCTCTGCCGGGGAAATATCGCCTGCACTGCCGGCTGCGTGAACGCCTTGAAGCCACATTGCGTGTCGGCGAATTGCAGCCCCAGCGTAAGTCGCAGCATCAGGTTGAAAATGCGCCCGAGCATCTGCCGAAGCAGCGGCTGCCGCTGGGTCTGGGTCTCGGCCCGCAGCCAGCGCGAACCGATGGCAATATCGGCCCCCTGGTCCAACGCCTGAAACAGCTTAGGAGCCTCTTCGATCGGCGACGACAGATCGGCGTCGCTGAACAACACGATGAGCCCGCGCGCACTGAGCATTCCGTTGCGCACACTGTATCCTTTACCACGATTCCCGGGATTCTCCACCAACCGCAGCGTCGCATCCTTCGCCGCGAAGGCGCCAATGTAGTCACGAACAATGTCCGCAGTATTGTCGCGCGACCCATCATCGACCACGATCACTTCCGTGTCCAAGCGCTGCGCATGAATGTAGGCCAGCACCTTCTCGAGCGTCGCCCCCAGGCGCGCGCCCTCGTTATACGCCGGAATCACAATCGAATAAGCAGGATCCAAAAGTAGTTCTCAGTTCTCAGTTCTCAGTCGCACCGACGGAGGCCTGAAAAGCTGGTCAGCAGCACTCAGCATTCTACGTTGTATCTTTAGAATTTCAGAAATTAGAATTCTGGGAGTATCGCTTGCAGCCCGGTTACAAAGCGACTGGCATCCAACGTCGTTATCCAATCACGCGGAGGCGCATCTACTTGTCTTTGTCGTTCTTGCCTTTGTCAGGGCGATCTTTGTCGAGTTTGTCTTCGTCGATTTTGATGCGTAGGGATTTCAGGAATTTCAGGTCCTGGTCGTTGATCTTGAACTCGGGATTAGTCGACAAGGTGGTCACCAGCGAAGTTTTATCGGGGGATTTCTCGCCCTGCTTGCTGACGCCAATCGTGGCTTCGAGCACCAGGAAAATATCGTAACCGCCCTCTTTGATGCGGGAGACAACTTCAGAAATCTGTTCGGAGTCGGACAGAGATTCATTGATGGCGTCGCCGAGTTCTTTCATGAGTTGCTTAAGTTGTGGATCCACTGAGTCCCCCTCGACAGATTCCGCCGCCACGTACTTTAGATGCGGTCGGCGCCAGAACGGTTCGCCGCGCGACCAGCGCTGCGCCATTGTAGCGCTCGAGGCTGTTAAAATCGAGGCCGTGAGCAAGCTTTCTGTCTGGCAAAAAACGGGCGTGGTGGTGCGGGTCACGCGGCAGGTGGCGCGGCGCAATCGTACGCTGGGGGCGGTGAAGGGCGCGGTTCGCACCGTTGCACGATCCACCGGACATGTGCTGCATTTATTGTGGCTGGAGGTGGTGGGCACGATGTTTCTGGCGATGGCGGCGTTCGGCGGGATTGCGGGCGTGCGGGAATATTTGAAGTACTCGGCGGGGCATGCTCCGGCGGGACGCGTGCTGATTGCGATTTGTTTCACACTGACCTTTGGGTGGTTTGGAGTGAGCTCGTTCTGGCGAGTGCGGCGGAAGAGTCAGCGGCCGTGAAAGCGTCGTTACGGGTGCAGTTTGGCTGGTGCGCCGGGCCGGTTTAGCGGGAGATCCTTCTCTTCGCCTGAAGAACGGCTTCGCTCAGGATGACATCGCGGTTTGGTTTAGAGGTATGAATGACGGAGAAGTTAAAGGTAAAGAGCCGCCCCGACCCATCGACTGGGATCGAAACTTCCTCGCATATTCCGGTGAATCCTCTCTATACGCCGGCCGACCTGAAGGGCTCCGATTACGAGAGTGAAGTGGGATATCCCGGTGAATATCCTTTCACGCGCGGCGTGCAGGCCACGATGTACCGCGGGCGGCTGTGGACTATGCGGCAGTACGCGGGTATGGGAGATGCGGAGGAATCGAACAAGCGCTACAAGTATCTGCTGACGCATGGGACGACCGGGTTGTCGGTGGCGTTCGATTTGCCGACGCAGATTGGGCTGGACTCGGATCATCCGCTGGCGGCGGGTGAAGTCGGCAAGGTGGGAGTTGCGATTGATTCCATCGAAGACATGCAGCGCCTGTTTGATGGCATTGAGCTGACAAAGATCTCTACATCGATGACCATCAATGCGACGGCGTCGATTCTGCTAGCTTTGTATGTGGCGGTGGCGCGGCGGCAGGGCGCGGACGTGCGCAAGCTGTCGGGCACGGTGCAGAACGACGTGCTCAAGGAGTACATTGCGCGTGGAACTTATATCTATCCACCGCAGCAGGCGATGCGTGTGATTACCGACATGTTCTCTTGGGCGCATGAGAATGTGCCCGAGTGGAATACGATTTCGATCTCCGGCTATCACATGCGCGAAGCGGGGTCGACGGCGGTGCAGGAAGTGGCGTTCACGCTGGGGAATGGGATGGCGTACGTGGAAGCCGCGATCAAGGCGGGGCTGGATGTGGATCAGTTTGCGCCGCGGCTGTCGTTCTTTTTTAACGCGCACAATAACTTTCTCGAGGAAGTGGCGAAGTTTCGGGCGGCGCGGCGGATGTGGGCGCGAATTATGCGCGAACATTTCAAGGCGCGGAATCCGAAGTCGTGGATGATGCGGTTCCATACGCAAACCGCGGGATCGACGCTGACCGCGCAACAACCGGAAAACAATATTGTGCGGACGGCGATTCAAGCCATGGCGGCGGTGCTGGGCGGGACGCAGTCGCTGCACACGAATTCTTATGACGAGGCTCTGGCTCTGCCGACGGAGCAGGCGGCGCGGATTGCCCTGCGCACGCAGCAGGTGATTGCGTATGAGTCGGGAGTGCCGCAGACGATCGATCCGCTGGCGGGATCATATTACGTGGAGTCGCTGACCAATGAGATTGAGAAGCGCGCGGCCGAGTATCTGGGGAAGATCGAAGTGCTCGGCGGGATGCTGAAGGCGGTGGAGCGGGGATTTGTGCAGCAGGAAATTCAGAATGCGGCGTACGAATATCAGCAGGCGGTGGATGAAGAGCGGGCGGTGGTGGTGGGAGTGAATCGATTCGAAGTGGAGGAAGAAAAGCCAATCCCGATTCAGAGGATCGATCCGGCGCTGGAGGCGAAGCAGATCGAGCGGGTGCGGGCGTTGCGGTCGAGGCGCGATGCCGGTCCGTGGAAGGCCGCGCTAGCTGGAGTCGAAGAGGCGGCGCGGTCGGGTACGAACGTGATGCCGCGTATTCTGGCGGCGGTCGAAGCTTATGCGACAGTCGGAGAAATTTCCGATGCGATGCGGCGGGTGTTTGGAGAGTACAAGGAAGCGGTGGTGGTCTAGGGCAGAGACTTCTTCTCGGACTGGGCAGCCGAGGCGGCCGCCCCCACATGAGATTTACGCCGGTTGGGCTTGCATTTCGGCGACGGCGGCTTCCAGGTGAGCCAGCGTTTCCTCAACTGTTAGTGAGTACATTTCGCGGCCGAGGCCTTCGCCCGCCTCCAGCGCACTTTTCAGATAGTGTCCTGCGATTTCCACCGCGAGCGAATCGGTGATGGCGTTGCCGGTGCGCTTCTTGTATTCCACCCAGGCGGGATGTGGAAGAGCGACCCAGATTTTGCGGCCATCGACCAGAAATTTAATGTCGACGGCGTCGGCGTGGCGCGTTGAGATGGCGACGATCAGCGCCTGGTAGACGCAGTGGACCGACTTCTTAGTCCAGCGGTCGGTGGCGGTGAAGTCGGAGAACATGCATAAACTATAGTCGAGAGCTTGCGCTCCGGCAAACCTCAGGGCACGATTTTGACTGGGCACAGTGCTCGCTGATAATCTCTGCGTTCGTCCGAGGAACACTGTTCAATGCTCAAGAGAAGTTCGATCTGGATCGCCGTTGTTGTGTGTGTCTTCGTCTCCTTTCCGGCGCTGGCGGCGTCCTCCAAGGCTGGTGCCAAGCCGGCCGGCACCCGTTTTGAAATTTCCTTTTCCAAAGAGATTAGCGCAGCGCCGCTCGACGGGCATGTTTTGTTGTTGATCTCCAACAATGACGAAAAAGAGCCGCGCTTCCAGATCAGTTTCATGACTCCCGATTCGCAGCAGGTGTTTGGCGTGGACGTCGACGCACTCGCGCCGGGCGTGCCCGCCGTCGTCGATGGGTCAACGTTGGGTTATCCGGCCGAGAGTCTGAAGGATGTGCCACCAGGCGATTACTGGGTGCAGGCGGTTCTCAACATCTATGAGACTTTCCATCTCGGCGACGGGCGCACGCTCAAACTGCCTCCCGACAAGGGCGAAGGCCAACACTGGCAGGTGAAGCCGGGCAATCTCTACAGCAAACCCATGAAGATTCATATCGATCCGAGATCAGGTGGAACGATCCGAGTCGCGCTGACCGAAAAAATGCCCTCCGTCGAAGACAATCCCAAAATAGTTGACACAAAGGTCGGCTGGGACGCCAGTAACGACGACCATATTATTGTCGACAACAAGTGGGTCAAGCACATCCGGATTCAGAGCGATCTGCTGACCAGGTTCTGGGGCAGGCCGACTTATCTGGGAGCGGTGATCTTATTGCCCGACGGATGGGAAGAGCATCCGGACGCGCATTATCCGGTGATCGTGGAGCAGGATCATTTTCATCGCGGCCTTCCTGGCATTGTTGCGTTCCGCACCGAACCGCCGGGCGATAACATGAAAGGCGGCGAGCTGCGCAGCGCAAAGAACGGCTACAAACTTTTTCAGGATTGGACTGCGGGGCGCTTGCCGCGCGTCATCGTAGTCAGCATTCAGCACGCCACACCGTACTTCGACGACTCTTACGCCGTGAACTCGGCAAACGTAGGTCCGTACGGCGATGCCATTACGCAGGAACTGATTCCTTACATCGAGCAGCAATTCCGCGGCATCGGGCAGGAGTGGGCGCGGGCGGTTTATGGGGGCTCGACCGGCGGCTGGGAGAGTTTGGCCTCGCAGGTGTTCTACCCTGATTTTTACAATGGGGCGTGGGTGTTCTGTCCGGATACCGTCGATTTCCGCGCCTACATGACCATCGACCTTTATGACGACAAGAATGCGTTCTGGATCGAGAGCCCTTATGCGCGCGTGCCACGGCCCGCTGTGCGGCAGCCGGACGGCCTCATCCGTACGACTATGGAGCAGATGAACCGGTTTGAACTGGTAGAGGGAACGCACACCCGATCCGGGGAAAATCTGGATGCCTGGCAAGCTGTGTTCAGTTCGGTTGGCGATGACGGCTATCCCAAGCCGATCTATAACAAACGCACGGGCGAGATCGATCATGAGGTCGCGAAGTATTTCCAGGAGCACTACGATCTCAGCGCCATCATGCAGCGCGACTGGAAGACGCTGGGCCCTAAACTCGCAGGCAAACTGCATCTTTACGTCGGCGAGGCGGACACGTTCTATCTGGATCGGGCGGTGCATTTGCTGAAAGATTTTCTGGATACGACGACCGATCCTTACTATCGGGGAACGTTCGAGTTCGGAGTGCGAAAGCCGCATTGTTATCCGGGAGATTACGACCAGGCGGTTGGCCTGAACCAGCACTACTGGCCCGAAATGGTGAAGCACATGGAGCAGACGGCGCCGGCGGGCGCGGATTTGAAGAGTTGGAAGTATTAAGAGTTTCTGGCGTGAAATGAAAATTATGATTCGACTGCCGCCAAGAAGAAAATTAAAGACAGCTGACGGGAGTGTCCGCTCCACACATTCATGCTCCATACAATTCACGCTGATAACATAGAGTCGTGCTAACTCGGGCTTCCAGCAAGACTCAAATTAAGATTTTGCAGGCGCGGCATTTGAGCCAGATTCCGTGGCTCGTGCATGGGTTTTCGACGCGGGTGGGGGGATGGTCTCGCGCTTACGGCAAGGGAAATCTCAATCTAGGCTTCACCAAGGACGACGCCCGGGCTGCGGTCGAGCGCAATCGCGACTCGTTTCTGCGTGAACTGGGCGCGGTCGAGCGCAAGAGTCGTACTTCTAAGGGTGCGCGAAGCGCTGGCGATTCGTTGTGGCCGCTGGTTACGCTGCGTCAGATTCATTCCGACGTGATTCGTTACATTGCCTCGATTCCCGATCCCCACGTTAGCGAACCGCTCAGCGGCGACGGAATGATCACTGCTATGCCTGGCCTATTGCTGTCAATTCAGACGGCCGATTGTCTGCCGGTAATTCTGGCGGACACAAAACGGAAAGTTGTGGGCGTTTTTCATGCGGGATGGCGCGGGACGGTGCAGCGCATTGTGGAGAAGGGTGTAGGCGAGATGCAGCGCTGCTTCGGGAGCCGTCCGGAGGATCTGAAGGCGGCGATCGGGCCGGGGATTCAGGGTTGCTGTTATGAAGTCGGGGAAGAAGTTCGGGTCAAGTTTGAGTCGCAGTTTGGCTATGCCGCGAAACTGTTTCGCGAGGTCAAAGACTCCGATCCGGTGCACGAGAAATATCCGCTGCTGTTTCTGACGGCGAGGGCGCCGGGACACGGCGAACTGCCGCCCAAGATTTTTCTCGACCTGGTGGAAGCGAACCGGCGGCAATTGCTGGATGCGGGAGTGGCCGTGAAGAATATCGAATCGTCGCCACTGTGTACGAACTGTAATCCTGATTTGCTATTTTCTTACCGCGCCGAGAAGGGCAGGACGGGGCGCATGATGGGCGTGGCCGGAATTCGCGAAACATGATTGCGGAAGAGATTTTAGCGGGTTATCCGGCTGATTGGCCGTAGCGTTGCCACGGCTTATTTTGAACAATCAAGAATTCTTCCCCACAGTGCTCACATTTGGCCGTGGCAAACTGAATGGTGCTGCCGGGCCACGGATGTACCGTCTGTTTTTGGCAGTGTGGGCACTCGAGTATATGGAGATCGAGATCGAGACGTACTTTTGACACAGCGGACTCTCCGGTCGTCGGTCGTTATCGCGGACAAGCCCCATTGCGATATTACTCACACTGTCGGGAGTTTGTCGGTACGGTGAGGAACAGGAGAAAGTACGTTTGATTGCCCGCGCCGACCGCCCGGTTTGGGACTCGATACTATTGCACTTCCCTACTTCAACTTACTATCTGCACTTCGCTACTGTACTTCGCGGTACCACCTCGCAGTCTGCCCGCGCATGATGGCATAGCATTCGCAGGCGGCGTCTTCCAGTCGGGGACGATCAATGATCTCTACGTCACCACGGACATGGGAGATCAGTCCAGCTTTCTGCAAGATTCCCGCCGCGACGGTGACGCTGGAACGGCGCGTCCCCAGCATCTGTGACAGAAATTCCTGAGTTAAGTGAACGGAATTCGATTCGATCCGATCGGCGCTCATGAGTAGCCATCGGCCCAGGCGCTCTTCCACTCCGTGCAGCCGATTGCAGGCCGCAATCTGCGTGGTCTCCATGCCAATGATCTGGGCGAACTGCTGCAATCGCCGTTCGAGCGACGGGCACTGGCGCAGAATTGCGATCAGAACCTCGCTGTTCACGCGAAAGGCAGTCGCCTCGATCTGGGCGATGGCGCGTGTAGACGCCGTCTGAAAGCCCGCCAAAAGAGGAATGCCGACAAAACCTTCTTTGCCCACCAAGCCGACTTCTACAGTTTTTCCATCGGGAAATGCGCTCAGGATCGAAATCAGTCCGCTATTGCAGAAGTAGGCTGACTTCAGCGTGTCGCCGGGTTCATGGAGTATGTGGTGCGTCATGAGCCTGACAAACTCGAGCTTCGGAAATAGAAGTTTGGACTCCTGGGGCGGCAAGCCGAGCAGGATGGTGTTGTGAACGGCATTACCATCGCCGTCTTCGTCGGGAAGCTTGGACGCAAATCTGGTAGGCGGACGGGGAATGGTGGCCATCTTGGGCTCCTTAGTGCAACCTAAGTTGTCTGATTGTCGCAACGAACCGTCACCCGACGGGCGCGGCGGGAAGATGCTAGAAGAGACTCCTTAATCGTACTCTCCTCGGTGCTGGTTGCCTAGCGATTTCGCACATTGGATTGTACGATCAAGTACGGTGGCGCCGAGTCGGGACTTGCCGCACTGCGGGTTTACGCGGACGGTGGGACCGAAGTGGCTGGCGGTGCTGAATTTACTGGAGTCGCAGCAGCGGCAGTGGCGGCGTCATTTACCAGATCTTTCAATTCCTTGCTGGGCTTGAAGAACGGAATTTTCTTGGCGGGGACTTCGACGCGCTCTCCCGTCTTGGGATTGCGGCCAACGCGCGGTTTGCGCTGGCGGGTGCGAAAACTGCCAAAGCCACGAATCTCGATTTTGTCGCCAGCGCGCAAGGACCGCACGACGCTGTCGAAAATCGTCTCCACGATCACTTCACTGTCTTTGCGCGTAAGTTCCGCCAGGCGCGAGACTTCGTCAATCAGATCGGCTTTGGTCATAGGCCCTCGTTGCGGCAAACAGCCTGCTTAACCTTCTCAAATTTCAGGGGTTGTACGCAAGTCGCGGTGTGGGTACGCCACAGAGGGCGCCTGGGTTGGCTTACGCGTGAGGGCGAATAAGCCGCAGATCCCTTCGACTTCGCTCAGGGCAGGCTCTTCCCTTCGCCTGAAAAACGGCCCCGGTCAGGATGACAACGCTCGGAATGACTTGCAGACAATCACTTCCATAGGTAGTAGAAGCCGACCTGCTGTTCGAGCATTTTTTCGCGGCCGGGGAGGAACTGGGAAACGTCGCCGAGCAGCAGATCCATTAGCGTTTTGCGGTCGCGGTCGGGACGGACCAGAGTGGGCTCGCCTTTGATTCCGACGGACTTCGCCGTATCTTGCACCGCTGTCTCAAAATCACCGACGCCGTCGATCAGCTTCATCGACATGGCTTGTTCGCCAGTCCAGACTTTGCCGTTGGCGATGGACTTCACGTCTGCAAACTTCATGCCGCGGCCTTCGCTGACGGCCTGGACGAACTGGCCGAACATGTTATTGATGAGGTCCTGCATATAGGCCTGTTCGCTGGGAGTGAGATCGCGGGCGGGGTTGCCGGTATCTTTGAATTCGCCGGTCTTGATGACCACATTTTTCAGCTTCGCCCATTTCAGCAGGTCGCCATAATTCATCCACTCTGCGATTACGCCGATGGAGCCGACGATGCTGCCCTGGTCGGCATAAATCTTGTCAGAAGCCGAGGCGACGTAGTATGCGCCGCTGGCGCCGACGGTTTCGATCGAGACCACAATCTTCTTCTTTTTCTCGTTCCGGATGCGTTTGACTTCGCGATAAATCTCTTCCGAGGCAGCGACGCCGCCGCCGGGAGAGTTGACGTGGAGAATGATGGCCTTGATCGACGAGTCGTCGCCGAACTTCTTGAGCTGGCCGACGACGGGCTGGGGCGAAAGAATGACGCCGTCGAGATCGACGACGCCAATGCGGTCGCCGAAGCCGCCGATGCTGGACTCAGCGCCGCCCGCATGCAGCGTGAGATAGACCAGCGTAAATACGGCCAGAACGAAGAGGAAAAAAGCTCCTCCGCCAATCAGAACCCAGAGCAGTGTGCGCGAGCGTCCTTCTGACATGGGGAAAGTTTAGCACTTTGGGCGGCTAGAGAGTCACGACTGTGAGAGCGGTGGGTTGGATGGATATCTCGACTGGAGTTCGGCAGACGTACTCGCCGTCGGCGTAAACATCGAGCGGATGCTCGGTTTCGATGCGCACTCGTGGAGCGTGGAAATAATCGACTTCGCGGATGCTCAGATGGCGGCCGCTGTAGATCGTGGGAAACAGACAGAAAAGTTTGAAAGGATCGACGGCGCCGACGACGCAGATGTCGAGCAGGCCGTCGTCCATTTTGGCGTGCGGAGCGATTTTCATGCCGCCGCCGTATAACGGAGTGTTGGCGAACGCGGCGAGGATGGTGGATTGGTCGCGGCGTGGGGTCCAAGTGTCGGCGTTGGTTTCTGAAGGCGCCAGAATCTTCATAGGCAGCGGGGCGAAAGTGAAGATTGTAGGAGCAAGGCTGATTACGTAGCCGCCGTGGGCGCGCAGCCAGCGCGGCAAGCGGTTGGCTCGCGCCACGACTTCGCCGTCGAGGCCGATGCCCGCCACGGAGCAGAAATAGCGCGGGTTCTGTGGACGTGTCCCGTCCAATTCTGCAAGCGCCGAGATTACGCCCAGATCGATGGCGCGTACATCGCCTGTCCCGGCGCAAAATTTCCGCCACGCGGCGAGCGAATCGCGGACACTACGCAGCCCAAGGGCACGAGCAAAATCATTGCCGCTGCCGGCAGGCACTATGAGCACAGGCAGTCCCAGTTTCACCAATTGCCCGAGATGGCGGTGGATGGTGCCATCGCCGCCGAAGAGGAGGATGGCATCGGCTTCGTCGGGCGATGCTGGGATGCCCATGGTCCATTCGAATGTTTCATCAGACTGAAAAGCTTGCAGATTTTTCGGAGAGCATCCCAGCCCGAGGATAGCGGCGGCGCGCATGTGCGGGGAGAGCGTAGCAGAATTCAGAGCGGGCGACACAGCGGCAGGGAGCGAAGGTTGCCTAAACCGAATTGTCATCCTGAGCGAAGTTGTCGTCCGTGAAACGGACGACAACGCAGTCGAAGGACCCCGTGTTTGCTTGCATCACCAACGGCCTTGCAGGGAGTTCTTTTCCGTGAGCCTGTCGAGAGAACTCCCTGCAAGGCCGTTGCTAGTTTCGGCGAGCACGAGGTCCTTCGACTCCGCAGAGCAATTCGCAAAGCGAATTGCTCTGCTGCGCTCAGGATGACAAGGGGGTTGGGGATTCAATTGAGATGACAATCTAGACGATCATCACCATCTTCATCGACCTACCCGCCCGCACCACGAGCGGGCGCGCAGGACTCGGCACGGCCAGTTTTGGCTTCTCCACTAGCTCGTCGTCAATCTTAACCGACTTCTGTTTCACCCTACGGCCTCCGTCAGAAGCCGACTCGGCGAGTTTGGCCTCGACTAGGAGCTTGTCGACCCGTACCAACATCACAACCGGTTGAAGGCGATCGCTAGCGAGAACGTGGACGTCACGCGGCGGGTTATGCGTCCCAATGGATTCGCCGAATCCAATCATGATCTTCGAGATTGGTACAGTAATCTGCTCCAACACGTCCGGCACCTCGTCCTTCTGGAACTGCTTGGCCCAGTCTTCGGCTGCTTTGGCGGCTGCTTCCGTCGAGTGGAAGTCTGCGACGATTCTTCGGGCTAGATCTTTCTTGGCCTGCATCGGGTGCGATTCGGTTTTCATCTTTTCGATGTCGGCGAGTTGCACATCCGTTAGCAGTTCGTAGTATCTCCACATCATTTCGTCGGAGATGCTCATTACCTTGCCGTACATCTCCAGAGGCGGCTCGTGGATGCCGATGGCGTTGCCCAGGGACTTCGACATTTTCTGCACGCCGTCGAGGCCTTCGAGAATTGGAGTCGTCAGCACTACCTGCGATTCCTGGCCGCAGGCGCGTTGCAGTTCGCGGCCTACCAGCAGGTTGAATTTCTGGTCGGTGCCGCCGAGTTCTACGTCGGCTTCGAGGGCGACCGAGTCGTAGCCTTGCACTAACGGATAGAGCAGTTCGTGCACCGAGATGGGTTTTTCTTCCTGGAAGCGCTTGTGAAAGTCCTCGCGTTCGAGCAGCTGCGAGACGGTGTATTTCGCCATCAGTCGGACGAAGTCGTCGGCGGTGAAGGCACCCATCCAGCGGCGGTTAAAGTCGATTACCGTCTTATTGGGATCGAGAATTTTGAAGACTTGGGCTTTGTAGGTCTCAGCATTCTGTTCAATCTGCTCGCGGCTCAGCGGAGGGCGTGTGACCGAACGGCCCGTCGGGTCGCCGATCATGCCGGTGAAATCGCCGATGAGAAAGATGGCAGTGTGGCCGAGATCCTGAAAGTGTTTGAGCTTGCGCAGAACGACGGTGTGCCCGAGATGAAGGTCGGGGGCGGTCGGATCCATGCCGAGCTTCACGCGGAGCGGTTTGCCCGTGCTGCGCGATTTTTCCAGCTTGGCGCGAAGATCGGACTCGCGGATGATTTCCGCGGAGCCTTTTTTCAGGTAAGTAAGTTGTTCGTCGACCGGAGCGAAGTTCGGCATCAGTCTGATTATATCTACGACTTCAGGACAAACCGCCGTCCAACAATTTCAAACTGCCCCCGGAGGACCATATTGATGGCCTGCGTATAGGCTTGGTGTTCTTGCTCCAAAATCTTTGCGGCGAGGCTGTGTTCGTCGTCGGAATCGAGAACCGGAACCGACCTTTGCACGATGATGGCCCCGTGGTCGAGTTCTTCGTCCACGAAATGCACGGTGCAGCCGGAGACTTTCACGCCGTAGGCGAAGGCCTGTTCCTGCGCTTCGAGGCCGGGAAACGCGGGCAAGAGCGAAGGATGGATGTTCAGAATTCGGCGCGGAAACTGCTGCACGAACCAGGGAGAGAGCAGCCGCATGTATCCGGCGAGGCAGACCAAGTCAACGCCGTGCTGCTTGAGGGCGGCGACGACTTCGCGATCGTGCTCTTCGCGCGGCCTGCCCTTGGAGGGGATCACCAAAGCATTCAGGTCGCGCTCGCGGGCGATGGCGATTCCCAGCGCATCGGGCTTATTCGAGATGACAACTGCGATGCTGGTACCGGAAATGCCGCCGGCGTCGATACTGTCGGCAATGGCGACGAAGTTGGAGCCGCGTCCGGAGAGCAGGATTCCTAAAGATTTCATGTGAGCTTCAGCTGTCAGTTCTCAGCTTTGAGCTCAACATCATAATTCAACACGGCACGGAATCGCTGGCCGCGGGCGACTGCCTCACGCACTCGCGACAGCCAGCGGGATGAGGCTCCGCTTAGGATGACCTCGCAGCTTAGCTGTAAGTAACCTTGCGCTCGCCTTTTATGATCCGTCCGATGGTGTAGGCCTTTTCTCCGACGCGCTCTAAGACCGACTGAGCTTTCTTGAATTTCGCCGACGGGACAACCAGAAGCATTCCCATGCCCATGTTGAAAGTGCGGAGCATTTCGTCTTGCGGCACGTTGCCGAGTTGTTGCAGGTGTTCGAAAATCGGAAGGACCGGCCACGATCCCAATTCGATGACGGCAGCGGTTCCGCGGGGCAGGACACGTGGGAGATTTTCTGTAATTCCGCCGCCGGTAACATGCGCCAGGGCGGCCACGCACTGCCCGTCGATAAGCTTGCGCAGGGCGGGCCAGTAGCTCTTGTGGGTGCGCATCAACTCATTTCCGACTTTGTTCTTGACCTCATTGACGTAGGTGTCGGGCGAATAGTGCGCCACTTCGAAGAGCAGCTTGCGGGCTAGGGAATATCCGTTGGTGTGCAAGCCGTTGGAGGGCAGGCCGAGGATGATGTCGCCAATCTGCACGTCTTTGCCTGTGATGATTTTTTCGCGTTCGACCACGCCCACGATGAAGCCCGCCAGATCGTATTCGCCGTCGGGATAAAAGCCGGGCATCTCGGCGGTCTCGCCGCCGATGAGAGCGCAGCCGTTGTGTTTGCAGGCGTCGGCAATGCCTTCCACGACTTTCTCGACAATTGCGGAATCGAGAGTGCCAGTGGCGAGGTAGTCCATAAAAAACATGGGCGCAGCGCCCTGCACCGCAATATCGTTGACACAATGGTTGACCAGGTCGGCGCCGACTGTCGAGTGCAGCCCCATTTCGAATGCAATCTTTAGCTTCGTGCCGACTCCATCGACACTCGATACGAGCACAGGATCGACGTACTTCGTTTTGTCGACGGCGAACAAGCCGCCGAAGCCACCAATCTCACTGAGAACGCCGCGGGTGAAGGTTTTATGGGCGAGGTACTTGATGCGCTGCTTGGTGCGGTTGGCGCGGCTAATGTCGACTCCGGCATCGGCGTAGGTAATTGGCGTCGGGCTGGGGGTGGGAGTCTTAGCCACAGATTCTTCTCTGAGTCTCTAAATCTAGCGTGGGGTTTTGTCGGGCGCCGAAGCGACAACCTAAGGCCGCTCATTGTAGCACGAGGAGTTAGCTGGCCGAATTGGTCGAGCCGCAGGACATGGGTTCTTTGGTGTTTTTCTGTTGTGGGGCTGGATAGATTTCGCGGGCAGGAGTGCCCGCACCACACAGAGACACGTCTCATCAGGCCGCGGACGCACACGCCCGTTCGCTAACCTGGACCCGGACCAACTAGTGGGAGATGAAGTCCGAGAAAAAGTAGGCCAATATTCCGAACAGAGCCAGGCCGGAGATGCCATAGGCAGTAAGCACCCATGCTCCCCGGCCTTCACGACGCCGGATGGCAGAAGTGGTAGTGGAAGTAGAAGTCTGTTCGGAAGCAACAGAAGAGACGACAGGGGCCCGATCTTCCATGCAAACCCTCCAACGGAAAGATCGTGGCGCAAGTACGTTATGCGTCACGCCTATCCCGCGACGTGGCGAGACAGGACTATCTGGGCGGTATTTTACCCCGAATTAGAAGCCATAATTAAGGAAAAAATAATGAAAATAGCGGGCGGCCAAACGCGAGGTTCCCTACATTTTCACCCACTTTCCGATGCCCGTCGCGGCTACATGGGATAATGGTTGGGAATCGTTCTCCAAAAAACTTATGCGTGATCGTTGCCTTGTTCTTATCCTTTCGTGCTGGCTGAGCGCCAGCGCACTTTCGCAGCAGTCCAGCCAAGTTCCCTCGCGTACTACGCCTCCACCTCAGAAGCCAAACCCGGCAGAACAGTCGAAGCAGGCCGACAAAACCTCCGCAGGAACGGCTGCCGAGAAAGCAGCGGAGTCGGCTACGAACGCTAAGTCTCCGGACTATGCGCAGGAGTCGTTCGTCATCGAGCAGATGCACTCGCACTACACCTTCGAAGCCGATGGGACGGGACGCAAAGAGACCAAGGCTCGCATCCGAGTGCAAAGCGAAGCCGGGGTACAGCAATGGGGACAGTTGCAGGAGGGATACAACTCGGCCAACGAGAAGGTTGAAATTCCCTACGTGCGAGTGCTGAAAGAAGATGGCAGCGTGGTGAAGGCGGGCGA
Source organism: Candidatus Sulfotelmatobacter sp. (assembly GCA_036500765.1). Lineage (NCBI taxonomy): Bacteria > Pseudomonadati > Acidobacteriota > Terriglobia > Terriglobales > Candidatus Korobacteraceae > Candidatus Sulfotelmatobacter > Candidatus Sulfotelmatobacter sp. The sequence goes on from DASYBM010000009.1 coordinate 209,293, forward strand.
AGATGCGGTGCAGGATCTGAGTGCGCCCGTGGAGCACGAAGCGCCGGTCTACACCGATTACCGGCAGAAGCACATCACCGTTCCCGGGCTGAGGCCGGGAGAAGTGCTGGAATATGACATGGTCACGGTGATTCATACGCCGCTGGCCGCGGGACAATTCTGGGCCGACTACGATTTCGACAAAAGCAATATCACGCTGGACGAGACCTTGGACGTTGACGTTCCCACAGGGCGCTCGCTGAAACTGAAATGCAAGCCGGGAATGGATCCGAAAATCACGGAAGAAAATGGGCGCCGGATCTACCACTGGTCGGGCAATCATCTGGAGCGCGAAGACGACTCGGCGAAGGCGGAGAAGAAGAAAAAGAAGCATCGTCCGGACGATGAGCGGCCCGATATCCAGCTGACAACTTTCGAGAGTTGGGAGCAGATCGGCCGCTGGTACGCCGAGCTGGAAAAAGACCGGCGCGCGCCCTCGCCAGAGGTTCGCGCTAAGGCGCAGGAACTGACGAAGGGGCTGAACACGGATCTGGAAAAGACCGAAGCGCTTTACGATTTCGTGGCCAAAAACTTCCGTTACGTCAGCCTGTCTCTGGGAGTTGGCCGTTATCAGCCGCATGCCGCGTCAGATGTGCTGCATGACCAGTATGGCGACTGCAAAGATAAGCATACCCTGCTGGCTTCGCTGCTGGAGGCGGAAGGGCTGCACGCCTCGTCGGTGCTGATCAATTCGAGCCGCAAACTGGATCCTGATGTCCCTTCACCGTCGCAGTTCGACCACGTCATCACTATGCTTCCAATGGGGAATGAGGAAATCTGGATGGATACGACCGCCGAGGTCGCTCCGTTCCGTCTGCTGGCCTATACGCTACGCAAGAAGCAGGCTCTGGTAATTCCTCCGGCGGAGCCGCCGTCGAGCGTAGCGCCGCATCTAGCGATGACGCCGGCAGATACTCCCATGCCCGACACGGAGTTCTCGCGGGTCGAGGGCAAGATCAACGACATCGGCAAACTCGAAGCCCACGTGCATTACGAGTTTCGCGGCGACGAAGAACTGATGCTGCGTTCAGTTTTTCGCCGCGTGCCAGAGGCAAACTGGCAGCGCGTGGTTGAGAACGTCAACTCCAGCCTGGGCGGGGACATCACGAACCTGAAGATCAGCGATCCGGCCGCGACGCGCGAGGCTTTCACGATGTCGTACGACGTGGCCAAGGTTAACTTTCTCGACTGGTCCAAGAAAAAGACGGAAATTGTTTTGCCGCTGGTGCAGTTCAATTTGCCCGACGTGAACGGCGACGATGGCGACCCGGACGCCGAACCTTTGAAGCTGGGGCCCAAGGCCGAATATTCGTATGAGGTCAAGCTGGAATTGCCCGGCAAGTACACGGCCCGCGCGCCGCTGGCATTCTCGCTGAAACGCGACTATGCGGAATATGACGCCAGTTACAAGATTGAGGGCGATATTTTTACGGCGGGCCGGAAGCTAATCCTGCGGCAGGACGAGCTTCCCGTCGCCCGCGAGTCGGATTATGAATCGTTTCGCAGAGCCGTGGGCGCCGACCTGGCGCAGAAACTATCGGTAGAAAGCGCGGTGGTGGGAACGATTGCGCCGCCCGGCGACATGAAAGCGGACGATCTGGTTGACAGCGCCCGAGCCGCCGCCGAAAACGGCAACTATCCGGTCGCGATTGTGCTGCTGAAGCGCGCGACCGAGGTCGATCCTAAGAATAAATTCGCCTGGAATAACCTGGGCCTGATTTATTTCGCGATCCGCGAGAACGATCATGCGATCGCGGCTTTCCAGAAGCAGATTGAAGTGAATCCCTACGACGAGTACGCGTACAACAATCTGGGGCGTGTCTATTGGAACGACCGCAAATATGACGAAGCGGTGAAGGCCTTCAAGAAGCAACTGGAAAACAATCCGCTCGACAAGTTCGCCCATGCCAACCTGGGGCAGATGTATTCGGAGTGGCATAAGTACGATCTGGCTGCGGCGGAGCTGGAGAAGGCTGCTTCGCTGACTCCTGACACGGAGCCCGAAGCGGGCGAGTTGCAGGTGAGCCTGGGCGACGCCTACTTAAATCTAGGGCAGGACCAGAAGGCGTTGGGCGCGTTCGACCATGCGGTGGAACTGTCGGCTACACCGCTCGTATGGAACAACATCGCATATCAGCTTTCGCTAAAAGATTCTCATCTGGACCGGGCGCAGCAATATGCGGAGTCAGCGGTGTCGGCCACGGCGGCGGCGCTGCGCAATGTTTCGCTCGATCACTTGTCGAATAAAGAATTACCGCTGGTTTCTTCTCTGATCGCCTATTGGGACACGCTCGGTTGGGTACACTTCGGGGAGGGCAATCTAGGCAAGGCGGAAAAGTATGTGGCCGCGGCGTGGGAGTTGGGGCATCACGGCGAAGTGGGCGACCATTTGGGACAGATTTATCAGAAGCGCGGAGAGAAAGATCGCGCGCTGCGGACTTATGCGCTCTCGATGAATGGGCTGCGTCCTGACCCTGAGACGCGCGGCCGTCTAGCTTCGCTAGCCGGTGGTGACGCCAAAGCCGACGCCGTCGTGGCGCGCTACAAAGATGATTTGCAACACCTGAGCACGATCAACCTGGGCAAGGCTGCGCAGACGGGCAATGCGGATTTCTTTATCTTGCTGAGTGGCGGTGGCGGTGCGGCGGCGAAGGTCGATGCGGTGAAATTTGTCAGTGGAGACGAGAAGCTCAAGTCCTATACCGACGCGCTGCGGACGGCCGACTACCATCTGACGTTTCCGGATGACACGCCGGTGAAAGTGTTCCGGCGCGGGACGCTGTCTTGTGCGGTCGCGACGGGTAAGTGCGAGTTTGTGCTGACGCTGCCGGATGATGTTAGGACTGTGGACTAGAGGGATCGCTCGGTTTCAAGACGGGCTGTAGACTTTGTTGAGGAGCGGCATGTCTCCGTTTTCCAGAATTGATTGGTTCATCCACCCTCGCTCGACGGCAGTGACTTCAGCGGGCTTTCGAAGAAGGTAGTAAAACCAGAAGGGGACGCCCTTGGTGCCAAGCGCTCTTTTCTCTGGGGTTTCAAGGTGAACCTGCATCCGGTCCCGGATGCTGTCAGTCGCAAGGCCTACATAGAGGACCTCTCCGCTATAGGCGACCAGAGCGTAACAGCCAGATTTCATTGGCACTGTTACACAGTGAGACCATGCGAATTCCGTACGCTGATCTGGAGCAGGCAGTAGCTGATCAACTTTCACATCGCCTCACAACGAGATCGCGCCGACGTTATCTTGGACGTTAATGGCAGAACTGAGAGCCATCGCTAACTTTCGCACCGCCGCCGAATTTAGGCCCGAAGCGACGCCACCTCGCTGCCACCATTCACGATCGGAAATGCCAACGTTATCTCCGCTTAAATTGCTGAATCCGCGACGAAACAACTCCTTCACGGTTTCTTTCTTAAAGTCCTTCAAGTTCGCGAGGTGGAGAAAGACCGTAGCGGAAACAATGTGAAACAAGTCGACTCCGCTTGTCTTGAAAATAACGGAGGGTTTGTCAGACTGATCGTCAACCAGCAGTTCGACGACCGCCTTCCAGTAGTTTGATAGTATCTTCGGCCGATTGCCATCCCACTCGGGATTCGACAGAGGGTTATTGGATGAGAAGATGTACTTCTTTAGCGAATTGACAAAGCTCTTTTGGTTTATCGTCGCAGCAGCTCCGTCGTCGTCGTTCGCCATCCTTATCTTACCGAACCACGCTGAACCGGGATCGGCATTCAGAAAATTCGCGACCACCAATGCGCGGGCATCTTCTCCTTTTTCCACTTGGCGCATGATCCAGCGCGGGATTGTGGGCATCTTTTCCAGATTGACCATCCGCGTCAGACGCGCCACGATCTGCTGCTCCACCGCCTTGTCCACTGAGCGCTGAGTCGTATTTACGATGAGGAAGTGACACATCTGACTTACGTCATCTAGTCCACCAGCGATGTTGACAGGAATCTCGAACTCTAACAGATCTGGGTTCTTCGCAGCTGCCGCGATCAAGCCCGCGATCCGATGCTGGCCGTCGACGACATTAAAGGGCCCCACCTGTGCCACATCGAAAGTGATGGTGTTTGTGGCCTTATCAAACGGAATTTCTTTGCTCGTAGCCAGAAAAATCGAAGTGGGGAGAAATGCGTCGCCCTCCGTTTGCCCATCCAGAAGATAATCTGCTAGCCGCTTGGCTCGGCCTTGGTTGAGGATGCGCTGATAGCCGGGGCCTTCCTCCTCCGGGTCTAGTTTGCTGATCGTGTAAAAGTTAGGAAGGTTGAGGTCTGCAACCTTGATCGAGGTCGTGTAGAGCTTAAGGGAACCTTGACGAACTAATGCGGCCGGACGCGTAATTGTTGGCACAGTGAGCCTCCACCTATCAGTGAACTGCAGGGCCAGGGCCTGCCACGTCGTCCTAAGCCCGAACCACCGAGCTTGGCAGGAATGGAGCGGCTATTATACGCCTCGAATAAGTCACCGAAACCCTGATATCACTCAACGCAAGCACCATCGCCCCGGCACGCCGTTACCTGCTCGTAGGCATGAGCTACACGTAGGACTAAATCCTCGCGCCAGTGCGGGCCAGCGATCTGTAGGCCGATGGGCAGTCCGCTATTTGTGAATCCGCAGGGGAGTGAGATCGCGGGCAATCCCCAGACATTGAAGGGGCGCGTGTTGCGCAGCAACTTTAATTCTGCGGGGCGGAGCGCTTCCGGATTCGTTTTCAATTCCGCGATCGCCGGGGCTGGAATCGGGATGGTTGGAGTCACCAGCACATCGACATCGGCGAAGATTTGCCGGATGCTGCGGCGAGCCTCTTCTAGTTCGCGGCGGCGCTGAATGTACGCCGCTGCGGAGACACTCTCTCCCGAGCGAATGCGGCGTAGAGTTTCGGGCTGGTACAGCTCCGGGCTGCGAGCTAAGCTCTCGGCGTGGAGGGCGTAGGACTCGGCCCCTTGCAGCGTGCGGTCCGTCGGCACATCGAGCTTCACTTCTCTTACATCCGCACCGAGAGATTGGATTCCCCGCAGCGCGTGGTCGATCGCGGACGCGACTTCCGGATCGAGATCGTCGAAGAAATATTCGCGGAGCACGCCGACGCGCAACGACTTCACTCCCTCTCGCAGGCCGCCAACATAATCTGTTACCGGAACATCGACCGAAGTAATATCAGCGCCGTCGTATCCTGCGATGGCTTGCAACATGATTGCCGCGTCTTCAACGGTCGCGGCCAGAGGGCCAACATGATCGAGCGAGGGCGACAGCGAAATGACTCCGCGGCTCGACACGCGTCCGTAAGTCGGTTTCAGGCCTACGCAACCGCAGAGCGCGGCCGGTTCGCGAATCGAGCCTGCGGTATCGGTGCCGATCGCGGCGTAGGCGAGACCGGCGGCGACTGCGGCGGCCGACCCGCCGGACGATCCTCCGGCAATGCAGCTCCGCCCCCAGGGATTGTGAACGTCGCCAAAATAGCCGACCAGCGAACTACCACCATAGGCGAATTCGTGGAGATTATTCTTTCCGATGATGACGGCCCCGGCCTGCCGCAAGCGCCGCACCACTTCCGCGTCTTCGGTGGGAATGCGATCTTTATATAGGGCGCTGGCCGCCGTGGTGCGAAGGCCGGCGGTGTCGATGAGATCCTTCAGCGCCACTGGTACGCCATGCAGAGGGCCGCGCCACTGGCCGCGGAGAATCTCGGCTTCGGCCGTGCGCGCCTCGTCTAGCGCCGACTCCGCCATGATGGTGATGAAGGCGTTTAGCGCGGGGTTCAACTTCTCGATACGCGCCAGGCAGTGTTGCGTGATCTCCACTGGAGAAATTTCTTTTCGCCGCAGCCGCGGCGCTAGGTCTGAGATCGTGGTCAACTCGCTCATCGAGCCCGATTGTAATCGAGCGTAGAAAAACCCTAACCACAGAGGGCGCAGAAGAGCGCGGGCGGAGTGCTCATAAGTAGTTTCCGAAAAACCCTCGATGACTTTCCAGACATCCAAAGGTCCTATAATCGTTCAGGCCGATTGCCTCAAGCGGCCGGAGAAAAATCATGGCAGAAATGACGATCGCGCCGGTGGCGACGCATGGGTTCTTCGTGGATGGCCGTTGGCGGGAAGATGGCGACGTTGTCGAGATTCGCGCACCCTACGACGGCAGTGTGATTGCGCGTGTGGTGCAGGGGCGGCGCGAGCATGCGGAGGCAGCCATTGCCGCCGCAGTCAAGGCATTCGGTACAACGCGGCGGCTGCCGGCATTCGAACGGCAGCGCGTCCTGCGGCAGATCGCAGCGTTCATGACGGAGCGTAAAGCGGAATTTACCCGTACCCTGGCGCAGGAAGCGGGCAAGCCGATCCGGGCCGCGCGCACTGAGGTTGACCGCGCCATTTTTACATTCGGCGTAGCTGCGGAAGAGACTACGCGCATTTACGGGGAATATCTTCCGCTCGACTGGCAGGAATCGACGGCGGGGCGGTGGGGCATTGTGCGGCGCTTTCCGCTGGGGCCGATTGCCGGGATTACGCCGTTTAATTTTCCGATCAATCTGGTCGCGCACAAGGTCGCGCCGGCGATCGCCGCCGGCTGCTCGATGGTATTAAAGCCCGCGCCACAGACGCCGCTCTGCTCGCTGCTTCTGGCGGAATGCGTGCAGCAGGCGGGCTGGCCCGATGGCGGACTCAACGTGCTGCCGCTGTCGAATGAAGACGCCGGACTTCTGGTGACAGACGACCGCATCAAGCTGATCAGTTTCACGGGCAGCGTACCGGTGGGCTGGGACATTAAGCGACGCGCGGGGAAAAAGAAAGTCGTGCTTGAACTCGGGGGCAATGCTGCCGTGATCGTTCATAGCGACGCCGACCTCGCGTATGCCGCCGACCGGTGTGTGACCGGCGGTTTCGGCTATGCCGGCCAGACCTGTATTTCGGTGCAGCGGATTCTGGTGGAGCACTCGGTGTACGGAAAGTTCATCGATCTTTTTGTGGAGGGCGTGAAGAAGTTGAAGACCGGTGATCCACTCGATGAGTCGACCGATGTAGGACCGCTGATCCGCGAGAGCGACGCGATCCGCACCACGACTTGGATCGAGGAAGCGGTACATGCGGGAGCGCGCTTGCTGTGCGGCGGCGGACGCAGGAATCTGGTGGTGGAACCTGCGGTGCTTACCGGGACCAAGCCCGAGATGAAAGTGAACTGCCAGGAAGTGTTCGGGCCGGTGGTAACGGTTGAACCCTACCGGGACTTCGAGGAAGCACTGCGCCAGGCGAACCACTCCGCCTACGGGTTACAAGCTGGGATTTTTACCCGCGACGCGAAGCTGCTTTTTCAGGCTTACGAAGAACTCGAAGTCGGCGGTGTGATTGCGGGAGATGTTCCTTCGTTTCGTATCGACCAGATGCCTTATGGCGGCGTGAAAGATTCCGGCCTGGGCCGCGAAGGGTTACGCTACGCCATCGAAGAGATGACTGAACCGAAGCTTATGGTCATGAATTTACGTTAGTGCAAAATGTCCCAAGTTTCCCGAGCTACGTTCCCGTTCCGGAGTCACCCAAATGCCGCCATTCTTCAGGCAAAGCGAGGATTCTGCTGGGTACGCTGGCGAACCGTCGTTAGAAACAGTTCATCAACTTCTTGCGCGACGTTCCGGCTGAGATCTTTTTCGGTTTCAAAATCTAAAAATCCGCGACAAATTCCGGCGGAGTATTTATAATTTCCAGTCTCATACCAACTCAAGAAGCAGTGGGTGGTTTTCACTTTCGCAGTACGAACCAGTAGCGAACATCATCGCGGACATCGAAGGAAAAACGATCCGCCGGGTCTCTTAAGCCAGATCTCATAAGGGAATGTCGCAGATTTTTCATCGCAGTACGAATACCCTGTCTCGCGCCACGATTTTCGGCGCGGTATTCATACTTGCTGCGCTCGGCTGGATGGCCATGGAGATTCAGCGCTCTCCCTACATAACTTACGCGGGCGTCCGCAAGCCGCAGCCGGTGCCCTTCAGCCATCAGCATCACGTGACCGGGTTGGGCATCGACTGCCGTTATTGCCATACCTCGGTGGAGACTTCGAGCTTTGCCGGCATCCCTCCGACCAAGACGTGCATGAATTGCCATTCGCAGATATGGACTAACGCCAAACTGCTTGAACCGGTGCGGGCGAGCTATAAATCGGGCGAGTCGCTGCAATGGACGCGGGTCAACCAGCTTCCCGACTTTGTTTATTTCAATCACAGCATTCATGTCAACAAGGGAGTCGGTTGCAATACGTGTCACGGCCCCGTTGACCGGATGCCGCTGATGTACCAGCAGAATTCTTTGCAGATGGAGTGGTGCCTGGAGTGCCATCGCGCGCCGGAGAATAATTTACGGCCACGCGACCAAGTATTCAACATGCGTTACCAGCAGCCTACCGGGGCGAATCCGGTGGTTGTGGATGGCAAGAGTTTTGACGATCAGGCGGAGCTGGGCGCAGCGTTAGTGAAGAAGTACAACGTACGCAGCGTAAAGGACATTACGAATTGCAGCACGTGTCATCGGTAGGGCGGGAGCGGAAAAGCCCCAGACGAATCATGACGAGCGATAAGAAAAATAACGGCGGTCTGATCGAGATCAAGAAGCGCGAGGATGTCTGCCCGAGCAAGAAGCTCGACCTCGCCGACGTACGCGAAAAAATCGATCAGGCTACTGCGCATGATGCTGCCGAGAAGACGGGGCCGGAATATTGGCGCTCTCTCGAAGAGCTGGCGGGCAGCGAAGACTTCCAGCAAGCCCTACATCGGGAATTTCCTAAGGGCGCGTCGGAGTGGGTCGACTCCGTTTCGCGACGTGGATTCCTGAAAGTCATGGGCGCGTCCCTCGGCCTGGCGGGCATGACGGGATGCGTCAAACTTCCGCTTGAGCCTATCGTTCCTTACGTTCGCCAGCCCGAAGGCGTCGTTCCCGGGCGGCCGATGTATTACGCGACTGCGGTCACGCTAGGCGGATATGCCAGCCCGGTGCTGGTCGAAAGCCATCTGGGGCGGCCGACGAAAATCGAAGGCAACGATCTGCATCCGGCGTCGCTGGGCGGGACTGACATTTTCACGCAGGCTTCGATTCTCGGACTATATGATCCCGACCGGTCGCAGAGCGTGGTTTCGATGGGCGATCAGCGCTCGTGGCAGGCGTTTCTCGGCGCGATCCGCGGGCCGTTGAATGCGCAGAAGGCGTTGCAGGGCGCGGGCATTCGCATTCTGACGCCGACTATCTCTTCGCCTACGCTGGCCGATCAGCTGCGCGGCTTCCTGAAGGTTTATCCGCAGGCCAAATGGCACGTCTACGAGCCGTGCAATCGCGACAACGTGCTCGAAGGCGCGAAGCTGGCCTTCGGACAGCCGGTCGAGACGCGCTACGATTTCTCGAAGGCCGACGTAATCGTCTCGCTCGACGCCGACTTCCTCTACGCCGGATTCCCCGGCAACACCCGCTACATCCGCGACTTCGCCAAGCGCCGCAATCCGGATGCGCCGATGAATCGGCTGTATGTCATTGAGAGCACCCCGACTTCAACAGGAGTGAAGGCGGATCATCGGCTGTCAATGAGAGCCTCTGAGGTCGAGGGCTTTGCCCGCGTCTTGTCGGTGAAAGGTGATATCCCCGTCGAGTTCGAGCATTTCTGCAAGCCATTGTTTGCCGACCTTGAAGCTCACAATGGTTCGAGTTTGGTCATTGCCGGTGATCATCAGCATCCGTACGTTCACGCGATTGCACATTTCATGAACCAGCGGTTGGGCAATGTCGGCAAGACCGTCTTCTACGCCGACCCAGTCGATGCGAATCCGGTCAATCAAACCGAGTCCCTCAAAGACCTCGTTGCTGACATGCAGGCCGGCAAAGTCGATCTGCTGATCATCCTCGGCGGCAATCCCGCCTATGACGCACCTTTCGATCTCAATTTCGCCGACGCCCTGAAGAACGGCAAGGTTCCTCTGCGCGTTCATCACGGGCTCTATCAGAATGAAACCGCCGAGCTTTGTCAGTGGCACGTCGCAGCGGCTCATGAACTCGAAGCCTGGGGCGATGCCCGCGTCTATGACGGGACGGTCAGCATTATTCAGCCCCTGATCGCGCCGCTCTACAACGGAAAGAGCGCATTGGAATTCGTCGCATTGCTCTCCGGCCAAGCCGACGCCACCGGCTACGATTTGGTCCGCGCCTATTGGCAGAAGCAACACACTGGCGCTGACTTCGATCAGTTCTGGCGCAAATCGTTACATGATGGCTGGATCGAAGGAACGACCTTCGCGTCCGCCGCGCCTAAGAAAGAGGTTTCGGTCCCGGTTCGTGCGAAGGTTGACGGAGGCGGACAGTCGGCTAACGGCCCAGAGCTCAACATCCGCCGCGATCCCACCATCTACGACGGGCAATTCTCCAACAACGGCTGGCTCCAGGAACTACCCAAGCCGATGACCAAGCTCACCTGGGACAACGCCGTGCTCATCGGCCCAAAGATGGCGCAGCGGCTGGGCATCGCGACCGAAGATGTGGTCGAGCTTGAGTTGAACGGGAAGAAAATCAAAGGGCCGGTTTGGATTCAGGCTGGTCATCCTGATAATTCAGCGACGATATTCCTGGGCTACGGACGCACCCGTGCGGGCCGCGTCGGCACTGCGCAAGGGTTCGATGCTTACGCGCTGCGCACCAGCGCCAATCCCTGGATCGCTTCTGGCGTGAAGATCACCAAGACCGGAGAAACCTACAAGCTCGCCTCCACCCAAGGCATGCAGTCGATGGACACGCCCGATGGCGCGCATCGCCCGCTGGTTCGCGAAACCACGCTGGAGGAATATCGCAAAGAGCCGAACTTCGCGCAGGAAGAAGAGACGCCGTACGATCTCACTCTCTACAAAAATTATCCCTATAAAGAAGAAGACTACGCGTGGGGCATGACGATCGATCTGAACTCCTGCGTGGGCTGCAACAATTGCATGGTGGCCTGCCAGTCGGAGAACAACATTGCGGTCGTCGGCAAGGAGCAAGTCGTGATCGGCCGGCACATGCACTGGATTCGCGTCGACGCCTACTACCAGGGCGACCGCGACAATCCCAAGGCGTTTTTCCAACCGGTGCCGTGCATGCAATGCGAAAATGCGCCGTGCGAAGTCGTTTGCCCGGTCGGCGCGACGAATCACACGACCGAAGGCCTGAACGACATGGTCTATAACCGCTGCGTGGGTACGCGCTATTGCTCGAACAACTGTCCGTACAAAGTGCGCCGCTTCAACTTCCTGCTGTTCCAGGATTGGGAGACGCCGCAATACAAGATGATGCGCAATCCCGACGTGAGCGTGCGCAGCCGCGGCGTCATGGAAAAATGTACTTATTGTGTCCAACGAATTAATGAACGGCGTATCGACGCCGAGAGAGAAGATCGCAAGATCAATGACACCGAATTGGTGACGGCGTGCCAGCAGTCCTGCCCTGCGAATGCGATCATCTTTGGAAACATCAACGACCCGAACAGCAAAGTTTCGAAGTTGAAGGCGCAGGCGAGGAATTACACGCTGCTGGGAGAATTGAACACGCGGCCGCGTACGACGTATTTAGCAGAAGTGCGCAATCCGAATCCGGAGTTGGAAGGATGACGACGACGACCATGCATTCTTGTCATCCTGAGCGGCGGCAAAGCCGGCGCGAAGGACCTTACGTCAGCGGCAAGATGACGATGCAGTCGACGGGAACACCCACCCCGCCTGCAGCGTTGTGTACCCTGTCGGCTGCACGTTCGGCTTTCGACGATTGTAAGGTCGCTAGGACGGCTTGCGCCGTCCTCACGATGACATCTCCGGGGAGCATGCGGCAGCAAGCGTGAACGAGCGAATTTGAACGAGCAAACATGAACGAGCAATACAAATCGGCAGCCGAGCTCGACCGCGCTCCGGTCATCGAGCCAGGACACACTTTCGGCACGGTCACGGAAAAAATCAGCTCCATTGTGCTGACGCGCCCCGCGACCAACGGATGGTTCGTCGGCTTCGGCATCGCGTTCATGCTGACGATGATGCTGCTCTTCGCCCTCGGCTATTTGTTCCTTAAGGGCGTCGGGATCTGGGGCGTCACCATCCCCATCGGATGGGGCTTTGCCATCGTCAACTTCGTGTGGTGGATCGGAATCGGCCACGCCGGAACTCTGATCTCAGCCATTCTGTTACTGCTGCGCCAATCGTGGCGCAACTCGATCAATCGCTTCGCCGAGGCGATGACTCTGTTTGCCGTCGCCAGCGCCGGAATCTTCCCCGCCGTCCACGTCGGGCGCCCGTGGCTTGCGTATTGGCTCTTTCCCTATCCCAGCACGATGGGCGTCTGGCCGCAATTCCGCAGTCCACTTATGTGGGACGTTTTTGCCGTATCCACCTACGGCACGATTTCGGCATTGTTCTGGTTCATGGGATTGATTCCCGACCTCGCCACCTTGCGCGACCGCTCCGACAAGAAAATCCTGAAAATTGTCTACGGCATGCTTTCCTTCGGATGGCGTGGATCGGCACGGCACTGGCATCGCTACGAGACTGCGTATCTGCTGCTTGCTGGTTTAGCCACGCCGCTGGTGCTTTCGGTTCATACCGTTGTCAGTTTCGATTTTGCGGTCGGCATCGTACCGGGATGGCATACGACCATCTTCCCGCCTTATTTCGTCGCGGGCGCCATCTACTCCGGCTTCGCGATGGTGCTGATGCTGGCGATTCCCATTCGCAAAATCTACGGGCTGGAGGATTTCATCACCGAGCGCCATCTGCAGAACTCCGCTAAAGTCATGTTGGCGACGGGACTGATCGTGGCGTACGGCTACGGCATTGAAGCGTTCATGGGCTGGTACAGCGGCGACCGCTACGATGCCTTCACGCTGTGGAACCGCCTGCACGGGCCTTATGCCATCCCGTACTACATGCTGCTGACCTGCAACATTTTTATCCCGCAGCTTCTGTGGATTCGCCGGCTGCGGACAAGTCCAATTGCGCTGTTCTTCATCTCGGGCGTGATTCTCGTCGGCATGTGGCTGGAGCGCTTCATCATTGTCGTCGTCAGCCTGTCGCGCGACTTCCTCAACTCGTCCTGGGGAATGTACTATCCCACGCGCTGGGACTGGATGACGTACGTTGGCACCATCGGCATGTTCCTGGCGGCAATGTTCCTGTTCCTGCGCATCCTGCCGGCGATCTCCATTTTTGAGATGCGCACTCTTCTGCCTGAGGCGGAGGTGAAGGAACAGTGACGACGACGATGGCGAGGTCGCTTTTGAGGTTCATTATATGAAGCGCGATCCCATCTACGGCATCATGGCTGAGTTCGATTCAGCGCAAGCGCTGGTCGACGCCGCGAAGGCTACGTACGGGGCTGGCTACAAGAAGATCGATGCCTACAGTCCGTTTCCGGTGGAAGGGCTGGCGGAAGAAATTGGATTTTCCCACGATGAAGTTCCCCTCGTTGTGCTGATCGGTGGGATCATCGGCGGGCTGAGCGGCTACCTGATGCAGTATTGGATGTCGGCGGTCGACTATCCGCTGAATATTGGCGGCAAGCCCTACCACTCGTGGCCGGCATTTATCATCATCACGTTCGAGATGACGATTCTGTTCGCGGGAATCTCAGCAGTGTTCGGAATGCTGGCACTGAATGGATTGCCGATGCCGTACCATCCAGTGTTCAACGTGCCGCGGTTCAGTTCGGCTTCGAAAGACCGATTCTTTCTGATCGTGTTTTCCTCCGACAAGAAATACGATCTCGCAGGCACGCGCAAGTTTCTGGAAGGCCTGTCGCCGCGCTCAGTTTCGGAGGTGCCCAGCTAAATGCTGCGCCTGAGAAAACACGGGAGCGGGTTATGCGGTCGCAGCCGCCCTCGGCTGTCCGGTCGAGCGAAGCGCGACAGACTGTCCCTAATTACGATACTGCTGGCACTGGCGCTGCTTTCGGCCTGCCGCATCGACATGCACGTGCAACCTCGCCAGAACCCTCTTTCGCGCAGCGATTTCTTTTCCGACCAACGCTCGGAGCGCCCGATCGTCGAGGGCACCGTGGCTCGCGGGCAACTGCACGAAGACAATTACTTCTATACCGGCAAGATCGGAAATAATCCCGGCGACGTCATGCCCTTCCCGGCGACCAAAGAAATTCTCGAACGCGGCCGCGAGCGCTTCAATATTTTCTGCGCGCCCTGCCATTCGCGGCTCGGAGATGGCAACGGTTTCGTACCGTCGCGGGGATTCTCGCGCATGCCGCCTTCCTTTCACATTCAACGGCTGCGGAACGCTCCAGTTGGATATTTCTTCGACGTGATCACCGAAGGCTTCGGGATCATGCCGGACTATGCGTCGCAGATTCCGCCTCAGGATCGCTGGGACATTGTGGCTTACGTGCGGGCGTTGCAGTTGAGCCAGAACGCGACCATGGCCGACGTACCCGCGGGCGAGAAGGTTCCGTCCGAACCACCGCAGTTCCGCGAGCCCGGATCGGGCGCGACGATGCCCGTGGTTGTGCCGGAAACCAACTCGAGAGCAGAGGAAGCGAAATAGCTATGAGCGCGGCGCCCTCGAAACAACTCGACTTGACGCCCCCGCCAGTGGTGAAAACCCTGGCGCAGCGGTCGTTGATCATCGGCCTCGTATTCGGCGTTGGCGCGGTCATCCTCGCTTTCATCCGGCCGACGGAGTTTTATCGCGCCTATCTGCTCGGCTTTATGGAGTGGCTCGGAGTAGCCCTGGGCTCCATGGCCATCATCATGATCCGCCATCTCACCGGCGGAGGGTGGGGCGTGGTCGTTCGCCGCATCCAGGGCGCTGCCATGCGGACTCTGCCAGGGCTCGCATTGCTGTTCGTTCCGATCGCGCTTGGAATGAACAAGCTGTATATCTGGGCGCAGCCTCTGGAAAATGTTTCCGACAAACATCTGCGTGAGCACCTGAAAGACATTACGCAGACGTATCTGACGAAGACGGGATTCGTCTATCGCGCCGTCATTTATTTCGCCATCTGGAATCTGCTTTCCTACCTGTTGTCGAAATGGTCGAAGGAAGGCGACCTGCCCGGCGCCCGCGATAACTCGGATCGCTTCAAAGCGGTTGCCGGACCCGGCCTCATCCTCTATGGTTTCACCGTCTCTTTCGCCGCGATTGACTGGGTGATGTCGCTGGATCCGAGCTGGATTTCGACTATTTTTGGGCTAGTGATCCTCATCGGCCAGGTGCTCGCCGCCATGTGCTTCGCGGTGGTTATCGAGCGCATTCTCTTCAATTACAAACCCATGTCGGAGATGCTGACTCCCGACTTCGTTCACGATCACGGCAAGTGGATGCTGGCCTTCACGATGGTCTGGGCCTACTTCAACTATTCGCAGTGGCTGATCATCTGGGCCGGCAATTTGCCCGCTGAGATCACATATTACATGACGCGACTGCACGGCGGCTGGGGGTATGTTGGGCTGTTCATCGTGATCTTCCACTTCGCGGTTCCGTTTGGAATTTTGCTGTCGCGCCCCTTCAAGCGCAATATTTACAAGTTGGTCTGGCTGGCGACTTGGCTGCTGCTGATGCGCTTTGTGGATCTGTTCTGGATCATCGAGCCGAATTTTTCAAAGACGTTCCAATTCACTTTGGCGGATCTCGTCGTGCCGGTGGCGATCGGCGCGTTGTGGATGGCTTATTTCTTTCACAATCTTGGAGGGCTGCCGCTTTTGCCGGCTTTTGATCCGACAGCGGTCGAAGTTCTGCAACCGGAGCATCACCATCCGGAGAATGCGTGATTTCAGGAACATGGTTTAGGAAAGCGATTCAGAGAACATAATTTCAACAAGCATGAGCAACGAAGCCAATCACGCGAATTCCAGCGGGCCCGGGAACTATGAGCATAGCGACATCGGGGCGGCGGGAGTCTTGTATTTCCTCCTTGGTCTCGTTATCGCTGGAGTGCTCGTTTACTTCATTGTGGATGGGGTCTATTCGTATCTGGACAAACATTCCGAGGCTCAGCAGGCTCCAGTGAATCCGTTAGTCACCAATGCACCGGCGGACACGCGGCTCATTCCGAAGGATTATCCGAAAGAAGCATTTCCCAATCCGAGGCTGGAAGACGATGAGCGCGGACAGTTGAATGGAATTCGTCTCAAGGAAGAGCAGACCCTGAGCACTTACGACTACATCGATAAGAACGCCGGCACGGTGCGCATCCCAATTGATCGGGCGATGGAATTGATCGCGCAGCGCGGACTGCCGACGCGGGCCCAGGGGGCGCCTAAGGAATCGGCGACTCCACTGCCGGCTCCAACTCAGCCGGCAAAGAAAAAGGGGACGAAGAAGTGAATGGTTCGAAACACAATTCGATGTCTTGGGCGCTAATGTTGTTAACGGTCGCGCTGCTGGCTGCGACCGCCTGGGGACAGGGAATGAGCAAGGACATCATATCGCCGCCGGCGAATGTACGGCCGCCCTACTTGCAGAATGTGGGCATCGAGCAGCATCTCGATGGTCAGGTGCCGCCAGACCTTGCCTTTGTCGATGACAGCGGACGCGCGGTCAAGATGGGCGACTATTTCGGAAAGAAGCCACTGATTCTTAACCTGGTCTACTACAACTGCACCATGCTGTGCGGGGAAGCGCTCGCCGGACTGAGCGCCTCCATGAAGATGATTAAGTTCAATGTGGGCGACGAGTTTGACGTGGTTACGGTGAGCTTCAATCCGAACGAAACTCCGGCCATCGCCGCCGAGAAAAAGAAAGATTGCCTCAAACGCTATGGCCGCACTGGGGCCGCATCCGGCTGGCATTTTCTGACCGGGCCGGCGGAATCGATCAACGCTTTGACCAAGGCTGTCGGCTTTCAGTATCAATACGATCCCAAGAATAATCAGTATGCGCACGCCACCGCCATCATGGTGTTGACGCCGCAAGGCCGCATTTCGCGCTATTTCTACGGAGTGGATTATCCGCCGAAAGACTTGCGCATGGGATTGGTGGAAGCCTCACAAGGCGAGATCGGCAATGCGGTCGACGCCGTGCTGCTGTACTGCTATCACTATGATCCGGCGACGGGAAAATACGGCGCGATCATCGGCAATATTCTGCGGCTCGGGGCCGGGCTGACCATATTGCTGCTCGGGGGGCTGCTGTTCATTCTGTTCCGCTTGGATAAGGCCGCACAGCGGAGGATTTCGAATCAGCCGTCGCTGGGGAAGGCACGTCCGATTTAGGCGGAGCCGATTAAACCAGACTGACTTAGCGAAACTGAGGCTAGTAAAACTGAAGTTAGCAAAATATGTTCGATAACTTTCCATTCTGGCCGGATCGGGCTTCCGCCGCGGCGGGCAACGTGGATGCCCTGTTCATCTTCCTGCTGATTCTGTCCGGGTTGATGACCCTGCTGATCTTTGCGGCCGTTGTTTATTTCGCGGCGCGCTACCGCCGGCGTGACGGGGTGCCGGCAGAGCAGATCGAGGGATCCATACCGCTCGAATTGACCTGGACCATCATCCCCTTCGCCGTATTCATGGTGATCTTCGTCTGGGGAGCGGTCGTCTACTTTAAGAGCCGCACTCCAGCTCGCGACTCGGCTGAAGTCTATGTGGTCGCCAAGCAATGGATGTGGAAACTGCAGCACGCCGAAGGCCAGCGCGAAATCAACGAACTTCATGTTCCCGTGGGGCGGGACGTGAAGCTGATCATGACTTCGCAGGACGTGATCCACAGCTTCTTCGTGCCGGCGTTTCGAATGAAACAGGACGTGTTGCCCGGCCGCTACACCGTAGCCTGGTTCCGCGCCACCAAGCCGGGCACGTATCACTTGTTCTGCACGCAGTATTGCGGCACGCAGCACTCGAGCATGATTGGCTCCATCGTGGTCATGGAACCAGCTCAGTATGAAGCCTGGATGAGCGGCGGCAGCAGTGGCCCCCTCTCTGCCAGTGGAGAAAAAGTATTCTCCGAGCTCGGCTGCGTTACCTGCCATCGCACGGACGCGCAAGGCCGCGGGCCGAATCTGCAAGGCGTTTTCGGCAAGCCGGTTCAACTTGCAGATGGACGGACCGTGACCGCCGACGAAAATTATCTTCGGGAATGCATTCTCGATCCGGGCGCGAAGCGAGTCAAAGGGTTCCAGCCCATCATGCCGACGTTCCAGGGATTGGTGAGCGAAGAGCAAGTAAACGCCCTGGTGGCATATATAAAATCGATAGCCCAACCGGCGGTCGGAGCCAACCCCAGCACTGCCGCAGTCGTTCCGCAGAACGAAAACCAAGCCGGAAGTAAGGTGCAATGAGTATGGCAACTGCAACCGCCGTTAAACCCGTTGAGCGCGAGAATTATCTGAATAAAGAGTACGGGGTCGGCTCCTGGCTGTTGACCACCGACCACAAGCGCATTGCGCTTCTCTACCTGATCTCGATCACCTTCTTCTTTTTTATAGGCGGTTTTTTCGCGTTACTCATTCGGCTCGAATTGCTCACTCCCGCAGGCGACCTCGTCCAGGCCGACACCTACAACAAGCTTTTCACGCAGCACGGCCAGATAATGGTCTTCTTCTTCCTCATCCCATCGATCCCGGCTGTGCTCGGCAACTTTCTGGTGCCCATGATGGTAGGCGCCAAAGATCTCGCCTTTCCGCGAATCAACCTGTTGAGCTGGTATCTCTACATCATCGGTGGCGCGATGATGGTGCATTGCATGCTGACCGGCGGCGTCGACACCGGCTGGACCTTTTACACTCCGTTCAGTACGGCCTTCAGCAATACCAAAGTCATTGAAGCTGGACTGGCCATCTTCGTTGCCGGATTCTCGTCGATCCTCACCGGCTTGAATTTCGTGGTCACCATCCATCGTATGCGCGCCCCCGGCATGACTTGGTCGCGCCTGCCCCTGTTCATTTGGGCGCATTACGCCACCAGCATCATCCAGATTCTCGGTACCCCCATCATCGCCATCACTTTGGTCCTGGTGATTGCCGAACGCGCCCTGCATCTCGGAATCTTCGATCCTAAACTGGGTGGAGATCCGCTGCTGTTTCAGCATTTGTTCTGGTTCTATTCCCATCCCGCCGTCTACATTATGATTCTGCCTTCGATGGGAGTCGTCACCGAAATCATCGCGTGTTTCGCGCGCAAGCGCATCTTCGGGTACAGCTTCGTCGCTTTCTCCTCGATCGCGATCGCGGTCTTCGGTTTCCTGGTGTGGGCGCATCACATGTTTGTGGCTGGAATCTCCGTTTACGCGGCTCTGGTCTTCTCCATTTTGAGCTACGCCGTAGCGGTACCCTCAGCTGTAAAAGTCTTCAACTGGACGGCGACTCTCTACAAGGGGTCCATCCGTTACGACGCGCCCATGCTCTACGCTTTCGGGTTCATTGGCCTGTTTACGATGGGCGGCCTGACCGGACTATTTCTCGCTGCCCTCGGCATTGACGTTCACGTCCACGACACTTATTTTGTAATCGCGCATTTTCATTACATCATGGTTGGCGGCGCGGTCATGGGATATCTCGGCGGGATGCACTTCTGGTGGCCGAAGATTTCCGGCAAGCTCTATCCTGAAGGATGGGCGCGCCTCGCCGCGCTGATCGTATTTATCGGCTTCAATCTGACATTCTTCCCGCAGTTCATCCTCGGCTATCTCGGTATGCCGCGGCGCTATTACCAATATCCGCCTGAGTTCCAGGTGCTGAATGTGCTCTCAACCGCCGGTGCGACGGTGCTCGCCGTCGGATATTTGCTGCCCATGTGTTATTTCCTGTGGTCGATGCGCTACGGCAAGCCGGCGCCGGATAATCCCTGGAACGCCGCCGGGCTGGAATGGCAGACACAATCGCCGCCGACGACTTTTAATTTTGAGAAGGAACCGGTTGTGACCTGGGAAGCTTACAACTACGAAGAGATCGACGCTCGCACAGGCGGGGAGGCTCCTATTGTCGGATAGTACAGTCAGCGCGACCGTCCACGGCGAAGCGCATGCGCAGAATCCGGCGCTGTTGCATCATTTCGCCACCGAAGAGCAGCAGCGTGACGCATCGAACTTAGGCATGTGGATTTTTCTGGCCACTGAAGTCATGTTCTTCGGCGGACTCTTCTGCGCCTATTTAATCTATCGCGGCTGGTACTTCGACGATTTCGCGGCGGCCAGCACTTCCATCGACGCTCTTCTCGGGGGCACGAACACGGCCGTGCTGATCTGTAGCAGCTTGACGGTTGTGCTCGCCATCTGGGCGGCGCAGACATCGCGACGAGGAATGCTGTTGAGCATGCTCGTTCTTACGATGATTTTCGGCATGGCGTTTCTTGGCATCAAAGGCAAGGAATACAAGGATAAATTCGACGAGCACCACGTGCCGGGCGCGTCCTTCAGCTTTGACCACGTCGCCATCCCCAGCCATCCCGATCAATATGCGAATCCCCGCCACGCTGAGATTTTCTTCGCCCTGTACTTCATCATGACCGGGCTGCACGCGCTGCACATGATTATCGGCCTCGGTATTTTTACCTGGCTTCTGTGGATGGCGTGGAAGAGACGCTTCACGCCGGAATATCACACCCCGCTCGAAATCGGCGGCCTGTATTGGCACTTCGTCGATATCATTTGGATTTACCTGTTCCCTTTGCTTTATTTGATCGATCGGCACCAGTAAGATTGGCAAAAGTAATTTTGGCACAAGTGAGATCGGTACGATAAGACGGGCGCAAGTGAGGTAGGCATGTCAAACCATTCGAAATCATCGCCGCTCCCAACTTACTTCTCCGTATGGGGAGCCCTGCTGCTGGGCACGTTTCTCACGTATGAAGCCGCGAAGCTGGATCTTGGTCATTTCAACGCCGCAGTGGCGCTGATCATTGCCACCACGAAGGCGCTACTGGTCGCGCTATTCTTCATGCACCTGAAGGGCGCACACGAAAAGCTGCTTAAGCTGGTCGTGATATCGACGATATTCTTTCTCTTCATTCTGCTCGTGCTCTCGATGGCCGACTACAGCACCCGCCTTTTGAGCTAAACAAGATTAAACAAGTCGAACCTTGGCGCTTCGATGCGGCCTAAGCCAGGCCCGTCGCTGTTATAATTGGGGATTGCGCTCATGACTACGAAGCGACTGATTCGATCCACTACAGTTTTGTCGGTGCGGCGGGATGGGAAGGTTGTTCTGGCCGGCGACGGCCAGGTCACGCTCGGCGAGTCAGTAATCAAGCATTCGGCGAAGAAGATCCGGCGCCTCTATAACGACAAGATCGTGGCAGGATTTGCCGGGTCGACGGCGGATGCGTTTACTCTGTTCAGCCGCTTTGAGGCGAAACTGGAGCAGTATCACGGAAACCTGGGGCGCGCTGCGGTGGAACTGGCGCGAGACTGGCGCACCGACAAGTTTCTGCGCCATCTGGAAGCGCTGCTGCTGGTGTGTGACAAAGAGCAGACGTTTCTGCTGAGCGGGCAGGGCGACGTGATCGAGCCGGATGGGGCGGTTGCGGCGATCGGCAGCGGCGGCCCTTATGCGCAAGCCGCGGCGCAGGCCCTCGCAGAGCACACGGAACTGCCCGCCCGGCAGATTGCCGAAGAAGCCATGAAGATTGCGGGCAAGATGTGCATCTATACCAATGACCGAGTAACGATTGAAGAATTGTAGAGGTCGTTGGTCGCTCGTCGTTGGTCGTTAGCCAAAACCTAACGCGGACGACGAACGGCCATCGACAAACGACTGATTTATGGCCATTTACCTTCCCTCCACTGCCGAAGAAGAACAGCTTGCGCTGGATGAACTCACTCCGCGCGAGATTGTGGTTGAACTCGACAAACACGTGATTGGGCAGAAGGATGCCAAGCGCGCGGTGGCGATTGCGCTGCGCAACCGCATGCGCCGCCAGAAACTCGCTCCCGAACTGGCGGAAGAGATTATTCCGAAAAATATCATCATGATCGGGCCGACGGGCGTTGGCAAGACGGAGATTGCGCGGCGGTTGGCCAAGCTGGCGAATTCTCCATTCTTGAAAGTCGAGGCCTCCAAATTTACCGAGGTCGGTTATGTCGGGCGCGACGTGGAGTCGATGGTGCGCGATCTGGTGGAAATCGCCATCGACAACGTGCGCGAAGAAAAGCTTGAGGACGTCGCCGATAAAGCGGAGTTGAACGCGGAAGAGCGGCTGCTGGATATCCTGCTGCCGCCCTCGCCGGCGCCGCGGGTCGACGGGACTTCGGCGACTGCTGGTGGTGTCGTGATCGATGGAAGCACATCTCTGGCGGAATCTTCGAACCGGACGCGCGAAAAACTACGGCAGCAATTGCGCGAAGGAAAACTCGACGACCGCATGGTGGAGATCGATGTTCGCGAACGCAATTTTCCGTCGTTTGAAATTCTGACCAATCAAGGCGCGGAAGAAATGGACGTCAACATCAAAGACATGTTGCCGAACATCTTCGGGCAGCGCACCAAAAAGCGGAAGATGAAGGTCAACGAGGCGTTCGAATATCTGATTCAGGAAGAAGAGCAGCGGCTCATCGATATGGATCAGGTCACGCGGATGGCGATTGACCGCGTGGAGAATTCTGGGATCGTCTTTCTGGACGAGATCGACAAGATCGCAGGCCGCGAAGGCGGTCACGGGCCGGACGTTTCGCGCGAAGGCGTGCAGCGGGATATTCTTCCGATCGTCGAGGGCACGACTGTAAACACGCGCTATGGCATGGTCCGGACCGATCACATTCTGTTTGTTGCGGCGGGGGCGTTTCACGTTTCAAAACCGAGCGATCTGATCCCGGAACTCCAGGGACGATTCCCAATTCGCGTCGAGTTGCAATCGCTGACCATGGAAGACTTCGTCCGCATTCTTACCGAGCCGAAGTCATCGCTGGTGAAGCAGTATACGGCGCTGCTGGAAACCGAAGGAGTCAAGCTGGAGTTCACCAAAGAGGCGCTGGATGAGATTGCGCACTTCGCCTTCCGGGTGAACGAGAGCACGGAAAATATCGGCGCGCGGCGGCTCCACACGATCATGGAGCGGGTGTTGGACGAGCTGAGTTTTAACGCGCCCGAGAAAAAAGGCGAGCAGGTTACGATTGACGCCGAGTATGTCCGCAAGATGCTGACGGACATCGTGAAAGATCAGGACTTGTCACGGTACATTCTGTAGGAAATCTGAGCCACAGAGGGACACAGAGAGCACGGAGGGAAAAAAGCGGATTCCTCAGTGTTACTCTGTGTCCCTTTGTGGTTTCGCTTTTGATTTTCAAATCCGACTATGAAAACCATTGATCGGGCCCGTCTCCAGTCGCTGATGCACCGCGAGCAGAAGAAGTTTGTAGATGAGCGCCCTAAGTCGAAGGCGTTGTTTGAACGGGCGCAGAAGTCGCTGCTGGCCGGCGTTCCCATGAATTGGATGGTGAAGTGGGCGGGGGCGTTTCCGCCGTTCGTGCGTGAGGCGCAAGGCGCGCACTTCTTCGACGTGGACGGACATCGCTATATCGACTTTTGTTTGGGCGACACCGGAGCGATGACCGGGCATTCTCCCTCCGCAACCGTGAAGGCGGTGGAAGATCAGGCGCGCCGCGGCATTACGCTGATGCTGCCGGGAGAAGACGCGATTTTTGTAGCAGAGGAATTGCAGAAGCGCTTTCAGTTGCCGTATTGGCAATTCGCGCTGACGGCGACGGATGCGAATCGGTTTTCGATCCGGCTGGCGCGGCAGATTACGGGGCGTCCGAAGATTCTGGTGTTCAACTGGTGCTATCACGGCACGGTGGATGAGACGTTCATTACGCTCGATGCTAAAGGAGCGGCGGGGCCGCGGCCGGGAAACGTTGGTCCGCCGGTAAATCCGGCAGTCACGACGAAGGTTGTCGAGTTCAATGATGTGGACGCGCTCGAGGCTGCCCTCCTTTCCGGCGATGTGGCTTGTGTCCTGGCCGAGCCCGCAATGACGAACGTCGGCATCGTGCATCCGCAAGCCGGATTTCACAAAGCATTGCGCGAACTCAGCCGCGAGTATGGAACGCTGCTGATAATCGATGAGACGCACACGATTTGTGCGGGACCGGGCGGATATACGAGGGCGGAGAACCTCGATCCGGATATTCTCGTGTTCGGCAAGGCCATTGGCGGAGGTATACCGGGCGCGGCTTATGGCTTCTCGCAGGAGGTGGCCGAGCGGATTACGGCCAGGCAGGAACTTGAGAACTGCGACGTTGGCGGGATCGGAGGCACGCTGGCAGGAAACGCATTATCGCTGGCGGCTATGCGCGCTACGCTGACCAAGGTTCTTACCAAAGAGGCCTTCGCCCGCACGATTCCGATGGCCGAACGCTGGACTACTGGCGTCGCCAAGGCAATTGCTGCGGCGGAACTTCCCTGGCATGTGACCGGCCTCGGGTGCCGCGCGGAATATCTTTTCAGCGCCGAAGAGCCGAAGAATGGTTCGCAGGCCCATGACACCATGGATTTTGAACTGGAGCGATTCATGCATCTCTACGCGATGAATCGAGGAATCTTGCTGACGCCGTTTCACAACATGGCGTTGATGTCGCCGCAGACGGAAAGCGACGATGTAGACCGGCACACGAAGGTATTTCGCGAAGCGGTACGGGAGTTGGTGGAATAAGGCCCCCCGGATCTATGAAGAGAATTAATACGAGGTCGACGCGGTAATGAACGGATAGGGATTCTTCGACTGCGCGTGCTCATTCGCGTCGCGCTTTCGCTCAGAATGGCAAGTGCAGGGATAACAGATGCAGAATCACAGAGTGGATGGTTCATTCTGGTAGTCTGATTGCGTCCCGCATGACTCTTTTCATCAGAAGAACATTGGCGCTGACTGCCACGCTCATGTTCACGGCGTGTGCGACTATTGGGCCGCCGCAGCCTCCGTCACTGGATTTGCCGAGGCCGCCCTCGGATCTGCGGGCGACACGCAAGGGCGACCGGGTCACGCTCACATGGACAATTCCAACTGTTACCACTGACCGACAGACCGTGCGAAGCAGAGGACCAACCACGATATGCCGTGGACTGGAGCCGAAGCTGAGTCAGTGCGGAACACCGGTGGGTGAGGCGCCGGCGCAGACCGCAACCAGCACTACTCCGTCCGTCAAAAAGAAAGCGACAACATCGTACACCGATTCGCTGGCCGGCCAGACTCAACTCGATAACCACCTCGGCTCTATGACTTATGCCGTCGAAGTGCTCAACGCGAATGAGCGCGGCGCTGGGCTTTCAAATCAGGTGCGGGTTTCATTGGCGCGCACGCTGCCACCGCCATCGGACTTCGCGGCGCGAGTTACCCCGCAGGGAGTTGTGTTGACGTGGACGAGCGTCGTTGCGCCCGCGAACAGTTTGCAATCCATCCACTATGTCGATCGCATTTACCGACGAACTGAAGAAAACCAGGCCCCGGTTCTTGTGACAGAGATTCCATTTGGAGGTCAAACTGCACGCAGTTTTACGGACGCAG
This sequence comes from Candidatus Sulfotelmatobacter sp., assembly GCA_036500765.1. Taxonomy (NCBI): domain Bacteria; kingdom Pseudomonadati; phylum Acidobacteriota; class Terriglobia; order Terriglobales; family Candidatus Korobacteraceae; genus Candidatus Sulfotelmatobacter; species Candidatus Sulfotelmatobacter sp. The sequence goes on from DASYBM010000009.1 coordinate 234,749, forward strand.
GTATCGAGTGGGAGAAGACGTACCAGTATCGGGCGGAAACGGTGACGGTGATCGCTCAGGAGAACAGGCCCGAGGTGCAAGTCGAAGGCGATGACACGCCGGAGATTAAAATCTTTACGCATGACATTTTTCCGCCGGCAGTGCCTTCAGGACTACAGGCTGTAGCCTCCGGGCCGGGGCAGAAGACGTTCATCGATCTGGTGTGGGCTCCAGTGACGGACGCCGATCTTGACGGCTACAACGTTTATCGTCGTGAGGAAGGCCGTCAGGACGGAAACGCGCCGGTCAAGATCAATGCGGCCCCGGTGAAAACGCCGGCGTACCGGGATATGGCGGTCGCGTCGGGAAAGCGTTATTTGTATTCGGTCTCGGCTGTGGACATCCGGGCAAACGAGAGTGCGCGGTCGGAAGAAGCAGGTGAAGCAGTGCCATGAGAGCAACTCAGAAAATATTTCGCTTGGTTAGCGTTCGAGTCTCTGAGATATGTTTAGATAGAGTGCAATGAAATATTGCCGATTTCAATTCAACGGCCAGGCTCAGTATGGACTGGTCGAGTCCGTCAGCGGGCAGGATGCGATTGTGCGTGTGTTGCTCACCGCTCCGGAAGAAGCCGACGGGGACATGGAGAGCCTTCGGACGCGACGCATTGAACCGATTCCTTTGGCGGAAGCGTCGCTGCTGCCGCCCGTAAGGCCGTCAAAGATCGTCTGCGTCGGCCGCAACTATCGCGAACATGCGGCCGAACTCGGTCACGATGTACCACAGGAGCCGCTTATTTTTCTGAAAGCCACGTCGGCGCTTCTGCCGCCGGGCGGAATCGTGCGCCGGCCGAAGATTTCCCAGCGCGTCGATCATGAAGGCGAACTCGGCGTGGTCATTGGCAAGACTTGCTACCAGCCAGCGGCAGATTCGGACATCCGGCAGTTTATTTTGGGATACACATGCGTGAACGACGTGACAGCTCGCGATCTGCAAAACAAAGATGGCCAATGGAGCCGGGCCAAGGGCTTCGATACGTTTTGTCCGGTCGGGCCAGTGGTGACGGATGATATTGATCCTTGGGAAGGCATTGGAGTTGAAACCCGCGTTAACGGCGAGATTCGCCAGCGAGGGAATACGCGGGATTTCATCTTCGAACTTGACGTGGTGATCCGGCATATTGCGCAGGCGATGACTTTGTTTCCAGGAGATCTCATTCCCACCGGGACGCCCGCTGGGGTGGGGCCACTCGTCGCGGGAGATGTGGTAGAAGTTAGCGTGGAGGGTGCAGGGACGTTGAGAAATTCAATTGTGGACGAATGAAAAAGCGCTGATGAATCGCTGCTGAAAAAAGAGTTGCTCATCTAAAAGCAGTAATGAAAATAAAAGCAGTAATGAACAAAACATTAAAAAAAGAGAACGGAGCAGAAGCCTTTTGCCCTGCGCCACTTCGACGCGGATGAAGATCGATCGCTTCAGCAGGTTTCTGCAACTCCAGGCTGCTTCGTGATTTTGTCAACCTATGTCTCCCGCCTGACCCTGCAATGGGGCAATCCCCTAGGAAAAAATCTCCAGAGTCTTTCGGAATTCACAGATTTCTTTTTACGAAAAGATTGACGGACCCCGATACTCTCCTAGAATTGAAGGCGAATCCCAACCAGGGATCTGAGAGAAACAATGCCAATTCAACCGCAAGAGCAAGAAACTCTCAACGTCAAACTCGTTCACTTTACCAAGCAGAACTCGCCTGACGAACCCGTGCAAGTTGCGTTTTCGGTCGTCGATGATCAGGGCAAAGAAGAGATCATCACTGGCGAAATTCCTTATTCCTACGATCTTTTTCGCCTGTGTCAAGAGAATGGGTGGCTGAATGTTCGTAGGGGTGTGTCGTCCATTCGCGAAACTCGTCCACAGCGCCGCGCCATGACCGCTTAGGCCATGACCGCTTAGTATGACGGCGTAGTCGCAAACTTCCAACCGCGCGCCGCTCATCGACAGTGCGCCGGAGCCAGGCGATACGGCTCCGGCGCATTCCTCTAAGGGCTTCCAGGACTTGAAAAAGGTTTTCGCTGCTCAGGAGATGGGTTCTATTGGAGGCGGAACCGCTCCCGCATAATCCGCTGCAATCGAGGCTTATACAGCAGATCGAAAGCGAGTTCTTTGTCGGGAAACATGGCGAGAGCTGCGCGTTTAGCTGCGGCTGCAAGTTCGGAAGCTTCCTCGATGGTGAGGCTGGAGTCCTGGCCGATAACGGACATCACCATGTTAATCATCACTTGCAGGCGGCGTATTTTTCGGGCTTCCTCTTCGCGCTCGCGGCTCGATCCTTCGCTTACAGGAAAAATTGGTTCATTCGAAGCCTGACCGTGAATGTTCATGAAGTCCCCTTTGTTCCACAGACTTGGATGACGCGACCTCCCTTGGTCGTTGTAGCCATTCTGCCGCAGTCATAAAAGAAAGCAATAACTCTAAAGTGCCGTTTCGGTGCCGCCCCTATGAGTTGGAAGAAGAGTAGAATCGGCTAGCAGGGTGGGGATCGGACTTGGGAATTGGCCGATTCCGGAAGCGAGGAATCATGGGAGAACCTGTCAAGTTAGCCGGCGGCGGGCAGCCGCGCCCTAATCCGGGCCCTAATCCGAACGAGAGACTGGTGAAGGTGTTCGAATCCGAGCAGGAGTCTGAGGCGCTGGTGGTCAAGGGATTGCTCGATTCGGCGGGGATCGACAGCGATCTGACTTCGGCGTCGCTGGTGCAGGACGCCTTTCCGGGGCTGGGCGGGATGATCATACTGGTGCGCGAAGAGGATGCGGAAACGGCGCGCAGTCTGGTGGCGGAGCAACTGCGATCGCCCGCAGACGATGACGAGACCGCTGAGATTGCGATTATTGAGGATGATGATGAGATGACGGATCAAAGTTAGGGGCGGTTCCCCCCGCATCCGCGGCTTCATTCACTGATGACGTGGTCGGCCCATTCCACCAGGGAAACGTAGATTGGAACCGTGCCCCATTGAGCGTTCCAATTGCTCAAGTCAGCATCCGTGACCCCACGGGCCCGGGAGCAGGCCCCTCAAGAAAATACCGGGATGCGTTTAGCTACAACCTTCGTCATGGTCTCGTTCAGGGGAGGCCATCCAATAGGTTTGACCGCATCAATCGTCGCCTTGCGCATGAGGTACGTAGCTTCGTGAGTGAGAAATATCTGCACGTCATGCCCGGCGTCTGCCAATGCTAGCCCGTGGGAAAAGACGAAGGACGCTCGGGTCGGCTCGTCGGTTCCCCAAGAACTTCTCATCAAAATGTGCAATTTCTTCTTAGGCGTCTGAAGTTGCTGAGTCTGCCCTTCGCTGGTGGAAGCGGTAACGGCCCCGGCGGCGACCGCGCCAGCAGCCAACTGCGTCCATTTTTCAAGAAAGTCTCGGCGAGTCGCCATGCCCACTCCCAGAATCGGCAGAAGTTTAACACAAGCTGCCACGATTAACTCCTCCCTTAGTAAAAACCGATGGCCTGAAGAACCGCCACAGAAGGCGTAACGGAGTGGCCGTCAAGGTAGAAGGTGACGGCCCCGTCGAGATCGGTCCGGTAGACACGGGCCCCCGCGTCCGACAAGTGGGTGAGAGCTTCCAGACGAGGCAGGCCGAAGGAATTTCCTGATCCGACAGAAATGATGGCGAATTGGGGCCGGACCGAAGATAGCAGCTCCGGCGTGCTCGCGTTTGAACTGCCATGGTGGCCAACCTTCAATAGATTCGCTCGGGGATGGTGAAGCGCGGCGATGCGGCGCTCCACTTGCTTCTCGGCGTCCCCCTCCAACAAAACCGACGAATCGCCATAACCGACGCGCAGCACCAGGGAATCATTGTTTACAGGCTTGGGGCCGACAGGCCAGTCGGACGGCGGGAACAACACCGACACTTTTGCTCCGCCGAGTTCGAACTCATCCCCCTCCCAATGGCGCACAACTTTGATGCCGAGGGCTTCGGCAGTTGAGACCACGCTTGCGAGCGCACGACTCGGTGGCAATAGTCCGATCCACAATTCTCTTGGCTTAAAGTTTTTCAGAACGGCAATCATGCCGCCGATGTGGTCGGAATGCCCGTGAGTAATGGCAACGGCGTCGAGGCGCGACATGCCGCGGCTCCAGAGATAGGGAGAGACGACGTCTTCGCCGAAATCGAGTTGCGAGCCGCCGGGACCGATGGGACCTCCGGCATCGATGAGCAGAGTGCGGCCTTGCGGCGTGACCAGCAGGATGGAATCGCCCTCGCCGACGTCGATGGAGGTGACTTCCAGGACGCCCGGTCGCACGCGGGGCATAGCTGGGGTGAATGCCAGAACCAGCGAGGCCGCGAGAATGGCGGCCAGTCCGAGGGCGGCGAAAAAAGCACGACGACGTGCGGCCCAGATGGCCAGCACGAGCGCGCCAACCGCGATCGCTACGACCACGATCGACGGCATTGGAACGCGGAGGTCCCCCGCGCGCAGCGAGCCGAGTCCATGGACCGTGCCGGTGATACCATGCAGCGCAATCGTGGTCAGAAATACCGGCACTTTGGCCAGCCAAAGTGAGATGAAACCCAGAGCGATCGCGGCGGCGGCGGCCGGCATCATCAGTTGGGTAAGGGGCACGACGACGAGGTTAGAGGGCAATCCGATGGTGGTGGCGCGATGGAAGTAGTAGGCCATGGGCAACGCTAGTCCCATTTGCATAACCGCGGAAACGAAGAGCAACTCCCACGCGGCCAGGAAGAACGCAGTCGTGCCGCAAACTAAGCGGCGCGACCACTTCTCTCCGACGAAGAGCGCACCACGCGCGGCGATGAACTGCAAGTCCACGCGGAATTGGGCCACCCGCGGAGGTAGAAGCGCAGGGTAGTCGTCGGAATCCCAATTGGCCAGCGCCTGCTTCTGCAGTTGCGAAGTACGCTGGAGAATCGGAATCGCAATAGCCGCCACAATCAGCACGCAGAGAAAAGTCATCTGAAAACTGGCAGTGAAGAGCTGACGCGGATCGAAGATCAACAGACCCAAAGCCGCTGCGCCGAGGGCGTTGACCATGGCCCGATCGCGGTAGAGCAGGCGGGTGCCGAGGTAGATGGCGCACATCAGCGTGGCACGCCAGACCGGGGCGCCGACTTCCGTAACAAAGGCATAAGCGACGCAGAACAATATCGTCAATAGCGTGGCTGGAATCTCCGCTACGCGCAGTTGGCGCAGCGTCCAGAAAACCACAAAGGCGAGGATGCTGACGTTCATTCCAGAAACGACCAGGACGTGGTAGGTGCCGGAGCGCTGGAAGTCGACCCGGGTGTCGCGGTCGATAAAGGCCTCCTCGCCAATGACCATCGCATCAATCAGGGCCGCCTCGCGCGGGGCCCAAAGTTCCTGCACTTTATCGACGACGCCACGGTGAAGTCGGCTGCGCCAGGCGGCAACACGGCTTCCGGCAAAGCCGGGAAGCCGCTCGACGTTTTCCATTTTGGCCGAGCTTAGTGCAGCAATGCCACGATCGGCGAGATAGTGCTGATAGTCGAAGGCTCCCGGATTGCGAAAGTTGTGCGGAAGTTTGAGCTCTGTGGAAAAGCGAATGCGGTCGCCATAGTGGAGGATGGGCATGACGGCAGGGCCGGTCTCGGCATCATCGTCGGCAGCAACGTCGTTTAGGCGAGGGCTGTAAATGCTCAAATGAATGCCCGAATGAATCGCCTCGCTTTGACCCTTCGTGTTCCGAACCGATTCCGTTTCGACCTCTACGGTCTGTTTGAGTTCATTGAGACCACCTCGCTGCAAGCGGCCGTCGCGCGTAACGTGGGCGGTAATTTCGAGCTTCTGGCGGTCGGCATAGCGATCGATGTTGGTGTCGAGACGTGGAGAAGCTCCGCGGACTTGAATATAAAGTGCGCCCGTGAGAAAAAACGCTCCGAGCGCCAACCCCCACCCCAGCGCGGAACGGCGGCGAGCGAAGTATGCTGCGGCGGCGATGAAGGATGAGCCAGCCACAATCCACCAGAGCGCGGGACGCCAGTGGTAGATTCCGGCGATGATTCCGGCGGAATAGGCGACCGCGGCCCAGAGCATAGGTTCGCGCGCGGCCTTGAAGCGGAATGCTGGAGGCGGCGCTGGGGCGGCCGGCATCATACGGCTGGGTGGTCCATCCGAAAGCCCGATTCAGAATTCATATTGGAAACGCAGCGAGGAAATTCCTCAGGCGCTAAGGCGATATCAACTAGTGACACGGGTACGCTGTGCTCTTCGCTCACGCGAAGCCTCCAGAAACCAGTTTCAGCGAACCAGATGCACAACACTTTCCAGGTGGTAAGTCTGCGGAAACAGATCCACCAGATGCACTTGCTGGGCACGGTAACCTGCGGCGAGCAGGGGAACGAGATCGCGTGCCAGCGTTGCCGGGTCGCACGAAACGTAACAAATGCGTGGCGCGCCTGAGGTCACGAGCAGTCGCGCCACGCGTTCTCCCAGACCACTCCGGGGCGGATCCACTACCACCAGGTCGGGCTTATTCGGGGTTCCCTGGCCCTTGCCGACGTGCCCTCGATTCTCCGCGCGGGCGAGGTATTGTTCCGCGGTGGCCTGGACGTTTTCACCGTTTGAGGCCTGATTGTAGGCAAGATCGGCTGTGGATGTCTGTGACGACTCAACAGAAACGACGTGATAAAAGTCACAGCCCAGGGCTGTGGAAAACAATCCGACGCCGGCGTAGAGGTCGAGGGCGAGCTGGCCGGATTGTCCCCCGGTAACGATCTTGACCAGTTCGTCGGTCAGAGAGCGGTTGGTCTGGAAAAATGATCCGGCGCTGACGCGGTAGGCTGCCTTCGTAGTTTGATAGGTGAGATGCGTGGCACCGGCGGCTACCAGAATCTCTGGAGCGCCCGCCTTGCGGTCGCCGGGATTGGGTTCGCGCAAGGCCACGACTCCGGCGATTTCGGGCATAACGCCGCGCCACTCCTCGGCCCAGTCGCGAACGGCTGCGCGGCGCGCTTCCCGTGCGCAGCCGACGGTAGCCAGGAGTTGAGTGTCATCACCGTTGGCAAAGAACTCGATTTCGCGCACGCCCTCTGGAACCTTTCCCGCGCGTCCGCTCTGCCAGAGAGATGCAATGCCGCGATTGATCAGCGGCGAACTGATAGGGCACTCTTCGACCGGCAGAAGTTCGTGCGATGCGAATTTGAAATATCCAGCGGCGAATGCTGGCCGGACCTGCACTTGCAGGCGCGAGCGATTGCGATAATTCCACGGCGGCGAAGGATGTATTGCAATGTCGAACGGCAACTCCAGCTTGGCCGTGCGCCTCAGGCTCTCGCGCAGGATTTCTTTTTTGATCTCGAGTTGCTGCTGGTAGGCGGCATTTTGGTAATGGCATCCGCCACAGCGAGAGAAATATGGGCAGGCAGGCTGGATCCGGTGCGGGGACGACTGGAGTATCTTGTCAGCTTGGGCGCGCGCGAAACCTGCTTTCTGCTCCGTAAGTGACGCTTCGATCTTTTCTCCCGGCAGGACGAAAGGAACAAAGACAGCTTTGCCGCGCCCGTGGGCATCAGCCGGCAGACGAGCGAGGCCGTCGCCGCCGTAGATCAGCTTTTCGATGGTGAGGAACAAGAGTTGATTCTACGGTATGCAGGCGTCGTCGGAATGCGGCTCAACTGTAATCTTTCCGACCTTTGCGGCATTTTCTTGGCGTGCTTTGCGATCCGATTTTCTTGCTTTGGCTACCGGCAGAGTCGACCTCTCAACCGCAAAGGACGCTAAGAAATGCCGCGAAGAACGCAAAGGAATCTACTCAGGATGTCTACTTGCGGACCGCCCACGCCAATCCGTCGGGCTGCTTGCCGGGTAGAATTTGGCCGGTGACTTCCAGCGTTTTCAAATCTACGACTGCGATTTTGTCGGCGGTGCTGACGGCGACGAACGCACGGGAACCGTCGGGCGCCATCAGGATTCCGGCTGCGCCGCCTCCAAGTTTCAATTGCTTGACCTCTTTGTGAGTCGTGGCGTCGAGCACCAGCAGGCTCGTGTCACCGGCGGCGCGTGCGCCCAGCGCGGAGATCAGGACCTGCTTGCCGTCGAGTGTGAACTTCAGGCGATTCGCGCCCTTCACTGGGATCGGAAATGTTTCCACTGCTTTCTTCGCCGCAACATCAATGATGGTGACGGAGCCGTCGCGGGCATTGGCGGCCCAGATCTGTTTTCCGTCGGGAGAGATGTCGAAGCCTTCCACTCCGCGGCCGGCAGGAACATTTGTGACTTCCCACGTTAACCGCGGTTCTCCTTGCGGAGGCATGCCCGGCGGCGGTTGTTGCGGCTGCGCACCCGAGGTCGGATTCCCTGGGGGCGGACCGAATCCTCCGGTCGGCGGAGAGACTTGATTGATAATGCTGAGGGTGGCAGAGTTGACGTTGGAGGTGACGATCTGGTCGAGACCCTTCGAGACCATAATCATGTGTGTGCGATCCTGACCGGTGCCGAGAATCCAATCGACGCGCTGAGTAGCGGGATCGTAACGGCCGATGATTTTGTTGGTTTCCGCCGTGAAATAAAGTTTTCCGCTCGCGAACGCTAAACCGTGCGTAGAATGCAGCGCGCCAAGGTCGATCGGCGGCAGCGCCTTGCGGGCCACCAGATCGACGACAGAAATGGTGTTGAGATTGCTATCCAAGCCACCATAGTTGGAGATGAAGGCGAGGCGGCCGTCGTCGGATGCGATGATCTCGTGCGGATCGGGGCCGGAAGGGAGTTTCGCCAATACCTGCAACGTCGCGGGGTCTACGATCGCGACCGTGTGTTCGTCCTTGGACAGCGCAAGGATACTTGAGGTCTGGGCAATGGCAACGGTCACAAGAAATGTTCCAATCACGAGGCAACCCACAGCTCCTAATATCCTTCTCGCCCTGCTCATGTTTCCTCCGATGTCACGTAGTTTACAACGCCCGGCCTGCCGCCGCGCCTGAGGCCCAGGCCCACTGAAAGTTAAAGCCGCCCAGGTGGCCGGTGACGTCAACGCCTTCGCCGATGAAGAACAAGCCGCGTATTTTGCGGCTCTCCATTGTTTTGGCGGATAGTTCGTCGGTATCGACCCCGCCGCAGGTCACTTCGGCCTTCTCGTATCCCTCGGTGCCTGCCGGTAAAATAGTCCACGCATGCGCATGGCGCTCGAGGTCGGCCAACGCTGCGTTCGTCCATGAAGTGGGCGCGTTTTCGTCAAGCCAGCGGTCTGCAAGGCGAGCGGGAAGACTCTTACGAAATTCCGCTCGAAGCGTCGCGATTGTGCGCGGCATTCTTGGATCGTGGAAGATGCTCGTTATCACGCGCTGCGGAGCCAGGTCAATCTGGATGTTCTGGGGCTTTTTCCAGTAAGAGGAAATCTGGAGGATCGCCGGCCCGCTCAGGCCGTGATGGGTGATCAGCATTTTCTCGCGGAATTGCCGGCCGTCGCAACCGGCGATGACATCGGCCGAGACCCCAGCCAGGTCGCAGTAGCGGGTGCGGTCTTCATCGTCCAGAAGCAGCGGCACCAAGCCTGGACGCGGCTCGCGAAGCTTGAGGCCGAACTGGCGCGCCAACTCGTAGCCGAACGAAGTGGCGCCGATCTTCGGAATGGAAAGCCCTCCAGTTGCGACGACGAGCGCCGGCGCGTGAAATTCTTCGCGGGCCGTGCGCGCCACAAAATCAGCGGCGTGGCTGATCTCGTTTATTTTTGTGTTCAAGAAAATTGCTACGCCAGCAGAAGAGCATTCGGTCTCCAGCATTCCCAGAATGTCGCGGGCGGCGCGGTCGCAGAATAATTGTCCGAGCGTTTTTTCGTGATAAGGAATGTGGTGCTTTTCGACAAGTGCGATGAAATCGGCCGGGGTGTAACGAGCCAGCGCCGACTTGGCGAAGTGCGGATTGGCCGAGATAAAATTCTCGGGCCGGCAGTGCAGGTTGGTGAAATTGCAGCGGCCGCCGCCGGAGATCAGGATTTTCTTGCCTAAGCGGTCGGCATGTTCGAGGACGGCGACGCGGCGTCCACGCTTGCCCGCTTCCATAGCACACATCAGGCCGGCGGCGCCGCCTCCAACTATCAATGCATCGAAATGATGGGTCGTCACGTTGGAGGCCAGGCGAAACGCAATTACATATAAAAGAGACTCAGGCGCGGCAACTTATGCTTTTCCAGCAAACGCTTCTGGACGTACTGCTTCTGCAATTGATCAATCTGAGACCCAGACATCTTGCTGCGATAGGGAGCGAGATCGCGGTCAGCTTCGGCGCGGACCGTGACGATTTCCTGGTCTGAGGTAGACGCCAACAGCACGGCAAAGAGTTTTTCTTCGAGCACGGTTAGGCGACGCTCCAGATCCTCCAACCGGCCGGCGGGCTTGTTCTCTATTTCTTCCGCTAGTTGGCGAAGAGTCTTCGCGCTATCGCGGGCCACCGATCGCGCCGAGATCCCAGTTCCTTCGGGCAACTTCGCGGTCTCCAACAGGTCGGCATTGCGCCGCAGGAAAGGCGCGATGACGTCCGGCTCAAAGCCTTGGCTGGAGCGGGACTTCGTTGGCGTCTCGTTCCCGTCGGCCGCCCCGACTGCCGCCCCGACTGCGGCTTCTTTCATATCTTCGGCCGCGGCCAGCACAAGCTGCGAGCAGTAGGCCAGGCTGTTCACCTTCTTAGTTTTCGACGGTCGCTGATCGTACCGGTCGAAGGCGTCGTCGATGCCGCGCAGCACGGCCTCCAGCGGAACGCCGGCCTCTTTCCAGGTTTCAATCAGCGCCCAATCGAGAGTGGAAAGAAGAAGGCCGCCGCCGCGGCGGTGCAGGTAGCGGTCTTCGATCTCGGTAAAGTAGTTGAAGTAATTTACTTTTTCCACGGCAGGGTCAGCGAGCGGAACGCGAAGGCGCGGCGGTTGGTGCTCCGCCGTTCTCGGACTTCGGCTGCACTGATTTAGATAACGGCTTCGCATCCGCCTGTGGCGGAGGCTTCGGCGAAGCGACATCTTTGCGCGACGAACTGTTCCGCTCCCAGATGATGCGCAGGCCCTCAAGAGTGAGCGAGTCGTCGACGATTTTAATGTACTTCGAGCCGGTGCCTATCATTGGACCCAGGCCGCCGGTGGCAAGCACGCGCGTTTCCTGACCTAGCTCCACGAGCAGCAGTTCGATGATGCCGTCGACCAGACCGAGATATCCGTAGTAAAGTCCGGATTGCAGGCTGCCGACTGTATTCGAGCCAATGACGCGGGCGGGCTTGCGAATCTCCACGCGCGGCAAACGCGCGGTGCGTTCAAAGAGAGCGTCGGCGGAGATGCCGATGCCGGGGCAGATTACGCCACCGAGATATTCACCCTTGGCCGATACGCAGTCAAACGTTGTGGCCGTGCCGAAATCGACGATCACGCACGGGCCGCCATATTTTTCGAACGCAGCCACGGCGTTCACGATGCGGTCGGCGCCGACCTCCGCCGGATTGTCGTAATGCACTGGCATACCGGTTTTGACGCCGGGCTCGATGAATAGCGGACGCAGATTGAAATAGCGTTCGCAGACCTGGCGCAACACGGAATCGAGTGGCGGCACGACCGACGAGATCACAATCCCCTGTATGCCTTTCGCCTCAAGGCCCGCCATGGAAAACAGGTTGCGAAACAGCACTCCATATTCATCGACCGTGCTGGTGCGGGACGTAGCTACGCGCCAGTTGGCAACCAGGCGCTCGTAGCTCGAAGTTTCGCGCACAGCGCCGGACGGAGTTTCCGCTGCGGCGAAAACGCCGAGGACCGTGTTGGTGTTGCCGACGTCAATGACGAGGAGCATGTTCTTGGCTCGTGGCTCGTGGCTCTTGGCTCTTGGCTGTTGGCTTCTAGCTCTTGGCTTCTAGCTCCAGACCAAAATTCAAATCTTACCGTTCCCGCACGGTTCCGCTTAAAACGGTGCGCAGCCCGTGCACTGTTCGTACCTGCAAGAATCCGCGCGAATCCAGCCCCTCGGTCGTTCCTTCAAAGGACGAGCCATTTTCTTCGATGCGAATGGCCTTGCCTCGTACCCACGAAGAATTCTCGGCGAAACGCCCGAGAATCGATTCGCGAGCATCAGAATCTTCGATCAAACGCCGATATTCGCGATCAAGTGATTTTAACAAAGCAGCCAATACCTCGACGCGCGACCATTCGCTTCCGGTCACCAGGCGCAAAGATGTTGCGGGCAAATCTTTCGGGAAGTTCGCCTGATTCACATTGATACCGATGCCGGCCACAATATAGCGAACGCGGGTCGCTTCGGCATTCATCTCGGTGAGGATACCGCAAACTTTCTTGCCCGCGATCAGAACGTCGTTGGGCCACTTCAAGTCGACGGCCACCCGTGAGTCCATCTGCGCCAGGGCGGCGCGCACCGCGAGTCCGGCAGCGAGAGAAAAAACGAGTACCTCCGCCGGGGGTAGCGCGGGACGCAAAACCACCGAACAATAAATACCACTCGACCGCGGCGATTGCCATGAATTCGCGCCGCGGCCGCGGCCTGCGGTTTGCTCCTCAGCAAGAAACACGCTGCCCTCCGGAGCCCCTTCGGCTGCGGCCGCCATGGCAGCGGTGTTGGTGGATCCGATCTTATAGAAATGATGAAGATGTTGGCCAAAGATTGTGCCGCGCAAGAGCGGCCGCAGAATTTCCGGTAAGAGCAAATCCGGAACCGAGCGCAGCTGATACCCATTGGCAGGATGGCCTGCCACATCGACGCCAAGTCCCCGCAGTTGCTGCACCAAGCGCCAGACTTCAGAACGGGTGCAAGAAATTTCCTGAGCGATCTTAGTCCCGCTGACGACAACGGTAGCATGCTCCATCAGCAGGCGCACGATGCGACCGAGCCGCAAATCGGTCGCCTGCGGATGGTGCGTCGCGAGCGTCTTTGCGCCCGAACGCCGGTTGCGAATTGTACTGGTCTTGCCGATGCGGAGATTATGCGCGAATCCCCATGAAACAACAAATATGAAACGACAAACGCCGCGTTATTGACCCGTCTCTGTCAATGTAGCTATGGGATGCCCAAGCACGAAAAGAGCACCGCTGGGGAAGGTCGTGGCGGCAGGACTCACACCTTCGGGGTTAAGAATCCCGCTAAGAAGTTAAAAGGCAAGGCGGTCTATCATCGCTGAGATCTGGTGATTCGGGACGGGAAACCGGTTCCAAAGAACGAAGACTAACATCCTTTCAGGCGGGCACGACGCGCATGCTCATATCTACGGCCTGAGGCGAGTGCGTCAGCAGGCCCACAGAGATGAAATCGACGCCGGTCTCAGCGTACGCCCGAACATTCTCCAGGCGAATTCCTCCTGAACACTCGACTGGAATGCGCCTTCCCTCCTTGAGGGCTTCGGTTTGGCCGCAACGTTCAACCGCGCGGCGCACGTCGTCCACCGACATATTGTCGAGCAGGATTGCTTCCGCGCCATGCGCGACAGCGAGTTCTAGTTCTTCCAGTGTACGCACTTCGACTTCGATGATCTGCGAGCCCCGGCGATTGCGCACCGCGTGATCGAGAGCCGGAACGATGCCGCCCGCGAGCGCGATGTGATTGTTCTTGATAAGCACGCCATCGGAGAGGTCGAGGCGATGATTCTGCCCACCGCCGCAGCGCACAGCATTCTTGTCGATCACGCGCAGTCCGGGAGCAGTCTTGCGCGTATCGAGAATGCGAGCCTTAGTGCCCGACACGGCTTCCACGAACTTGCGAGTCAGAGTGGCGATGCCGCTCATGCGCTGCAGAAAATTGAGGATGACGCGCTCGCAGGAAAGAATCACCCGCGCATTATGCCGAATGACCGCGACCGACTGTCCCTTGTGCAGGCGCACGCCGTCGAAAATTTCAGGATGCGTTGTGACTTCGTAATGGGCCGTAACGGCGCCGTCGAGTGCGGCATAGACGTCGAGAATGCGCGCCACGCAGCCAATCCCGGCCAGGATGCAGTCCTGCTTGGAAATAATGGTCGCAGACGCACGCTGATTGGGATCGATGCAGGCATAGCTGGTCGCATCGCGCGTGGCCCGGTCTTCGACCAGCGCGTTCTCAAGAATGGCGGTGAGGCGTCGTGAATTCCAGTCCATAAAACAGTGGCCAATTGTCAGTGGCCAGTTCTTGCTCCCGTGGAAACAGCCGCCTTCGGCGGTCCAGACGGGCGACAGCCCGGCTACCACCACAAACCAGTCGAGCTGCGCTTCGAGGGTCAGCTGAAGGTGGGTGTCCTCACATTCAACAATTTAGTTCCTTCAGCTTACTCTGCGACTTCTCATGCAGTACAACCAGCTCCTGGCCTCGCCTGCGCAGTCCGTCCACTACTTTCTCGGGAGCCTTCGAAAGAAACTGCTCGTTGCCAAGTTGCTTTCGATTGTTGGTCAGCTCTTTCTCGATCTTCTCCAGTTCCTTCTTCAGGCGGTCGCACTCGGCGGCGACGTCGATCTTTCTTTCGTAGACCACATGCACATCGAAGCGAGCGGAACTGCGGGCCGCGGGCATGTTGGAGAGCGAGCTTTCCGCAAAGATAATTTTGTCGACACCCGCGAGGCGCTCGACTGCACCCCGATTCTGTTCGATCATTTTACGAATTCCCGCTTCCGGCGCGAAAATCTCGACCGGCACTTTCAGCTTGGGCTCGACTTTAAGTTCGGCGCGCACATTGCGGACGGTTACTATCAAGTCCTGCAAGATCGCCATTTCGGTTTCCGCAGCCATATCGAACTGTGTCTCATCCGCTTGCGGATAACTCGCCAGGGCAATCGACTTGTACGGCGGCTTTCCGTCGTATAGCGCGTGCCAGACTTCTTCAGTAATAAACGGCATGATCGGATGCAGCAGGCGCAGCGAGACGTCGAACAAATTGACGAGATTTGCACAAGCGGCCTGTGCTGCGCCCTTGTCGCCTCCCTCGTCGTACATGAGCCGCGGCTTGATCAACTCCAGGTACCAGTCGCAGAACTCGCCCCAGAAAAAATCGTAGATGCGATTGGCGGCCTCATGGAAGCGGTAGGCCGCGAGCGTGTCGTTTACATCGGCCGCAACGCGATTGAAGCGTGACAGAATCCATCGATCTTCGAGAGTCGCATTCCTCGTGTAGGGCGGACACTCCTGTCCGCCTCCGGGCCGCAGGCCCGGCTCGACTCTATCCACATTCATGAACATGAACCGCGCCGCATTCCAGATTTTGTTCGCAAAAGCCCGGTAGCCGTCGGTGCGGCTCTCATTGAACGCAATGTCGGTGCCCGGCGCGGCCATCGCAGCCAGCGTAAAGCGCACTGCGTCGGTGCCGAAACGCTCGATGATATCGAGTGGATTGATCACGTTCCCCTTGGTCTTCGACATTTTCTGGCGGTCCGCGTCGCGCACCAGTGCATGGATGTAGACGTGGCGGAAAGGCACGCTGTCGTCCTTTTTGTCCGCCCAGCCATTGGCTTTCTTGATCGCGGGATCCTGCTCGTGGTCCTGCATAAAGTGGCACCCGAACATGATCATCCGCGCCACCCAGAAGAACAAAATCTCGTACGCGGTGATCAGTAGCGTGGTTGGATAGAACACCGCCTGATCGCGCGTCTTTCCCGGCCAGCCCAGCGTCGTAAACGGCAACAATCCTGACGAAAACCAGGTGTCGAGCACGTCAGGAACCTGCTCCAGCTTTGCGCCGCCGCACTTGGTGCACGTTGTCGGCGCTTCGCGCGCCACGATTACTTCCTTGCAACCTTCACAGGTCCACGCCGGAATCCGGTGCCCCCACCACAACTGCCGCGACACGCACCAGTCGTGGATGTTGTTCATCCAGTTCAAATAGATAGTGCGGTAGTTGTCCGGGACGATCGTGATCTCGCCGCTCTCCACCGCGGCCTTGGCGCGATCGGCGAGCGGCTGGATTTTCACGAACCACTGCTCGGAGACGCGCGGCTCGACGATGGTTCCGCAGCGCTCGCACTTTCCCAACGCGAGCGTATGATCTTTTTCGCCGACCAGAAATCCCTGCTGCTGCAGGTCGGCCAGCACGCGCTTACGCGCTTCGAATCGATCGAGACCGGCGTATCGGCCCGCGTTCTCGTTCATGCGCGCGCGTCCATCCATCACATTGATCTGCGGCAGATGGTGGCGCAGGCCTGCCTGAAAATCATTGGGATCGTGTGCCGGAGTGACCTTCACCGCGCCGGTACCGAACTCGGGCTGCGCCAGTTCGTCGGTGATGATCGGTATCTCCCGATTCATCAGCGGCAGCAAAACTTTTTTGCCGTGCAAATGGGTATAGCGTTCGTCTTTGGCATTCACCGCAATCGCCGCATCGCCCAGCATCGTCTCTGGCCGCGTAGTGGCCACGGTGATGAACTCCTGTTTTCCTACGGAAGAGCCGCTCGCCACCGGATAGCGAATCTCCCACAACTTCCCCGACACCTCTTCGTGCTTCACTTCCAGATCGGAGATCGCGGTCTCGTGCCACGGGCACCAGTTCACCATGTAGTTGCCGCGATAGATCAAGCCTTCTTCATAGAGTCGAACGAACACCTCGCGCACCGTGGACGAGAGATGTTCGTCCATAGTGAAGTACTCGCGGTCCCAGTCGACGGACGCGCCCAGGCGCTTCATCTGATCGAGAATCGCGCCGCCGTAGAGCTTCTTCCACTCCCACACGCGCTCGATGAATTTCTCTCGCCCCAGGTCGCGACGGTTCTTGCCTTCTTTGGCGAGATCGCGCTCCACCATCATCTGTGTGGCAATACCGGCGTGATCCGTCCCCGGCAGCCACAGCGTGATGAAGCCGCGCATGCGATGCCAGCGCACAATAATGTCCATCTGCGTCTGGTTGAGCATGTGGCCCATGTGCAGACGCCCGGTAACGTTGGGCGGCGGCAGCAGCAGCGTGAACACGGGCCGGGTCTCTTTTTCGGACAAGCTCGGCGGCGGCGTGGCCACGGAGAAGAGTTTTTCTTTGATCCAATAGTCGGCCCAGCGCGTTTCAATCGCGCCCGGCTCGTAAGCTTTGGGCAATTCGTGAGGCATCTTTGAAATAGTGCGCGATGACAGGATTCGACCCAGAAGAATCCGCCAGCGGAAGATTAACTCCTGATCTTACAGGCGCGAGAAAAGAAGGGTCAAACGGGGTCAATCGAGAATATGGGGGCCCAAGAGAGGTTTAGCCGTTGACATCCACAGCCTCTTCCCATTATCGTTCCATGCAAATCGGCGAACAGGGTCGGCCAATAAGAGCGGCGGATCTCAGTTCCGTTAATCTTTCCTCGCCGCTTCCCCACATGTTTGAGAACATTGCGTCGATTCGAATCGACGGAGGGTACTTCTGTGACCGCACCGTTGCTTCGATGCTTTCGCAACTCGCCAAGTAGCATCGTCACTCTCTTTTTAAGAAGGATGGTAATGACTCCATTTAGGTGTTCCGGCACAGCTCTATTCGCGATGCTAGTATTCGCTGGAAGCTTTCAGCTAACCGCCGTCGCACAAACTGGGCCTTCCCAAACGTTGGCCGATCAACTGGGGTCCATTCCTTATCAGTCCTATCACGGCGGTGATATCGACAGCGTCAATTTATCCAACGGTCGAGTCTCGGTTCACGTTCCGTTAATCTCTTATCCTCAGCGTGGCGGATTGCTCAAGGAAAATTTTTCACTCGTCAACGGAAGCAACGCTCTACAGGTGCAAGAAATCTGCACCCCGCCGCCGGATGTTTCGTGCCTTTACGAATGGGACGCGGGTAGCTCAAAATCTCAAGCGGGAGCAGGAGTGAGTGCTACTGTATTCGCGGTGGACGACCAGGCACCCGGTGCCGGTGTGGTACAGGTAAAAGGAAACGTCTTGCCTGGAGGAACGCAGAATTATTACTACTACGGGCGACTGTTTGGGTCCGATGGAACCTCCCACTTGGTAGGGCAGACAAGCGGAGTTTGGGAAACAACTAACACATCTCTGACGAATGCAGCCTTCCGGGCCATAGACGGGACAGGGTACAGCTTTGCGGTCGATGGTTCGGGCAATTGGACCACTACGGACGCCGCAGGGGTCAAATACTATCAAGGCGGAGCGTCCGGCGTTCCAACCGTGTGGAAAGAAGACCCAAACGGCAATCAGGTGACGAGAGCCACCGGTGGCATCATCGACACTATGGGGAGAAACATCCCCTCCATTCCAAACACAACATCCCCGCCCAGTGACTCAAGCTCATGCCCGCAGGGCGGAACGCTTCTGCCCATCAACTTTGCGACTGTGTGGACGTTGCCGGGATTGAACGGAGGGAGTTTTCAGGTCAAGTTTTGCTATGCCCTGGTAACTGTAAATATCCCGCCCCTCACAATTGACACTGAACAAGTCAACCAATACCCCGGCAACCCGCATGGAGTCAACACGCTTCAGAGCGTCGTGTTCCTCGCAAACAACACTGCCTGGAGTTTCGAATACAACGACGTGGACGGAACATCGTATAAGAACCTTCCGGTTAATTACGGTAGTCTGACCAAGATCACCCTGCCCACGGGCGGAACAATCTCCTACACGTACAGCACCCTGACGGGCGGCCACGATATTGGTAGCCGCTGGGCAGCCAGTCGCATCGTAAACGCAAACGACGGGACCGGAAACCACACATGGACTTATGCCTACAATCCTAACAGCCCGATCACCACAACCGTCACTGATCCTCTTCTGAATGATACTGTTCACACATTCACCCTAGCGGGTAGCGGCACGGAGTTCGAAACCAGTACTCAATTCTTTCTAGGACCAAAGGCCAACAATGCCGTGCTAAAGACCGTTGCTACTCAGTACAACTACATCATCGACTACGGCGCCGGTGACGCGGCTGCCGCATTTCCCACTAGCATCACAACGACCTGGCCGAATGGTCAGGCGAGTCAAGTTACAAAGACTTACGACGGCGGATTCAGCTTTTACAATGCGGCTCAAAATAGCACCGGGCCTTACGGCAAAGTCATCTCAGAGGCCGAGTCCGACTACACTACCAATGGCACCTACCCTAAGCTGCGCTCGACCGCGACCAGTTACATGTTCCAGAATAGTTCTAACTACCTGAATAACAACATGCTCAACTTGGTGAGCAGCGTTCAGGTGTCGGACGGTAACGCCAACCAGCTCTCCTACGCGACCTACAATTACGACGAAAACACCCCATCCTCTTCTGGCATCACGACCCAGCACGATTCCAATCCGCCCGGCGGAAGCTACCGAGGCAATCGCACTTCGGTTCACATGTGGCTCAACTCCGGGACGTTTACCTGCCCGGGCGGCGGTTCCGGCGGTTCCGGCGGATACCTCATCAGCAAAACGACGTTCTTCGACACTGGCATGGTCAACGCAGCTAGCGACCCTTGCGCTAATTCCACCAGCTATCTTTATTCATCGACTTACGCTGGAGCTTTTCCCACCACTGTCACGAACGCCCTGCAACAACAGACAACCAACGTTTACGACTTCAATACGGGTCTCAAAACATCGACGACGGACCCCAATCAACTCACCACGAGTTACACCTTCGACTCAATGTGGCGCTTGTATCAGGCCAATCACCCTGATAATGCCCTCGACACAATCACCCGCCAGGAATCGACGTACCCATTCACCGCGACCCTGACCTCCACGATCAATACCGGTCAGAACACCATCCCTCTCACCGTGTTTGACGGCCTGGGACGGACCAGCCAGACTCAGCACACTTCTGACCCGCAAGGCATCGTTTACATCGACAACACTTATGACGCGCTCGGGCGGGTTGCGTCTGTTTCCAATCCGTATCGGACCGGCACCGATGCCACGAGCAGCCCCGGCACGACAACGTACTCGTACGATCCGCTGGGTCGCAAGACCCTGGAAACCCTTCCTGATGGTTCTACCATCACCACTGCGTACTGTGGCGCGAACACACTTGTCACCGACCCCACTGGCAAGTGGCGGCGCAGCCGCGTCGATGGCCTTGGTCACCTCGTTGAGGTTGATGAGCCCAATTCCGCCACCGCGACCGTGCTCTCAACGGGATGCACAGGGACCAACGAGCCCATTTGGGTCACTTCTTACACAGTTGATGCCCTCGGAAATCTCAAGCAGGTGGTGCAGAACGGCTCTCACACGCGCACGTTCACCTACGACTCACTGTCGCGCCTGCTTACCTCGAGCAATCCGGAAGTGGGCTCGATTACCTACACCTATAACCCTGACGGTACCGTGCTTACTAAGAAAGACGCGCGCGCTATCACGGCGACCTATGCCTACGACAAACTGCATCGCGAAACCGGAGTCACCTATTCGAACGGCGATCCGGCGCTCATATTCACCTATGATGGCACAAACTGCCTCAGCCTCACCGCTTGCCAGAATATCGGACATCGCACCGGTATGACCGACGGCGGCGGCTCCGAGGCGTGGGCCTATCAGGTCGACAAGGCTAACAACCGTAGCATCCACCGCGAGCAGCGCGCTACAAACAGTTCTCCCAGCAACATCACCAAGACCACTACCTACTATCTCGATCTCGCGGGCAACGTGACCCAGATCGTCTACCCCACGGGACGAACGATTAACTACAGCTACGACTCGGCCAACCGGCCAAGCAACGCCACAGACGCTTCCAACGGGATTACCTACGCAACTGGCTGGAAGACTCCGCCCGGCAGTACGAACTGTACGGCGAGCGCCGTCTGTTACACGCCGCAAGGCAGCATCTATGCGTTGAGCATTGGCCAAACCACATCTTTCACCGGCTTCAATACTCTCGAAACCTTCACCAACCGGCTGCAGCCAAGCGAGATCAAAGCGTCGTCCACAGCGGGCACCGCCATCGATATTACTTACAACTTTGCCCTCTCAACGAGCCACAACGCAGGGCACGTCTACCAGATCACGAATAATCTGAACTCCAGCCGCACCCAAACATATACGTATGATCAGCTAAACCGGATCAGTTCCGCAGGGACCTCGTCAACCACCGGCACGTACTGCTGGGGATTTCAATATTCCTACGATGCCTGGGGGAATCTGCTTTCCCAGGCTGGATGGTCACCCACCTACAACAGTTGCACCGAGGCGACGATGGGCTTTGTCACTGCCGACGCATACAACCACATCAGCGGCTTGACCTACGATGCCTCCGGCAATACACAGAGCGATGGCAGCTACACTTACACTTGGGACGGCGAGAGTCAGCTTAAGAGTGCCGCTGGTGTTACCTACGCCTATGACGGTGACGGACGCCGTGTTGCCAAGGTCGGCAGCAAACTTTATTGGTATGGCTCGGGAGGGGAAATTCTTTCCGAGACCGATGCCGCGGGCAACACGCAGAACGAATACATTTTCTTCGGCGGTAAGCGGGTGGCGATGGTGCCGGCCGCAGGCGGCGCTCTGTACTATGCCGAAGATCTGCTGGGCAGCGCGCGCGTCATTGTGCAGTCGAACGGGACGCTGTGCTACGACGCCGACTTCACTCCCTTCGGTGGAGAGCGCGCTTACACTACGACCTGCGCCCAGAACTACAAGTTCGAAGGCAAGGAGCGTGACACCGAAACCCAAAATGACGACTTTGGTGCACGCTACTATTCCTCGCGCCTTGGCCGCTGGCTGAGTTCCGATTGGTCGGCGGTGCCCGTGCCGGTGCCGTATGCGAATCTGACCAACCCGCAGACCCTGAACCTGTATGCTATGGTGGCGGACGATCCGGAGTCGTTCGCGGACTTGGATGGGCATGGCGACGCTACGGCGGCTCCGAATGGCGGACTGACTCCTGGTGGGCAGGCCGATGACTGCGCCCACGATCAGCAGAAGTGTGGAGCGCAGCAACAAAACCAGACCTCTCAGAATCAGAACGCGCAGGCGCAAAATCCGGTGGTGCAGGTTGTCCAGGACACCGTTGTCGGCGGAGCGAAAGAAGTTGCTAACACGGTCATAGATGCAGCAAACACCGTGAACAAGCCAATTGACGCGCTGCTTTCCAACTTCACGAGCTTCCAGTTTGGACAGATGTCGGAATACCAAGGTTCCACTTCTGGTGAGAAGAGCGCGATGGCTGGCGTGTTCATAGCCAGCTTCTTTACCGGTGCTGGCGAGGAGAAGGCCGCAACTAAGATCGGGACTATAACCGCCGATGCAGAAAAGCTGTATCCCAAACTGGCCGGCAAGTTCCAAGAGCACCACATCATTCCTCAATATCTGGGAGGAGCGAAAGACGGGGCAACTGCGCGCATACCTGCCGCCTACCACCAACTGATCACCAACGAGTTCAGAGCACTCGCTCCGTACGGACAGAAGATACAACGCACAGCGGAGGAAGTGGGGCGAATCCTCCAGCAGGTTTACTCGAAGTATCCGCTCCCTTAGGAACGCCATGAACGCATCTAGCATTGCCGAGACCAAAGAGCGCCGAATGACCGAATACGTAAATGTGAGGGCTTCAGAAACCTTAGGGCAGGAAGAGTTGGTTTCGTTTCTGAAGTCCCGGTTCCCGGAGGCCACAAAGCCGATTGGTCGAGCGGTTGTTGAAGGGACAGAATGCGTCGAGGTACGAGTACCTTCGAACTCGCCCGAGTTCGAAGAAATCCGCAAGTTTATCGACGCACGAAGGAAACAAGGGCAGCGTGGCTTCTCTGACTTCACCATAGGCTGGTACCTTCGGAAGTACACGAAGGCCGAACTGCAAAATGCAGAGGTTCTCCGGCTCACGATTGCATCTCACTTCGAGCCGTCTGGGGAAGAATGCGGCACGATCTACGAGACTCTCTGCAATCACTGCAACTGGGGCCGCCAGGTTTCGGACTTGATCCTCGACCTTCGCCGCGTGCCTCAGCACAAAGACATCTCGGAAACCATTGCCTGGGTGGAGTGGGTTGTCTCTTCGAAGTTCGCTCGAACTTTCACCGAAAACAAACTGGCCGGAGCGGAGTTCCGGCCGATTTTCGAGTTCAAGAATCCCACCAAGAAGTCGATGGACTGGTACCAACTGCGAGTCACCGGGAAGGCGGGAGAACTGGCTGAGAGTACGAGACTTGGCCGAGATCCATTTAGCCCGTCGCAGATCAGTTGGCGATGTCCGCTTGGGCACTCGGTGGTGACGGAGTTTCTGTCAGAAATCTACCTGCAAAGAAGTGCATGGGACGGTTCCGACATCGCGATTACGAGCGCTCTTTTCGGACAAGGTCGGAATCTTCTCAGACCGACGCCGTTGATCATCGTTTCGCAGCGTATGTATCGCCTGCTTCAAGAGGCCGGACTTAAGGGTTTCTCGGTGGAGGTCGCCCACTTGGTTTGACATGCGGCCTTGGATCGAACTGGGGCGGTAAGTCCGTCCGCGATCCGACCGCCGAGTAGAGTAGCTGCCGGTTGCGTTTCCGGGCGGCCAGGGCGAGTGATCCGGGAGCGGGTGAGGGTCGGGGTGGGTGCTCGGGTTGCCGGGGTGTTCTGGGAGTTTTTCTTTTAGCTGTGGGTTTGGGTGTTGGGCGCGCCGGTGTGTGGCGGGTCCTTGCCGTTCTGGGAAAATTCTGGCCGAGACCGATGCCGCAGGCAACACGCAGAACGAATACATTTTCTTCGGCGGCAAGCGGGTGGCGATGGTGCCGGCCACAGGCAGCGCTCTGTACTATGCCGAAGACCTGCTGGGCAGCTCGCGCGTCATTGTGCAATCGAACGGGACGCTGTGCTACGACGCCGATTTCACTCCCTTCGGTGCGGAACGTGCCTATACCACCAGCTGCGCCCAGAACTACAAGTTCGAAGGCAAGGAGCGTGACACCGAAACCCAAAACGACGACTTTGGTGCACGCTACTATTCTTCGCGCCTTGGCCGCTGGCTGAGTTCGGACTGGTCGGCTGTGCCCGTGCCGGTTCCGTATGCGAATCTGACCAACCCGCAGACCCTGAACCTGTATGCTATGGTGGCGGACGATCCAGAATCGTTTGGGGATTTGGACGGTCATGGCGACACTACGGCGGCTCCGAATGGCGGCTTGACTCCTGATGGGCAGGTTAATGACTGCGCCCACGATCAGCAGATGTGTGGAGCGCAGCAGCAAAACCAGAATACGCAAGGACAGGCGCAAAATGCGAACACCATGCCCTTCCCCGTTGCCCCAGAACTGCCGGCCCTTGGCAAGATCGTGACCACAGCTCTAGACGCAGTGGCAGGTGCAGTAACATCAACAACAGTGGCTGTGGCCGGTGCATTCGCCTACCTCGTCGGTCCGGGCACATCGAACGTCTGCACCTGTTCGACAGATCAGCCGCAGGCGAAGACGAGCGGCGGCCCAAAAGCTGCCGATGCACCCGGTGTGACAGCTGGCGGCCAAGCCACGGACGTCCATGGAAACAAGCGGGGGCCGAGCGGCAAGCCTCAGGTCAACGAGACAAATAGCAATACTCGCGAAGGCGCAAGAAACAGGACGCTGGGCCAGGGCTCAGGCGCGGTTGAGCACACTAATCCTGCTGTGGGCAAGCCGCACTTCCATCCCACCGATCGCGAAGGAAACAAGAAGCCGAACAGCACCCATAACAACTACCCCGAGGACTGAGATCAATATGGAAACTATTTGGATGACTACCTGTGAAGTGCTTGTGGAACCCGGCGACCTGCCATCCGGCTCTACAAAAGCTTTTGCGAACGTCACGACGTGGGCCGATTCTCGCGAGATGGCAAGAGATAAAATCTCGCACTATCTGGAGTCGTTCAAATGGCACCTGATCTCGGTTGAAGGAGCGCATCCAGTGGACGAAAGCCGCAACTACGACGAGGAAGCCTCAGACATGATTGAGAGGGCGAAGGGGAACCGAGACGCGATTATTCTTGGACGTTTTTTTAGTTACAAAGAGAACTGAGCAACCTGTCAGTGAGGGAGGTTCGGAATGACAATTTGAAGCTTGGGGCGCTCGCAAAACCTGCGATGATTAGCGTCATGAGAGGACTTAAAGACAAACGCATTCTTATTACTGGCGGCGCGAGTGGGATTGGTGCGGCTACGGCTGCGCGCTTTCTTGAGGAGGGGTCGCGGGTGTGCGTGCTTGATCGCGACGCTACGGCTTGCGGGCAGATTCGGCACGAACTGGCGGCGCTCGGAGAAGCGGGCCTAACCGCGGCAATCGTGGCCGACGTTACCGACCTGATGCAGGTGGAGGCTGCGTTTGCCGAGGCTATCCGGGTTATGGATGGCGTCGACGTGGTGGTCAACAATGCGGGCATCAGCATTCGGCATAAGTTTCTCGACATCACTCCGGAAGAGTGGGATCGCGTCATCGCCGTGAACCTGACGGGCGTCTTTTATGTTGCGCAGACTGCGGCGCGGCACATGTGCGAGCGTTACTCCGTCGGACGTGATTCGGTCGAGCATGATCCCGTCGAGCGTGCTTCGGTCGGGCGTGATTCGGTTAAACGGGGCAGCGGCGTGATTCTGCAAACTGCGTCGACCAATGGCGTGATGGGATATCCGTACTACGCCGACTACAACGCGACGAAAGCCGGAGTGATTGAGCTGACACGGTCGATGGCGCTGGAACTGGCTCCGAAGGTGCGCGTGTGCGCCGTGGCTCCGGGATATGTGTTGACGCCGATGCAGCGGGCGGAATATTCCGACGCCATGCTGGCGGAGGTGAATGCGAAGATTCCGCTGGGGCGGCATGCGACGCCCGCCGAGATTGCCGGGCTGTTTGCTTATCTGGCGTCAGACGACGCGGCGTACGCTACGGGGCATGTGTACACGATGGATGGAGGAGAGACCGCGGGGGGACTGGCGAGCCGGTGATGGCTTCGCGCTTCGACTTCGCTCGCGATCGGATTCGTTCGCACGCGGATTTTCTAGGAATGTGGACAGGGCCTATTCCGTAGCCGAAAAAGTCACGTTGGCGTCGGCGGGCGGCATCAGGTCGCGCAGGTCGTGCTGGTCTTTATTCTTGTTATTCTTATTCTTGTCTTTGCTGTGAGAGTTGCGGCTGCTGAGCCAGTGCTTCAGGTGTTTGCGCGCGACGGGGCTAAGCTTGGAAAAGAAAAGTCCGGCGCGGCCCTGATCGCTCGCCCACATCACATCGGCGTGCCCTTGCAGCGTAATGTCGGTGCCGGGCAGTAGGCAGCGAAATGCCAGGTTCGAACTCATGGGAACCGGCTCGGTGGCCTGAACGGCCAGTCCGTGCTCGCCAATATCGATGCTGACGGCGGAAAGAGTTCCGCTTTCGACACCCAAATAGACCAGAGTCTTGACTTCGTAACGGTCGGACTTGCGGCGGCTGGGTTTGTGGGATTTCTTGCCGGACTTTAGCTCGGACTTCAGTTCGGACTTCAGCGCCTCTTTGAGCTGCTCGCTCTCGATGGGCCGGTAAAGGATGCGGCTGGCGCCCGATTGGAAAGCCTGTCCCGTGCCCGGCCAGGCGCGGCTCGCCACCGCCAGCAAAGTCGGCTTTTGCCCCGGGGGCAATAGCGCGGCCATGCGAATGACTTCTTCCGCCCCCGGCAAATCAAAGTCGACGATCAGCGTGGAGGCGCAACCGGTCATGACCAGTTCGAGCGCTTCCTGGCCCGAGTGGCAGTTCACCATCTCGATATCGAGTTGTTCGAGGGTCGACTCCATGGTCTGGAGAGATCGTTTATCGCGACAGATTACCGCAGCAGAGTGGCGCATGAGCATCAAGGTACGGGCTCCGGCGAGGCCGGTAAATGTCACAGCGGTAATCGCTGGAGAGGTTACCGAAGCGCTCTATAAATCACGAAAACAACGCTGCGATGCAGTTCGACCGCAACCATCGCTGCTTCCGCTTGCAATCTGCGGTATACTCGCGCGTCGAGATTGTAGACACCCTCCAAGAGGTGACTTATGGCGTTCTGTAATTCCTGCGGCGCAGCTCTGGATGCGGGGACGAAATTCTGCAACAAGTGCGGCGCGGCCGTTGCGGCTGCGCCCGCTGCTCCTGCCGTAACACCAATGGCGTCTGCACCTGCGCCGGTTCCGGCATCGACCGGAGGCGGCGGCGCGCTCAAAATCGTTCTCATCGTGATCGCGATCATTGTCGGCCTTGGCATCCTGAGTGTGGGAGCCTTCAGTTTCTTCGTATATCGCATTGCCCATAGCGCCCACGTTTCGCAGAATGGCGAGGACGTGAAAATCGACACCCCCTTCGGCAGCGTCAACTCTTCCAAAGACCCGGCCCAGGTGGCCAAAGATTTGGGCGTGGATATCTATCCGGGCGCGGAGGCTCAGAAGAACGGCAATGCCACGATGACTTTTGGAAACGTTCGCACCGTCACCGCCAGCTTCACCAGCGGCGATGCGCTCGACAAAGTCTGCGACTTTTATAAATCGAAATTTCCGAATGCGATGACGACATCCGCCGACCAGAACCGCTGTACCGTCATCTCAAACGACCATAAGAACATGATCACGATCGCCCTCGAGGCCCACGGCGACACCACCAAAATCACGATCAGCAACGTAACCAAAAAGTCCAGCGACTGAAGTTCACCAGCGCAACCGGCTCATGCACGAGAGAGTGGACGATTCCGTTTCAGCCCCGCAGTTGAAGGTTTCAACGGCCGGCGCCTTGGGGCTGGCCGAGGCTCTACGCTCGCAGCTTCAGGGCGAAGTTCGTTTCGACTCGGGCAGCCGCGCGCTCTACGCCACCGATGGCTCCAACTACCGCCAGATCCCGATCGGCGTGGTCGTTCCGCGCGACACCGACGATGTACTCGCCGCGATTTCTATCTGCCGCGAATTCGGCGCGCCTCTGCTCTGCCGCGGTGGCGGCACTTCCCTTTCGGGCCAGTGCTGCAACGCCGCTGTAGTGCTGGATTTTTCCCGGCACATGAATAAGATTCTCGAGATCGATCCGGCTCAGCGAATCGCCCGGGTGCAGCCTGGGGTTGTGCTCGATCATCTGCGCGCCGCAGCGGAAAAACATCACCTCACGTTCGCGCCTGATCCTGCAAGCCATGCCAGTTGCACCATCGGCGGCATGATCGGCAATAACTCCTGCGGCGTTCACTCGGTGATGGCGGGCAAAACAGACGACAACATCGAAGAACTCGAAGTCGTCACCTACGACGGCACGCGCCTGAAAGTCGGCCCGGCTCGTGGAGGGACGGACGCCTCGTCCGCCCGGCCGGGCGAAGCCCGGCCTGGCAGCGTTACGGCTTCATCCGCACACGATTCCAGCCGCCGCGATCAAATCTACAACTCCCTGAAACGAATCGCCGATCAATACGGAAGCGTGATCCGCCAAAAATTCCCCAACATCCCACGACGCGTCTCTGGCTACAACTTGAATTACCTGCTGCCGGAGAATGGCTTTCACGTGGCGCGCGCTCTGGTCGGTTCCGAAGGAACTTGTGCCACAGTTCTCGAGGCAACCTGCCGCCTCGTCGAAAGTCCCCCGGAGCGCGTTCTGCTGGTGGTGGCGTATCCCGACATTTTTCAGTGCGCCGATCATATTCCGGAAATCATGGCGCATCGGCCGATCGGGCTGGAAGGCTTCGACGATCTTCTCATCTACTACACGCGCACCAAGGGGATCAACACGGAAGGAGTCGCAATGCTTCCCGAGGGCGGAGGCTGGCTGATGGTCGAGTTCGGCGGGCAGACGCTGCCGGAGGCCGAATCGCAGGCGCGTGCACTAGGTGAAGCACTTTCACACACTGCAAGTCCGCCGAAGATGAGCCTATTTGCCGGCCAGCAAGCTAAACGCATCTGGGAGATTCGCGAGTCAAGCCTGGGTGTCACTTCGCATGTGCCCGGGGAACCGCTGAATTGGGAAGGCTGGGAGGACGCGGCGGTGGCTCCCGAAAAGCTGGGCGGCTACCTTCGCGACCTGCGAATAATGATGGACGCCTTTGGCTATAAAGGCTCGCTCTACGGGCACTTCGGCCACGCCTGCGTGCATACGCGGCTGAACTTCGACCTGCAATCGAAGGAAGGCATTGCGAAATTTCGCAGATTTGTAGAAGATGCCGCCGATCTCGTCGTGAGCTATGGCGGATCGCTCTCGGGCGAACATGGCGACGGGCAGGCGCGGGCCGAGCTGCTGCCGAAAATGTTTGGTTCGGAGTTGATGCAGGCGTTCCGCGAGTTCAAATCTGCATGGGATCCGAACTGGAAGATGAATCCGGGCAAGTTGATCGGACCGGCGGGAAGCGGACCGAACAAGCTCGATGCGAATCTTCGGCTGGGCGCCGGCTACGCTCCGTGGGAGCCGGTGACTCGTTTTCAGTTTCCCGACGATCACGGCAGTCTGTCGCATGCGGTGCTGCGCTGCGTGGGCATGGGCAAGTGCCGCCGCGAAGAGGGCGGCGTGATGTGCCCCAGTTATCGCGTCACCCGCGAAGAGGAGCATTCGACCCGCGGCCGCGCGCACTTGCTATGGGAGATGACGCAGGGCGCATTCCCAGGCCCAGTCCCAAGAGAAGTCCGGGAAGATGCGGTGATTCGGGATGGCTGGCGCAGCGAAGAGGTCAAGCACTCGCTCGATCTGTGTTTAGCATGCAAGGGATGCAAGAGCGATTGCCCCGTTAGTGTCGACGTCGCGACTTACAAGGCGGAATTCCTTTCCCACTACTACGAAGGCCGGGTGCGCCCGCGTAGCGCCTATGCGTTTGGCAACATCGATGTATGGGCTCGTCTGGCGTCGCACGCTCCCGGCCTCGTCAATCTCACGACGCAGTTGCCGTTTCTGCGCGACATCGCAAAGCTGGTTGCGGGAATTCCGAAACAGCGAAGTATCCCCGCCTTCGCCCCGGAAACTTTCAAGCAATGGTTCCGTAGAACCAAAGAGCATCGGACAAGCGGGTGGAAGAACCGGCGGAAGAGCGGCGCTTCAGCGGTACGTCAGACCGGCCGAGAGAACCGTGATGGCGCTCCCGTAATCCTCTGGGCGGACACATTCAACAATTACTTCCTGCCTGCGACGGCCCGCGCCGCGGTCGAAGTTCTCGAAACCGCCGGCTTCCGCGTCATGGTTCCACGGGCGAATTTATGCTGCGGGCGGCCACTCTACGATTTTGGCATGCTCGACCGGGCCGAATCTCTACTGCTCGATATCCTCGACGCGCTTGCGCCTGAGATTGAAGCGGGAATCCCAGTCATCGGATTGGAACCAAGCTGCGTCGCCATCTTCCGCGACGAACTGCTCAACCTGTTCCCCCACGATGAGCGAGCGCAGAAGCTGGCCCGGCAGACCTTTCTGTTGAGCGAATTTCTCGACGCCAGGTGCGGGAATTCTCCTCTGCCGCAGTTCAGCCGGAAGGCCCTGTTGCACGGACACTGCCATCACAAGTCCATCATGAAGATGACCGCTGAGGAGTCGATGCTACGCCGGATCGGCATCGACTTTCACGCGCCCGCACCGGGATGCTGCGGCATGGCAGGGTCCTTTGGCTTCGAGCATGACAAATACGAGATTTCCGCGGCGATTGGCGAGTTAGAGCTTCTGCCCGCCGTCCGAAAGGCGCCGCCGGACTGGCTGATCATTGCCGATGGATTCAGCTGCCGCGAGCAAATCGCACAGGGAACCGGGCGGCGCGCGCTGCATTTCGCGGAAGTCTTGCAGATGGCGATCGAGTCGGCCCCATGCGGCGCGAGCGATTCTGAAGGCGAACCCTATCCCGAAACGGCGACGGTCCGGCAGCGGGAGGCCGAGGTCCGATCTTCAATGAAGCGAGCTGTGGTGGGAGTCGGGGCCCTTGGCGCCGGAGGATTGATGCTCTGGCAATTTTCCAGAAATCATTGATAATAATGTATTTAGCGCTCTCTGGTTCCGGCGACCGTTCCCCTATAGCTCATTGCCCTCCTTTCTGGGACAATAGATAAGTCTCTTCCGGCGCTTCCCGGGTCCCGGTTCGACCTGCAGCGGCATTTTCAGTTCTTGATACCCGTTCTTATGGATCGCGAACTCACAACCACGATGATCGGCAACGGCATCGCCGAAGCTGGGCGCCAGCAAGCCCAGCAGGCCGTGGCTGCGCCGTTACGCGGCTCGGTTCTCGTGCTGATCCAGTTTGACGTTTGTGAGGAGATTAAGCTGGACGAGCTGCGCAAGATTTTCGGGGCCCGCACGGCGGAGGCCAGCTTCAAGCATCAGGCTCCCGGATACGTCCGCTACCAGCGTCCTCCGGTCGAGGAGACGCTGGAGCCGCTGGTTCTGGAGAATGGCGAGCGGCTGGAAGGGCAGATCAAGTATTACGATTACGGCGTTCTCAGCCTGGTATTCGAGCTGCCATTTTCCGGCGGGTGGGATACTTTGATCCAGCTTTCCTGCCGCTGGACCTCCGACACTAACTTCGAAGCGCTCGCCTCGCGAATCGTGCGGCAAAAGCTGGAACGCGCCGCGCCGGCTCTGGTCAAGCCCTATCACGTCAAGTCGGGCGAATGGCTCCAGGAGGATTATTTCATCTTTCATGTACGCGAGATCGAAGGCTCTCCGTCGGCCAACGACCTCCTGGCTACGCAGGGAGATCAGATTGCCCAGGTGGTGCGCGGCGAGATGGCGACGCTTTCCGACGGCGAGCGCCAGGAGATTCTTCAGTCCAGGATTTCCTACTATCCGAACGATCTGGCGGTGATCGGCTGGAACGCGGCATTTATTTACGACAACGACGCCGGCGCAGAGACAGCGATTCAGCTGCTCCAGTATGCCAACTCGCAGTTGCTTGAGTTCCGCCACTACGACGAGTTGCTCACCGTGGAACTCGAAAAAGTCTACGACTTCCTCGAAAAAGGGGGGACCGGGACCTGGGCCCGATGGAGAACTGCGCGGGCCGCTTCAAAACTTCATACTGTGCTGCTCGACGTGAACGAACTCACCGAGCGCGCCGACAATGCCATCAAGTTCCTCAGCGACATGTTTTCCGCGCGCCTTTACAAGCTCGCTGCGTCGAAGGTCGGCGTGCCCGATTACAAAGATCTGGTCAAAGAAAAACTCCAGACCGCGGAGGATCTTTACCGCTTCATGGTCGACCAGTTCAACCAGAGCCGCGCCTTCGTTCTGGAGCTGATGGTGGTGGTCATCCTGATCATCGAGCTGGTGTACTTCTTCCGCGGCAAACCGGTCTAAGTGATTGAGTAATGGGGTAATTGGGTAATCGGGCAATTTCGTAATTGAACATCCCAAGCGAAAACTTCCCGCCTGGATACGACTTCCTCACAAAACAAAACGTCTTCCTCACAAAACAAAACGTCCCGGACTCGATTTGAGTCCTGGGACGTTCGTCGAACAGCCCTCCCCCGAAGTCTGCTCACAAACGAGACTAATGCTTCAGTCTTGGGATGGGAATGGCTCGAACGGGCCATTAGTGAAATGATAATAGGCGAAGAAGTTGATAGGGTTAGGCGGAATGTGGGTAAGGCCCAGAAATGCAACCTTCGCCCGACTTCCGGGTCGGGTCCGGTCAAAGACCTTGCTCTCAACCCACGCGACGGCACCCCAAATTGGCGTAGAATACGCAGGCGAAAAGTGGACCACATCTGCTAAGGTCAGGAATACCACGACGTTTCCAACCCAGCCCGTCCTGCAATGACGACTCCTATAAAGATCGAAGCGATCGACATCCTCTGGATGACCGCCGGTCTAGGTTGCGACGGGGACACCATTGCGATGACCGGCGCCACCCAGCCGAGTATTGAGGATATTGTGTCGGGAGCTCTGCCCTGGATCCCGAAAGTCCGGTTCTACAATCCTTTTCTGGCCTACGAAAATGGAGACGACTTCGTGCGGCCGTTCCGCGACGCGGCCGACGGCGCGTCAGACCGGCCGTTCATTCTGGTAGTTGAAGGATCTATCCCGAATGAAAATAATAAGGCGGAAGGATACTGGGCTTCGTTCGGAACCGATCCGCGCACGGGCCAGCCGATTACGACCTGCGAATGGATCGACCGTCTGGCTCCGCGGGCCTGGGCCGTCATAGCGGCTGGCACCTGCGCCACCTATGGCGGAATTCATGCCATGGAAGGGAACCCGACTGGATGCATGGGACTGGCAGACTATCTGGGATGGAAATGGAAATCGCAGGCGGAGATTCCGATCGTTTGCGTTCCCGGCTGCCCGGTGCAGCCCGACAACATGATGGAGACGATTCTCTACCTGCTCTATATGGCGGGTGGCCGTGCGCCGATGATCCCGCTGGATGAGGCGCTCCGGCCGACATGGCTGTTCGGAAGCACGTTGCACGAAGGCTGTGATCGTGGCGGCTATTACGAGCAGGGGCAGTTTGCCGAAGAATATGGATCGCCCCTCTGCATTGTGAAGCTGGGATGCTGGGGTCCGGTGGTGCAATGTAACGTCGGCAAGCGGGGATGGATGAATGGAATTGGCGGCTGCCCCAACGTCGGAGGCATCTGCATCGGCTGTACCATGCCCGGATTCCCCGATAAATTCATGCCGTTCATGGATCAGCCGCCCGGATCGCTGTTGTCGTCGCAGGCGGTGCAAACCTACGGTCGTGCGATTCACGCTCTACGCCGGTTTACGCAAGCTTCGCTGAACAAGGAACCGAGTTGGCGAAGCCGGGCGAAGAGTCCCGTCACGCCGTAACGTTTGATATCGTCGGGAGTATTTTTTTCGAATGAGCACGTTCTGGAAAATGGGCGATGGCGCAGGAAGCGATGCGAACTCACCACTCCCGGACGAGGCTGCGCTCAGCCCCGCCGAAGCGGAATCCATTCTGAATGCCCTTGCCAGTACATACTTGAGCGATGCGGACGTGCAGGGCACTCTCGGCGCCTTTCACCATTTTTTTGAACGGCTCGATCAAACCCCGGTCTCGGACTCGCAGGTTCCCAATCCCGAAGCCAAGTACCGCGCTCTGGTCGAACAACTTCCCGCCGTTGTATTCATGGCATATCTCGATCGCGGCATTGGCGAGGCTTACGTGAGCCCGCAGATTGAAGCCACGCTGGGTTTTTCCCAGGCCGAGTGGCTCGAGGATCCAGTGCTCTGGTATCGCCAGGTGCATCCCGAGGACAAAGGCCGCTGGAGCATGGAAGCCTCCGAGATGTTCGTCTCGGGCAGGCCCTTGCGCTCGGCCTACCGCGTAATCGCGCGTAATGGCCAGGTCATCTGGTTTCATTGCGAAGCCCGGATGATCCGCCATCCCGACGGACGTCCGTGGTTTATTCACGGAGTTGCGTTCGACATCACCGATCTGAAGCGGACTCAGGAGGAGTTGCAGGACGAGCGCAACGTGGTATCGGCGATTCTCGACACAGTCGGCGCTCTGGTGGTCGTTCTGGACCCGGAAGGAAGGATCGTTCGCTTCAATCGCGCCAGCGAACAAATCACCGGGCAGTCGGTGGAAGAGGCGCGGGGAAAAAAGGTTTGGGATCTTTTTGTGGCACTGGAAGAGAAGGAACAATTTAAAACCATTTTCCAGGAGATTTGCGAGCGGCAATCTCCAAGGGAGTACGAAAGCTCGATCCTGGCCCGCGATGGAAGGCAGCGAACGATCACATGGTCGGCTACGGTATTGCCGGCAACCAAGCAGACGCCAATGTACGTCATTGCTTCGGGAATCGATGTGACCGGCCAAAAGCAGGCGCAGACTCGGTTCCGGGGCTTGCTGGAGGCAGCGCCCGATGCCGTAGTCGTGGTCAACCAGAAAGGCAGAATCGTTTTGGTCAACGCGCAGGTGGAGAAATTATTCGGCTATCCCCGGCAGGAACTTCTGGGGGAAGAGATGGAAAAATTGGTGCCGCAAAGATTGCGCGGAAATCATCCCGCGCACCGTCGAAACTTTTTTGCCGAGCCCCGGGTGCGCCCCATGGGAGCTGGCCTGGATCTCTATGCGATGCACAAAGACGGCCACGAATTTCCCGTGGAAATCAGCCTGAGCCCCCTCGAGACCGAAGAGGGCGTGCTGGTGTCGAGCGCCATCCGTGACATCGGCGAACGCAAGCGCCTGGAAAAAACCGTTCTTGAGATCAGCGAACGGGAGCAGCGCAGAATTGGCCAGGACTTGCACGACGGACTTGGGCAACATCTGACCGGAATCGCGTTCATGACCAAAGTGCAGGAGCGCAAACTGGCGGAGAGACAGATTCCGGAGGCGGCGGATGCCGCGAAAATTGTAGAGTTAGTCAACGATGCAATCCGTAAGACCAGGGAGTTGTCGCGCGGTCTGCTGCCCGTAGTTTCCGAGGCTCACGGTTTGATGTCCGCGCTGCGGCTTTATGCGACCGAAATCGAAGATCTGTTCGGGATCGCATGCCGCTTTGAGTGTGAGGAGCCTGTTTTGATTCACGATGCGCCCATGGCCACCCACCTGTACCACATAGCGCAGGAAGCGGTGAACAATGCAATCAAGCACGGCCTTGCCAAAAATATTGGGATTCGTCTTTTTTGCGGCCAACAGCAGGGAACCCTGCTCATCAAAGATGATGGAATCGGCATCCAGCGGCCACTGCCGCCGCACGCGGGCGTCGGACTGCACATCATGAATTATCGCGCGGGCATGATCGGCGGGAATCTGGAGGTCCGCCGCGAGCACCCGAATGGCACGGCCGTCATTTGCCAGTTTCCCGTTACCAATGATTAGCCTCTAAACGATTAACCTCTAACTCTGGAGAACGAATATGTACCAGACCGCAATGGCGCCCAAAAAGAACCGAGTCTTCGTAGTCGACGATCACCCCATCATCCGTCAAGGCTTGGCCTTGCTGATCGACCGGGAGTCCGATCTGATGGTCTGCGGCGAGGCCGAGGACGCGCACACCGCAGTCCAGGCCGTGGCCACGGCTAAACCGGACATCCTGATTGTCGATATTTCGCTGAACGGGCCGGACGGGCTGGATCTGCTGAAGGACATTCGATTGCGATATCCGGAGTTGCCGGTACTCATCCTGTCCATGCACGACGAGTCCATTTATGCCGAGCGCGCGTTGCGCGCCGGAGCCCAGGGTTACATCATGAAACAGGAAGCGACCGAGAAAGTATTGGTTGCCCTGCGCCGCATTC
The DNA here is from genome assembly GCA_036500765.1 of Candidatus Sulfotelmatobacter sp. Classification (NCBI taxonomy): domain Bacteria; kingdom Pseudomonadati; phylum Acidobacteriota; class Terriglobia; order Terriglobales; family Candidatus Korobacteraceae; genus Candidatus Sulfotelmatobacter; species Candidatus Sulfotelmatobacter sp. The sequence goes on from DASYBM010000009.1 coordinate 270,654, forward strand.
TGAGCCGGGAAATTTATGTCAGCGAGCGCATCGCCAACCGCATGCTGCAACGCTACATCGGCAGTCCGAACACCGGCCGGCCCTCCTCCATTGCCGACCTCACCGACCGTGAGCTCGAAGTCTTCCGTTTGATCGGCGAGGGTCACTCCACCCGCCAGATCGCGGAAGAACTCCACATCAGCGTGAAGACCGTGGAATCCTACCAGGCGCACATCAAGGAAAAGCTCTCGCTGCGCAGCGCCCGCGAACTGGTGCAACATGCGATTCAATGGAGCGTCACCGAAAAAAGCTCCTGAACGCCTTTTCGCGCAAGTTTCCGCGTCAATTCGTGCGGGTAACGGTCCTAAAACGCGCGCCGGTCTTTGCGTTCTTTGCGTTCTTGGCGTTCTTTGCGGCATTTTCTTAGCGCCCTTTGCGATTTTTAGGATTTTTCTTTTTGGCGGTGCCAGGTATCAACAGCAGTTAACCGCAAAGTCCGCAAACGCGCACACGAAATCCACAATGTTATTAGGCAGATACAGGGTTTCCCCTATGCTTTTTCTAGGTTTCCCCTTGGTAAAAACGAGGCTGCTCCTGCTTGTGACCAAGATCGGATTTATTAAATTCTGAACATAGGAAATTCGATTCAACTTTGTATCGACATTACTTCCATGCAACGGACGTACAACACTCGCACAGCGTTCTGCCAAGACATCTCCTGTAACGTGCGCCAGCCAGATCAGTCGCAAATCCGGCGGAGCAAATTATGAAGTAGGGCCCGCGAACCAACTAAAAATTGGAGAGGAGACCGATCTATGGCAGCGGAAACAGTTCCGTATGGTCGTGTAACGCAGCATGCGCCGGCCGTCTCAGAGGTGCATATAGTCTGGATCACAGCGGGGCTCGGCTGTGACGGAGATTCCGTTTCGATTACAGCCGCAACCCAGCCCAGCATCGAAGACGTATTGCTGGGAGCCATTCCAGGCCTGCCCAAGGTCCACCTTCATAATCCCGTGTTGGCCTACGAAGTCGGCGACGACTTCATGAAGTACTGGTATCTGGCGGAAAAAGGAAAACTAGAACCCTTTGTCCTCGTGGTCGAGGGCTCCATCCCGAACGAGAAGATCAAGCGAGAGGGATATTGGGCAGCCTTAGGCACCGATCCCAACACCAATCAGCCCATCACCACCAACGAGTGGATCGATCGGCTTGCGCCGATGGCGACGGCGGTCATCGCTTGCGGTACATGCGCGACTTATGGCGGCATTCACGCCATGGAAGGCAATCCGACTGGCGCGATGGGCCTGGCCGACTACCTGGGATGGCAGTGGACCTCGAAGGCCGGCCTACCCATTGTCAATGTGCCGGGATGCCCGGTGCAGCCGGATAACTTCATGGAAACCGTGCTCTACCTGCTATATCAGGTGGCCGGCCGAGCGCCCATGATTCCCCTCGATGACCAGTTGCGGCCGACTTGGCTTTTCGGCAAAACCGTTCACGAGGGCTGCGACCGCGCCGGCTACTACGAGCAGGGCGATTTCGCCGAGCATTACGGATCTCCGAAGTGCATCGTGAAGCTCGGTTGCTGGGGACCGGTGGTCAACTGCAACGTACCCAAGCGCGGCTGGATGGCCGGAATCGGCGGCTGCCCGAACGTCGGCGGCATCTGCATCGGCTGTACCATGCCGGGATTTCCCGACAAGTTCATGCCGTTCATGGATGAGCCGCCGGGCGCCAAAATTTCATCCGCTGCCGTCGGCGCTTACGGGCGAGCCATCTCTGCCCTCCGCTCGATGACACAGTCAACCTGCAACAAGGAGCCCAAGTGGCGGCATCCGCGTGCGGAACTCACCACCGGCTACCACCCGAGGTCATATTAAGCACCTCGACTATTTGGAATCTCGACCGAAAGAAGCTCGACGAACGGTCCCGAGACGCACTGAAAGACTGAAAGACGGTGAGAGGAGCATTCGAAATGAGTACGATTACTGCGCCAACTAACGAGGCCGCGACGAAAGGTAGAAACCTCGTCGAGATGAACTGGGATCCGATCACCAGAATCGTAGGCAGCCTGGGCATCTTCACCAAGATCGATTTCGCCAACCACCAGGTGGCTGAATGCCACAGCACTTCTTCGATTTTTCGTGGTTACAGCATCTTCATGAAGGGCAAAGATCCGCGCGACGCCCACTTCATCACCAGCCGCATCTGCGGCATTTGCGGCGATAATCACGCCACCTGCGCCACCTATGCGCAAAACATGGCCTTCGGCGTTCGCCCGCCCAACATGGCCGAGTGGATCGTGAACCTCGGCGAAGCCGCCGAGTATATGTTCGACCACAATATTTTTCAGGACAACCTGGTGGGCGTGGATTTCTGCGAACAGATGGTGAAAGAAACGAACCCGAAAGTTTGGGAGAAGGCGCAGAGCACCTTGGCGCCGCACTCCAACCTGCACGGATTCCGCACCATCGCCGACATCATGACCGCGCTCAATCCCTTCACTGGATCGTTCTATAAGGAAGCGCTGGTGATGAGCCGCATGACGCGTGAAATGTTCTGCCTGATGGAAGGCCGCCACGTGCATCCTTCCACGCTGTATCCGGGCGGAGTCGGTACCGTTCCGACGATCCAGTTGTTCACCGACTACATCGTCCGTCTCATGAAGTATGTCGAGTTCATGAAAAAAGTTCTCCCGTTGCACGACGACCTGTTCGACTTCTTCTACGAGGCTTTGCCAGGATACGAAGAAGTCGGACGGCGCCGCGTGCTGCTCGGGTGTTGGGGCTCATTCAACGATCCCGACTATTGCGACTACACCTACAAGAACATGACAGACTGGGGCCGCAAAATGTTTGTGACTCCCGGCGTTGTGGTAGACGGCAAGCTGGTTACGACCGATCTGGTCGATATCAATCTGCAAATCCGCATTCTGCTCGGCAGTTCGTATTACGATGACTGGCAGAATTCCGAAACTTTCGTGAAACAGGATCCTTTAGGCAATCCGGTGGACAAGCGTCATCCCTGGAACCAGACCACGATTCCGCGGCCGCAGAAGCGCGACTTTGGCGGGAAATACACGTGGGTCATGTCGCCACGCTGGCTCGACAAGCGCACCGGCGATCATCTTGCGCTCGATACCGGCGGCGGCCCGATCGCCCGCCTGTGGGCGACGGCGCTGGCGGGGCTGGTTGACATCGGCTATATCAAGTCCACCGGGCAGAGCGTCAAAATGTATTTGCCCAAGACCACTTCCCTGCCCGAAGTCGAATTCGAATGGAAAATTCCGAAGTGGAGCAATGCCATTGAACGCGACCGGGCCCGGACCTATTTCCAGGTCTACGCCGCCTGCGCCGCGCTTCACTTCGCCGAAAAAGCTCTCGAGGAATTGCATTCCGGCCGCACCAAAACCTGGAACGATTTCAAAGTTCCGGAAGAGGCCATTGGCTGCGGCTTCCACGAAGCCGTGCGCGGTGTACTGTCGCACCACGTCGTGATCCGCAAGGGCAAGATCGCGAACTACCATCCCTATCCACCGACACCGTGGAATGCCAATCCACGCGATGTCTACGGCACGCCGGGTCCATATGAAGACGCGGTGCAGAACACGCCCATCTTCGAGGAAAACGGTCCCGAAAAATTTAAGGGAATCGACATCATGCGGGCGGTGCGGAGTTTCGATCCGTGCCTGCCCTGCGGCGTACACATGTATCTAGGCAACGGAAAGGTGCTGGAGACACGGCACTCGCCCATGTTCGGCGTTCAGCCCTGAGGAGCTGAAGGAGGATTGTGCTCGACGAAGACGAAAAAGATTTCCAGCAGCGCATGCAGAAACTCGGCAGCCTGGTCCATGACCTGGAAACCATTGCGGATCCTGCATCGCGGGCCGCGGCCAAGGAACTCGTGCAACTTCTAATGGATTTGCACGGAACCGGTCTCGAACGAATTCTCGAAATTGTTTTTCAGTCCGGCGATGCGGGACACCGAATCATCGACGAACTGGGCCAGGATCAACTGATCGGTAGCCTGCTCGTGCTCTACGGACTTCACCCGGACGAATTGGAGACCCGCGTCGAACGCAAGCTCCGCCAGATCGCGTCCAAGCTGCACAAGATGGGAGCGGAAGCAAAATTGGTCAGCGTGAATGCCGGCGAGGTGCGCGTGCGCGCCCGCATCGACGGTCACGCCTGCGGATCGACGGGCAGGACAGTGCAGGCAACTCTGGAAGAAGCAATCTACGAAGCCGCTCCCGACTTAACCTCGCTGGTGGTGGAAGGCCTGGAAGAGCCCGCGGTTTCCGGCGGATTTATTGCCATTGAGAAATTGCTCGCAGTGTCGCCCCACTCTGTATGACTGTTGAAGAAATGAGTTGAAAGCACTACCGTGAACGCGAACTTGATCGCGAAGCATGATGAAGACGGAACAGCTTCGAGGAACATCGCAAGCCTTCGAGAGCTTGCGTCAGTTCGCCCGCAAGCCGCCGCGCCGTCCGATCGAAAAGTGCGAGATGTGCAGCGCGGAACTCTACCCAGAACATTCGCACCTGATTGAGTTGACGCAGCGCAGGCTGCATTGCGCCTGCGAGGCCTGTGCCATGTTGTTCAGCGGCCAGGCGGGAACCAAATATCGTCGCGTGCCTCGCGACGTGCGCATTCTGCCAAATTTCAGAATCACCGACGCCGAGTGGGACGGTCTACTGATCCCCATCAATCTCGCTTTCTTTTTCCAGAACAGCCTGAACTCGCGGGTCAGCGCGTTGTATCCCAGCCCGGCGGGAGCGACCGAGTCGCTGCTGCCGCTGGAGGCCTGGACCAGTATCGTGCAAGCGAATCCCGTGTTGAACCAACTGCAACCCGACGTCGAAGCTCTGCTGGTGAACCGCGTCGGCCTGGCGCGTGGCTCTTCTCCAACAGAATATTTCATCGTGCCGATCGATGCCTGCTACAAGCTGGTGGGATTGATTCGGCTTCACTGGCGTGGGCTGTCGGGCGGCACGGAAGTTTGGCAGCAGATTGGCGCCTTCTTCGCCGAACTGCGAGCCAGGGCAAGAATCGAATCCGAGGAGACGCATGCCTGATCTCGGGTTCACGATCGAAGTCGCTGAAGTAGTGAAGTTCTCTGCGACGCCCCAGATTGCGTTCAAGCTGCGCGTCAGCAACAGCGATCCCGCCGAAACCATCCACTCGATCGCACTGCGCTGCCAGATTCAAATCGAAGTCACGCGCCGCCGCTACACCGAAGAAGATCAGCAAAAGCTGCGCGATCTTTTCGGCGAGCCCGATCGTTGGAGCCAGACTCTCCGCAACCTGCTGTGGACCCACGTCAACCTAAACGTGCCCCCATTTCAGGGTTCCACGCTGGTCGATATGCCCGTGCCGTGTACATTCGATTTCAATGTCGGCGCCACCAAATACTTCCACGGACTGGGAGACGGCGAGGTTCCGCTCTGTGTGATGTTCAGCGGCACCATCTTTTATTCGCACCCCGGCTATTCGCACTCCGGCGAATCCATGCAGGTGTCGCTCATCTCCTGGGAGAAAGAAACGCGTTTCAGCATGCCGGTAAAAGTCTGGCGCGACATGATGGATTCCTATTATCCCAACACCGCATGGCTCTGCCTGCGCCGCGACCTCTTCGAGCGCGTGTACGAATACAAAGTAAAGCACGGCATTCCCACCTGGGAGCAGGCGCTCGAAAGCCTGCTGGAGGCGCAGCCGGAAGTGGCGATTGCCGAAGGGGCGGTGCACCGATGAATCTGGCATGCGTCGATCAGATCGCCAAGGCCGTGCTCTACGAGGGATATATGTTGTATCCCTACCGGCCGTCGTCGGTGAAAAATCGGCAGCGCTGGAATTTCGGCGTGGTCTATCCGCGGTCGTACAGCGAGGCTGGCGGCGGTGAAGAACCTTGCGGCATGCGGACCCAGTGTTTGGTTTCGGGCGGAGCGGATTCCAAGGCTTGTCCGACCCTGGAAGTCAGACTGCGGTTTTTGCAGTTGCAGACGCGCTCGACTCGACTCGGAGTTGAGGTGGGAACACGTGGACTTCCCGACGGATGGCAAGAGGCAGTCGAGCGGGAACTGAGTCTGCCGGAACTCGTGCTAGAAAAGCTTTTGCAGGAGACGGTGAAGCAAGCCTTCTTGTTTCCCTCGCAGATGCGGACCCGCGCGGAGCATGATCGTGTTCGCGGGCTGGTAAACGCAGTCGAACTCCGGCAAGAAGCGGTCGAAGGAGCGGTCGAAGTTTCAGCAGAGCTAGTTGGCGACAATCTGTACAAAGTCGGTATCGACGTGCAAAATCTGACTCCGCTCGAAATTCCCGCAGCGAATCGCGACGCGGCCCTCATGCAATCTCTGGTTTCGACACACACGATTCTGGGAATAAACAATGGCGGCTTCATCTCGCTGCTGGAGCCTCCGGCAGAATTGGAAGACTTAGCATCGGGCTGCCAGAACGTAGGCGCGTGGCCGGTGCTCGTCGGCGAGCGGGGACAGCGCGATACCCTGCTGGCCTCTCCGATCATTCTCTACGACTATCCGCAAATTGCACCGGAGAGTCCGGGCGATTTGTTCGACGGCACCGAGATCGACGAGATTCTGTCATTGCGCATCATGACTCTGACCGACGAGGAAAAGCGCGAAATTCGCGAATCCGACGACCGGGCGCGCCAGATTCTGGACAGGACTGAGTCCATGCCCGCGGAACAGTTCATGAAACTCCACGGCGCGATGCGCGGATTGCATCCCCACAAGGAGGAAACTCCATGAACGAGTGGGAATGGCAGTTGCTGGAAGACAAAACCACAGTCCGGTCAGCGACCATCGGCGGCGTTGACGTTCATGTGGGAGATCGCGTGCTCCTGCGTCCCCGGCAGGGCGGCGATGTGCTCGACATTGCCTTGGCGGGGCAGGTCGCGCTCATCGAAAGCATCGAGCAGGACTATGAGGGCAAATGTCACGTGTGCGTTGTGCTCGACGGCGATCCCGGTCGCGATTTAGGATTGCTCCGGCAGCCGGGGCATAGATTTTTCTTTGACGTCTCAGAAATCGAGCCTTTGTCGCCGCAGCAAGCGCATCCCACTCTTGCCAAGCCCGCAGCGAAAATTCTAGTAGCGGGCATTGGAAATATTTTTCTGGGCGACGATGGCTTTGGCGTGGAGGTGGCGAAGCGCCTCGCGTCTCACCAATTTCCTACAGGGGTGAAAGTCGTCGACTTCGGCATCCGCGGCTTTGATCTCGCGTATGCCCTTCAGGATGGCTACCAAACCGCCATCTTCGTCGATGCCTACCCTCATGGCCAGGCGCCCGGAACCGTATCCCTGGTCGAACCGGATCTGAGCAATCTCGACGAATCGCAGGAAGGCGTCCTCGAAACCCACGGAATGAATCCGGTGAACGTGCTGCGAATGGCGTCGGCCATGAACGGCGGGCTGACCAATAGCAATCTGAAGAAAGTTTTGCTCGTCGGCTGCGAGCCCATGACTTTCGGCGGTGAAGAAGGCCAGATGGGCTTGAGCGCTCCAGTCGCAGCGGCGATAGACGAAGCAGTTAAAATGATCGCGTCCGTGGTCGACCTGATTCTGAAGCCACTACAATAAGCAATCGAGAACTCATTTCAAAAGGAGATTAACCGTGCAGGAGAAGAACCATACCGATTCTGCTACCGACAAAGATACGCTGATGATGCTCGGTGGCGTGGCCTGTATCGTGTTTGGCGCAGGCCTGATCCTCTCGAACCCCATCGTTCGACGCTACCTCGGCCAGATGGGAGTGGGCAGCTTGGTGCAGGGGGCTTTGCCTGATCTCGACCGTTATATAAAATTGAGATCAATGTAGCTTTCGTTTGCGGGTAGGACCCATTTCCAGAGCGAGAAAGGGGAATGACATCGTGACTCTCGAACTTTGTTCAGTAGAACTTCGTTCAGTCGAGCTTTGTTCAGTCGAGCTTTGTTCAACGGTGTCTCCGACGTATGGCGCCGCAAACGGAAAAGCTGGTCACCTATGCAATCGATCCTAAGGCGAGTCAATTTACGGTGCAGGCCTTCGCCAGCGGACTCATTTCATCAGTAGCCCATAGCCCGAAGATCGCAATTCGAGAATATATGGCAAGCGTGAATTTCGTTCCAGGCACGCTGGCCGAAGCGAAACTGAAAGTTGTGGTCAAGAGTGCGAGCCTCCAGGTTCTGGACGAACTACGAGAAGCAGACAAGCGGGAACTGCATCGAGTGATGTATGACGAGGTGCTGGAAACCACGAAATTTCCCGAAATTGTGTTTCAGAGTTCGAACATCAGCAGCGACCAGATCAAAGAGAACTTGAACCGGGTCAATGTCGAGGGTCGGCTGTCGTTGCACGGAGAGACCAACAGCCAATCGTTTTTTGCCCAGCTAGCATTTGGCGTGGATTCATTTCGGGCCTATGGGGAATTTTCGTTGTTGCAAAGCGATTTCTCAATCCGGATCGCCTCGATCGCAGGAGGGACGCTGAAGCTGCAAGACGAGCTCAAGTTTTCTTTCTACGTGGTCGGGCGTAAGCAGAGCTAAGTCACAGTCCAAGACGAACGAATCCAAGACCAACGAATCCAAGACCAACGAGAGCTACGACTAACCGGATCTCATACGAACAAGATCGGCCGAACCAATGGATGAGGGGGAAAGTATAGTGCCTGCCACCGAACCCCTGTTGAAACACGCAACCACTCACTACTTCATCGACGCCAAAGCCAGCACTTTTGTGGCGCAAGTATTTGCCACCGGACTGCTGGCTTCGTTCGGGCACAATCCCAGGATTGCGATTCAAGCCTTTCAGGGCGAACTGAGCTTCAGCCTGACCGGCTCGATCATCGAAAATGCCCGTCTGCGAATCGGCATTCCAGCCGACGCTCTGGAAGTAGCCGACGATATCAGCGAGAAGGATCGCAGCGAGATCCACCGCAAGATGACGCAAGAGGCGCTGGAGACCGATCGCTTCCCGGAAATCGTCTACCAATGCTCGCGGCTTTCGGCCAGCGGCGGCGGCGATCGCTACTGGGTCGCGTTGAACGGGGAACTGACTCTGCACGGAGTCACGCGCGCATTGCCGGTCTCGGCGCGCGCGGTGATTAATGGCAACTCGGTGCGGGCTAGCGGTACGTTCTCCATCCGCCAAAGCGAATATGAAATCCCCGCCGTAACCGCCGCCGCCGGAGCCATCAGGCTGAAAGATGAAGTGAAGTGTACGTTTGACGTTATCGCTCGCAAGCAGGAATAACCCGCACCCGCCGCGAGATTTATGCGATGTCATCCTGAGCCTGCCCTCAGCGAAGTCGAGCGGATCTCAAGCGGAACCAGCCCGGCGCGCAAGCCAACGCGCTATGATCGGACGCGGAGTAAAGAATGGCAAACGCCTGTTCCATTCGAGTCCGCGGCGTTGTGCAAGGCGTCGGCTTCCGCCCGTTCGTCTATCGTCTGGCTCGTGAGAACTCTCTGGCCGGTTGGGTCTTGAACGGCGAGGCCGGCGTCGAGATCCACCTCGAGGGCTCTGAGGCCGCTCTGTCGGAATTCATTCGCGCTTTGAAAACGCAGGCGCCTGCCGCAGCCAGCATCTCTGAAATCGAAGTCACTCCCGCTGCGCCGCAAGGTCTGCAAGACTTCACGATCCACAGCAGCGAACATCGGGAACATCCCACGGTCCGCATTTCGCCCGACCTTTCGGTCTGCGACGCCTGCCTGCAAGAACTTTTCGATCCGGCAGATCGACGCCACGCTTACCCGTACATCAACTGCACGAACTGCGGTCCGCGATACTCCGTCGTGCTCAGTCTGCCTTACGACCGCTGCAACACAACAATGAAGCGCTGGCCGCTGGACTCGTATTGCGATTCCGAATATCACAATCCCGGGAACCGCCGCTTTCATGCGCAACCCGTAGCCTGCCCCGCATGCGGACCCAACTATTTCCTGCACGAACACGGAGAAAAAACCGCTGCCGGGGAGCCCGCAATCGAACGTGCCGCCATGCTTCTGGGCCTGGGCAAGGTTCTCGCAGTGAAGGGATTGGGTGGATATCACTTAGCCTGCGACGCGCGGAATGCCGCGGCCGTCGCGGCATTGCGCGAGCGGAAGTTTCGCAAGGAAAAACCGTTCGCGGTTATGGTGCGGAATCTCGATCTGGCCCGCACCCTCGCCGAGCTTTCCGCCGAGGCTGAAAAACTACTCTCCTCGGTGGCGCGCCCCATCGTCCTCGCGCCCGGCAAGACCAACCTCCCGGAGATTGCGCCTGGCAACAGAGAACTCGGCCTGATGCTCCCTTACACCCCGCTTCATCATCTGCTGTTCGCCGCTGGCGCGCCCGACGCTCTCGTGATGACGAGCGCGAATCGATCGAGCGAACCCATCGCTTACGAAGATGAGCAAGCTTTGGACTATCTGGCCGGAATCGCCGACGCTTTCCTGGTCGGCGAGCGTCCGATTGCGCGCCGCGTGGAAGATTCGGTCGTGCGCGATGGCGCCTTCGGCCCTCTCATTCTACGAAGATCTCGAGGCTATGCTCCCGGGGCGTTCGCGCTTCTGCCAGTCGAAGCTTTGCCAGTCGGAAGGCCCATCCTGGCCGTAGGTCCAGATCTAAAAAATACAATTACGCTGGTGGTTGAAGGGCAGGCCTTTGTAAGTCAACATATCGGCGATCTCTCTCACTACGAAGCCCTCCGCGCATTTCGCGAAACCATTGAAGACCTGGTCTCGATGTATGAAGTCTCATGGGACGATCTGCTGGTGGTGCACGATTGCCATCCACAATATGCGTCAACGACGCATGCCTTGGAACTGCCTGCCGCTCGCAAGAGAGCCGTGCAGCATCATCGTGCGCACGTTGCATCCGTGCTGGCCGAACGAGGCGCGTGGGAAAAGCGCGTCGTCGGCGTAAGCTTCGACGGCACCGGCTACGGCGATGACGGCGGCATTTGGGGCGGTGAAATATTTATCGGCAGCGTGACTCACGGTTTCGAGCGCGTCGCCCACTTGCGGCCGGCGATGCTCGCCGGCGGCGACGCTGCCGCGCAGAATCCCGTGCAGGCGGCGGCTGGATTCCTCGCCGAAATTGACAATCTGCCCGATCTCTCTGCATTTCCCTTCAACTTTCCCGGCCGCTACCGCGCTTCGCTGGAGTTGGTGCGAAAAAATGTTCGCTGCTTCGCCACCACCTCCGTAGGACGTCTCTTTGACACGCTGGCTGCGATTCTCGGATTCACGCGGCCCATCAGTTTCGAAGGACAGGCCGCGATCTGGCTGGAACAACTCGCGCGCAATGCGCGCCCAGCGGATTCCTATCCATTTCCCCTGGTGGAAAAAGAACTCGACTACCGGCCTCTCCTGCGTGCCGCCATCGACGACCGGATGCGCAGCCGGAATCCAGCCGAGATCGCTCGCGCCTTCCAGTTGGGCATCAGCCACGGCCTGCGCGATGCCGTGTTGTCTATGAGTGCGGCCAATGAGATCGATACGATCGTTCTCTCCGGCGGCGTCTTTCAGAATGAACTCCTGCTGGAAGATTTCGAGAACGCTGTCAGCGGCCAGTCGGTGCAGGTCTGGACCAATCATGCCGTGCCACCCAACGATGGAGGAATAAGTCTGGGACAGGCTGCCCTGGCGGCCTTCGGGCGTTTCAATCAGCGTCAATAGCCGCTCCCGTTATCGCGCGCAAAGTCACTTTTCAGGCAAGGTGAAGCATCTCCCACTCAACGGTCGCGATGCGTAGGCCAACCTGCACCATTATCAACTCCCTGTTCTGCTCCCGCCTGGGTCGCCGCGCTTCCTCTATCATGTGGAGATTCGATACCTCCGGGAGGATTGCATGGCTCGCATCGCTTTAGTCACACCAGAAAGTGCCTCACCAGAAGTTCAGGAAATTTACGAAAAGACGCTTCGCGGCAAACCCGGCAACGCCCAGAAAGCGCTCGCCCATCGCCCCGAGATGCTTAAGAACTTTCTCGGTTTTTACGCCAGCGTAGGTCGCTCCCTCGACCGCAAACTCTATGAACTCATCTACCTTCGCGTTTCGTTCATCAATCGGTGTCACTATTGCCTTCAACATCACGTCGCTTCCTCGAAGCGCGTGGGATTAACCGCCGAAGACTGGTCGGCCCTGAAAGCGGGAGACTATTCTCGCTACAGCGAAAAAGAACACGCCGCGCTGATTTACGTCGACAAACTAACCCGCACGCCCCAGATGACCGACGCCGACTTCGCTCCGCTGCTTAAGCATTTCTCCGAACCGGAAATCGTCGACATCCACCTCCTCACCGGTCTCGCCAACCTCACCAACCGCTTCACCGACCCGCTCGGCCTGGAAGTAGAATTCCCCGAAGAAAAAATCTAAAAGCTAGCCACGGATGTCCACGGATTCACACGGATAAATCGAAAAAATGTTTTATCCGTCTCGATCCGTGAAAATCCGTGGCTAAAGGATTTCCCGCACATCCCCCACCCGCCGGGTCACCCGCTCCCGGTCCAAATACTCCAGCAGCGGAATGGCATACTTCCGGCTGACTCCGGTCAACTCTTTGAACCTCGCCACATCCATTCGCGGAGACTTCGCCTTCTGCCCAGCGACCAGCCGCCGCAACTCTTCCAGCGCGGTCCGGTGAAATACCAATTCGTCGGAGATCTTGACCAGCAATTTATCGCGCAACAGCAAAGTCACAATTTTCTGCGCGCGTGTCTTATCTACCTTGAGCCCGGCGATCACCTCATGCAACGCCGGAACCTTCAATCCCGCCGTCGCAAACGCCACTTCAATTTTCTTCTTCGACTCCGCCTCTTCATCCTTCATCACCACGCCCTGCCCGGGCAACCGCACCAGATCGCCCGTCACTTCGAGTTTCCGGGCGCGCACCAGGGCATCGACTATCGCCTCGAATATCACGACGCCAACACGCCCCTGTTCACGCAACTGCTCCCGTCCGACGCCCGCCACCAGCGGATTTCGCATGTGAAATTGTTCAGCCATCCGAACCAGTTCCACCTTGAGAGTTTCCGCCGCAGACGCGTCCACCAGCACTTCACCGATGCGGACAACTTGCCCTTGCCGCACCACGCCCGCCAGCCACTTCTCAATCGCCCCTCGCGTCAGTCCAGTCTCGGCAACCAACTCTGCCAAAGTCAGTCCCGCCGCGCGCCGCCGCGCAACCCTCGCCGGAAGAATTTGTTCAACCTTTCCTGTCGCCAACAATTCCAAGAAGCTCGTGACACCGCTAGCCCGCTTCTGCGGAGTCGCATCCAGCACCACTCCGCCCCCAATCGTTACGACCGGAGAAAACTGGCGCAGAATAAACCGATCCCCCGGCAACAGCAGCGCAGCTTCACGCAGGATGATCCGCGCATAACGGTTCTCGCCGGGCGCAATCTGTTTCTTTTCTCCATACGGACGTATCTCGGCCACCGTCTCCATCGTGTTGCAATGAAAGTGAACCTTGGTTCGATCTTTCAGCGAACGCGGCGCCGAGGAAAGCAGGCACAATCGCGCATCTACTTCCCGCGTCGTCGTGAATGTTCCTACCGGGGCCAGCGTCATCCCTCGCGCCAGGTCTTCCCTGCTCGCGCCCGCCAGATTCAGTGCAGTTCGTTGCCCGGCCACCGCCGCGTCTGAAGATTCTCCGTGGACCTGTGCTCCACGCACGCGAATTCTTCGACCAATAGGAAATACTTCCAACTCGTCTTCGCGATGAATGGTTCCCGCCACCAGCGTTCCGGTCACCACCGTCCCGAATCCCTTCATCGTAAAGACACGATCGATCGGCAAACGCACCAGCGTCGTCGCATCGCGCGGCCGCACTTCCGCCGCTGCTGCGACGATCGCCCGCTTCAGTTCGTCCAGTCCCGCCCCCGTCAGCGCGCTGACGGCAACAATCGGAGATTTCGGGGTTTCCAGGAATGTCCCGCGCAGAAACTCCTCGACCTCCAACCGGGCCACGTCGAGCATCTCCGCATCCACCGCGTCGGATTTCGTCAGCACCGTGATTCCGCGCTGCACTCCCAGCAATTGCAGAATGTCAAAGTGCTCCCGGGTCTGCGGCTTGATCGACTCATCTGCCGCAATCGCCAGCAGCACCAGATCGATCCCGCCCACCCCCGCCAGCATGTTGCGTACAAAACGTTCGTGCCCCGGCACATCCACAAATCCCAGCCGCAGCGTCTCGCCGCGCAGCGTGGAGCCCTGGAGTGTGGAGCCCCGCAGCGTGGAGTCCCGGACGCCCTCGTCCGGGGAGGCCGGCAAATCCATGTGCGCGAATCCCAAATCAATCGTGATCCCCCGCCGCTTCTCTTCTTCCAACCGGTCGGCATCAATCCCGGTCAGCGCCTTCACCAGCGCCGTCTTACCGTGATCGATATGCCCCGCCGTTCCCACAATGATCGATTTCATCTCAACAGAATCGTAGCAGGAGCGTGCAGTCGCAGGTTGCAGTCAAAGAGCGATGTCATCCTGACCGGAGCCGTTCTTCAGGCGAAGGGAAGGATCTCAGCGCAACGGATGCGTGACGTAAGCCGACGACCGACGACCGAAGACCGAAGACTAACGACCAACGACCCCAGACCGACGACCGCTTTATGCGACAATAGAAGCTCCTCCCATGCCCACGACTGTCACCCAAGCCTTCACCCCGGAGACCCTCCGCCAGCACGGCCTCACGCCCGACGAATACGAAAAAATCAAGCAGCTTCTCGGCGGCCGCGAGCCCACGCTCACCGAACTCGGCATCTTCAGCGTGATGTGGAGCGAGCACTGCTCCTACAAATCCTCCCGCGTGCATCTCAAGCGCCTGCCTACTCGCAGCAAGATCGTCTTGCAGGGCCCCGGAGAAAATGCCGGCATCATCGACATCGGCGACGGCTGGGCCTGCGCGTTCAAAATCGAATCCCACAACCACCCCAGCTTCATCGAGCCCTTCCAGGGCGCAACCACCGGCGTAGGCGGCATCCTCCGCGACATATTCACCATGGGCGCAAGACCGGTAGCGGTCATGGACTCCCTACGGTTCGGCCCGATCACACCACACGTGGCCCCGGACGCGTTCGTCCGGGGTACGACCGAAATCACGCCCGACATTCCTTCCGAAGGACGGACGAATGCGTCCGTTCCCACGCAAGCCGAACTCCACAAAAACCATTCCATCCTCGAAGGTGTGGTCGCCGGCGTTGCCTCTTACGGCAACTGCTTCGGCGTTCCCAACCTCGGCGGCGAAACCAAGTTCCAGCCCTGCTACTCCGGCAATCCGCTCGTCAACGCCTTCGCCCTCGGCCTCGTACGAAAAAATGAAATCTTTTATGCCAGGGCGGCGGGAGAAGGCAATCCCGTGATCTACGTCGGCGCCAAGACCGGACGCGACGGCATTCACGGTGCCACCATGGCCAGCGAAGAATTCAGCGCGGCTTCCGAAGCCAAGCGCCCCAACGTGCAAGTCGGCGATCCGTTCCTCGAAAAACTTCTTCTCGAAGCCTGTCTCGAAGCCATGCAGACCGGCGCCGTTATTGGTATTCAGGACATGGGCGCAGCCGGACTTACCTGTTCGACCTGCGAGATGGGCGGACGCGGCGGCGTGGGCATCGAGATCGAACTTGATCGCGTCCCCCAGCGCGAAACCGGCATGACTCCCTACGAGATCATGCTCAGCGAATCGCAGGAGCGCATGCTGCTGGTCGCGCAAAAAGGCCGCGAGCAAGAAGTCTTCCGCGTCTTCGAAAAATGGGGACTCGATGCCGTCGAAGTCGGCAAGGTCATCCCCGACAACAAACTGCGCGTCCTCGAACACGGCAAACTTGTAGCCGAGATACCGAATCCCGCATTGACCGATGAAGCGCCGCTGTACAAACGTCCGCTGGCGCGCTGGGAACCGCCGGTTCCGCGCGAGAAGCCGGAGCACGTCAAATTCGCCGCCGGAGATTTCACTGCGAATCTCAAGCAAGTGCTCGCCAGCCCTAACATCTGCGGCAAGCGCTGGGTGTGGCAGCAATACGATCACATGGTGCAGACCAACACTGTCGAAGCCCCTGGCGCAGGTGACGCAGGCGTGATCCGCATCAAAGGTTCGCAACGCGGCCTGGCGATGGCGCTCGACGGTAACGGCCGCTGGTGCTATCTCGATCCGCGCCTCGGCGCAATGCACGCGGTCGCCGAAGCCGCCCGCAAAGTCGCTTGCTCTGGAGCAACTCCGGTCGGCGCCACGAATTGCCTGAACTTCGGCAATCCCGAGAAGCCGCACATTATGTGGCAGTTCTCGCAAACCATCGACGGCATCACCAAAGCTTGCGAGGAACTCGAAATTCCCATCACCGGCGGCAACGTCAGCTTTTACAACGAGACGCTCGGCGAGGGCATTTATCCCACGCCCGTGCTCGGAGTCGTCGGCATTCTCGAAGACGTGCACAAGGCCGCGAAAATGCACTTCGCCGCCCCCGGACGCACCATCGTGCTATTGCGCGCCGGCGAGCCCGGCGATATCACCGATGCAGAAGTCGAGTTTGGCTCCTCCGAGTACGCGAAAGAAATTTTGGGCAGCCTCTGGGGATATCCGCCACAACTCGATCTCGAAAGGGAAGCCGCGTTGCAGAAGGCCATCATCGAAATGATTCAGCAAGGCTTGGTCGAATCGGCGCACGACTGCGCCGACGGCGGCGTCGCGGTTGCGTTGGCGGAGAAAGCATTCCCGAAAAATGTAGGCGCACGCGTGAACCTGGCCTCTGACGGCCTTTTCCCCGAGTATGCCCTGTTCGGCGAAGACGCCAGCCGCATCCTGATCTCTTGCGACCCAGCCCATGTAACGCGAATCAAACAAGTAGCGGCGAGTCACGGCGTCACAGCAGACGTAATCGGAGAAACAATTCCAGAACATCTGGAAATTTCGCTGGATGGAAAAATCGTAATCTCAGCGCCGGTGAAAGAATTATGCAACTCGTACGAAAACGCGTTGCAGTCGGCGCTGCAAACCGATCCTGAACTGGTAGCAAGTTAAAGCAGAAGGAAAGATCTGAACCACAGAGGTCACTGAGAAACACAGAGGCGTCAAAGGCTTCTAGCTAGAAGCTAGAAGCCAGGAGCTAGAAGCTTAATGCCCGACAAATTTCACGACGAGTGCGGCGTAGTCGCAATCTTCGCCCATCCTGAAGCGGAAAAGTTGGCCTACCTTGGGCTGCATGCGTTGCAGCATCGCGGCCAGGAATCGGCCGGCATCGTCACCTCCGACGGCCTGACTTCGCACGCCCACAAGGCCATGGGCTCAGTGGCCGACATCTTTACCGAAGACGTGCTCTCGAAAATGCGCGGCTCGCTCGCCATCGGCCATACGCGCTATTCGACAGCCGGAGACTCCGCGCTGCTGAATGCGCAGCCGATCCTGGTGCAGTCCAACAAAGGCTCGATCGCCCTTGCCCACAACGGCAACCTGACCAATGCGCAACACGTGCGCGCCCGCCTTGAGAGTCAAGGCTCGATTTTTCAGACCAACAGCGACACCGAAGTCATCGTTCATCTGATCGCGCTCTCAAAAGAACAAACTCTGCCGGAAGCCGTAGCCGATGCGCTGCGGCGGGTGGAAGGTGCGTTTTCGCTGGTGATGATGAGCAACGATCGCGTGTTCGCCGTCCGCGACCCGCGCGGCTTTCGCCCGCTCGCCATGGGGCGCATCGCCGCGCTCGAAGGTCAGAAGCACGACACCGTCGTCTTCGCCTCCGAGACCTGCGCCTTTGATCTCATCGGCGCTGAATACATTCGCGATGTAAAGCCGGGTGAACTGATCGTCGTCGGATCCGAGGGCGTGAGTTCGCGTTTTTATACCAGCGCCGCGCCGCAATCAAGTTGCATTTTCGAACACGTATACTTCTCGCGTCCTGACAGTATCGTCTTCGGCCGCGCCGTGCAGGCCAGTCGGGAAGAACTTGGCCGCCAACTCGCGCGCGAAGCGGGAGTGGAGGCCGATCTGGTCGTACCCGTGCCCGATTCCGGCGTGACCGCTGCTGTTGGCTATGCCGCCGAGAGCGGCATCCCGTTTCGCTTTGGCCTGATTCGCAATCACTACGTCGGACGCACCTTCATCGAGCCCAGCCAGAGTGTGCGCGACTTCGGCGTGAGATTGAAATTGAATCCGGTGCGTTCGCTGCTGCAAGGCAAGCGCGTGGTGCTGATCGACGATTCGATCGTGCGCGGCACGACCAGCCGCAAGATTGTCCGCATGATCCGCAACGCCGGGGCGAAAGAAGTGCACATGCGGATTTCGTGCCCGCCCACAATCTCGCCGTGTTACTACGGCGTAGACACTCCATCGAAGAAGCAACTCATCGCCGCCAACAAGTCCGTCGACGAGATCCGTGACTACATCGGCGCCGATTCGCTGGCTTATCTCTCCATCGAAGGCCTGAAGAAGGCCTGCGGGGAAGGCGAGAAGATTTCTTACTGCTCGGCCTGCTATACAGGGAACTATCCGACCGACATCATCGATGTCGAGGAAATATTGCCGGCGGCGGTGCGGCGGTGAGTTCGGGCGTCCACGTTAGACCTCGGGAACCTCGGCCCTCGGCCTCAACCTTGGACCCAAGATCAACAACGGCTTCTTCGCTGTTGTAAGTCGTTGAAAAAGCGCGGCGCTTGCAGGATATTTCTCCAAGACGTACATAAATGTACATACATATTTGCAGGCCGTTCGCCTTGGCTCCCGGCCGCATGATCCGCAATCCGAGCGTCGTGCCCGATGCCATTTCCTGAGCCGGAAACGCTACTGGCATCGACGATCGGCATCGCGAGCGCCGTAACCCTCCTGCGTACGAAATTAATGCACACTGTGGCTTCCTGAAGCTCCCTACGACATTTCAACGACTTGCACGAAAATGCAATAGCTTACACGAAAGCTCAACGACTTAGCCGCGAGCGTGCCTGCCAGTTATTCATTCAAGCTGGTTTCTTTGCGTTCTTTGCGGAATTTCTTCGCGTCCTTTGCGTTAGAGCTGTTGATTTTCGCCTCTAGAACAAAAAACTCAACGCAAAGGCCGCTAAGCTGCGGCAAAGAACGCAAAGCGGCGATTGGGAAAATCAGCCTGCTGGCTTCCGCGCCTGGACCACTCGTGGGATCGATTGCAAGTCGTTGACGATGCGCACGGCGCCCCATCCGCTCAAGAGCCGTTTCGTTTCTTCGGCGATCGTTCCGCTGATTTCCAGAATCAGCCAGCCGCCGGGACGCAAGGCCGCATGCGCCTGCGGAATCAGCCTGGAAATGACCTCCAAACCGGTAGGTCCCGCAAACACGGCATTGCGCGGCTCAAACTTGCGCACCTCCATCTGCACCTGATATTCCTCCGACTCGCCGACATAGGGCGGGTTCGAGATAACGAAGTCGAAAGGCCCGACGATGCCTTCGAGCAGATCTGTCTGATGGAACTGAATGCGATCGGCAAGTTGCAACCGCGCCGCATTCGCGCGCGCGATGTCCAGAGCGGCAGCCGAGATATCGGTCGCATGAATTTCAGCGCGAGGAAATTCCTTGGCCAGCGCCAGAGCAATGCAGCCGGAGCCGGTGCCGACGTCGACGATACGAACGTCAGACCTCGGACCTCGGACCTCGGACGATGAGTCCAGACCAATGTGGGGCAACCCAATGTGGGGCAACCCAATGTGGAGCGGGCACTCCTGCCCGCCAACTCTAGTCACGTCAATCACAGCTTCGATCAAATGCTCCGTCTCCGGCCGCGGAATCAGCACTGCCGGGCTGACGATCAGATCCATCCCCCAGAACTCCTGATGCCCGGTGATGTATTGCGCCGGCACGCCGCGCGCGCGTTCGGCCAAAGCAGATTCGTAGCGAGCCCGCTCGTCCGCCGTAAGTTCGCGCTCGGGATGCGCGAATAAATATGCGCGATCACAGTTCAGCGTGAACATTAGGAGGGTCTCCGCGTTGAGGCGCGGCGATGGCACATTGTTCGCCGTAAGGCGCGCGATGGCTGACGCGAGAACTTCTTTTAGCTGCACGCGGTCGATTTTAACCACAGAGGGCACAGGGGAACACAGAGTAAAGTCGGGTGCCCCATTTCTCGCGTCTTTTGCGAGAAGTAGGGATTTTTGGCGTGGGCACGGCGTTGTTAGCCGATGCCCTGGTCAGCCAGTCGGGCGTGCTCGTACGTCAGATAGATCATCTGCCCGATGTGATGCTGCATGTGGGCGGCGCATTGCAGGATCATGTCGAGGCGATTGCTGCAATTGCTGCCGACGCCTGAGTACTCTTTGGTCCAATCGTCCGGCGACTGCGCGCTGATAGTTTTCTGCACCATGGCGACTGCATCATCGAAACTCCTCAGCGCTTCGGCTTTCGACGGCGGATTGGGATCGTTGAATTCGCGCGGGCGGTCGCGGAAGTATCCCGTCTGCGCGATCTGCGCGCCAATGTAGTAACTCAGGTTGCCGGTCAGGTGCAGCACGAGATGGCCGAAGCTGTTGCCATAAGGGAACGGCTTTCGCCAAAACTGGGCCTCGCTGAGCGGCGTGGCCAGTTCGCGCACGCGGGCGGCATTCGCGGCGTAGCGGGTGAAGAGAACAGTCGAGAGAGCTGAGTGCAGGTCCGTCACATTCCTCCTTATTCTTTTCCGGGAAGCTCTTGCTCGGCCAAGTATAATCGGGCAGAAGGGACACACACTTCATGACTTTCGAGGAACAGGTCCTCCAGAAGTTGCGCGATTTGCCTCCGCAGAGGCAAAAGGAAGTTCTCGCCTTCGTCACTCGGCTGCAAGAGAGGTCCGAGCGAAGGTACCGCAGCCTGCGAGGGCTTTGGGCCGACCTCGACTTGCGCGTGAGCGAGAACGACATATCGAGCGCCCGTCGCGAAATGTGGGGAAATTTCCCCAGAGACGTTTCCTGATGCCTCTGGTGCTGGACACCCACGCCATCATCTGGTTTCTTTCCGGCTCGTCACAACTGTCCGCAAGAGCGCGCTCCGCGATCGAAAACGTGGAGCGCGATGACGACGGGATTTTTGTCTCAGCGATATCACTGGTTGAAATAATCTATCTCTGTGAGAAGGGTAGACTGCCGGCGGAGGCATGGGAAAGACTCAAGGCCGCGTTGGAAGACCCCGCTGGAAACGTGGTCGTGGTTCCGCTCGACGCTGCTGTTGCACGAGCCGTTCAGGAAGTGAATCGAGGTGAGGTTCCTGACATGCCCGATCGCATCATCGCGGCGACAGCCGCCTCTCTGAAAGCGGAGCTAGTTACGCGTGATCGACGGTTGCAATCCTCTGGTGTTCGAACTCTCTGGTAAGGCTTCGCCCTGGCGGGACAGCCGGGGCGGCTGCCGCTACGTGAGCATCTTAGGCTACGGTTGCCGATTCCTGCTTCAGCTTCTCTGCCTGATAGTGCGTTGTGAGCGCTTCGATCAGGGGTTGCAGTTTGCCGTCCATCACCTGTTCGAGTTGGTGGATGGTGAAGCCGATGCGGTGGTCGGTGAGGCGGTTCTGGGGGAAATTGTAGGTGCGGATTTTTTCGCTGCGGTCGCCGGAGCCGACCATTGCCTTGCGTTCTTTGGCCAGCGCCGACTGCTGCTTTTCCATTTCAATTTCGTAAAGCCGCGAGCGCAGGACGCGCATACCTTTTTCGCGATTCTTGATCTGCGACTTTTCGTCCTGGCAACTGACGACGGTATTGGTCGGAATGTGGGTGATGCGCACCGCCGAGTAGGTCGTGTTCACCGACTGGCCCCCCGGACCCGACGAGCAGAAGGTGTCGATGCGCAGGTCCTTGGCTTCGATCTTGACGTCCACGTCTTCGGCCTCGGGCAGCACCGCGACAGTGATGGCGGAGGTATGCACGCGCCCCTGCGTCTCCGTTGCCGGCACACGCTGCACGCGGTGCACACCGGACTCATACTTGAGCTGCGAGTAGACACGGTCGCCTTCGATGATGGCGATGACTTCCTTCAATCCGCCGATGCCGGACTCCGAGGACGACAGCACCTCCACCTTCCAGCGATGCTGCTCAGCGAAGCGTGAGTACATGCGGAAGATCTCCGCCGCGAAGAGCGAGGCCTCGTCGCCGCCGGTGCCGGCGCGGATCTCCAGGATGACGTTCTTCTCGTCGTTCGGGTCCTTGGGCAGCAGCTTCAGCTTCAGATCTTCTTCGATCTTGGGCAGTCGCTCTTCCAGCTGCGTCAGCTCATCCTGCGCCATGGCGCGGATCTCGGGATCGGTCTCCGCGAGCATGAGCTGAGAATCGGCGATGCCTTGTTTGGTCCGCTGATAATCGCGGAAGGTGTCGACCACGGACTGCAGGTCGCGGTGCTGCTTGGCCACCTTCTGGTACTTTTCGTGATCGTTGACAACCTCGTCAGAGGCCATCTCGCGGCCCAGCTCTTCGTAGCGGGCGGCAATCTGTTCCAGGCGTTCAAACATCGGGAGTCTCCTCGGCCATGGCGGCCGGTGTGGATCGATTCAGATAATGGGATAGGACGCGGCGAGGCAATGGCGGCGGGAGCCGCTAGAGGAGAGTGCCCGGGAAGTGGATGAGGCGCAACATCGCTGCTATTAGAGTATCGCGGGTGGCTGCCGGATGCATCTACAACGTTTGCCGGACGAAGAGCGGAAGAATGACTGATCTGGAACCCTGGGCGGAGTTGTGC